>JAFTUH010000002.1 GCA_017466375.1 Clostridia bacterium | reverse complement strand
TGTGAAGATTTCTTCGTCTGTCACAAGCTTTTGAACTTTGAGGCAAAAGCACAAGCATATAAAAAGCTTGGTAAAAAAGAGGAATGTTTGCAGGAATTGAAAACATTTGCTTCGTTGACAAAATACCTAAATCCAAATGCAAAAGCTGAAAATTATCAAATCGGTTTGAGAAATCCTCTGTATTTTTCAACAATAGATGATTTGGGTACACAAGAAGAATTTATGACAACGATATATTTTGAGAAGCTGTTACCCAGATACGATAGCTTTTTTGATAATGATGAGGAATATTTGAATTTTAAAAACAGTCTTATCAAATAAAATTTGCCCCGCCTCGTGCGGGGCTTCGCTTTTGTGTCCACAAAAGCAGTGCTTGTCAGGAAAAGAAGACGGACTTTCGGGGCGCACAAACCAAAGGCTCCCTCCGGGAGGGAGCTCACGACGAAGTCGGGTGAGGGAGAGCGCGTTACAAGAAAGGTATTGCTTATTTCAAAGTAACGCGGGCTCCTTCCGTCACGCATCGCAGCGAACCCCCAAAGCTCATTTCATTCGCTTCGGGGAACCCCTGCCGCGTGCCACCTTCCTCCCGGAGGAAGGCTATGTTGCCGCCCGATAGTACAACGAAAAGGTGTATCCCTTGCAGAGCAAGGCGTGTGAAAAGGAGTACGAACAAATCGTCCGTACTCCTCTTGTTGTAGGGCGGGGGTTTATCTCCCGCCGTTTTCTTTGCATATATCGTTTGTTTTCGGCGGCAACAAGCCACCGCCCTACAAGGTTGCGGTAGGTAAAACCTGCTTTATGGAAGCCACCCGATTGGGTGGCTTTTTCTTATACTCGCCAGATTTCCTTTGCGTACTCCTTCACCGTGCGATCGGCGGAAAACTCGCCCGATGCGGCAATATTCGCAAGTGCGCGGCGGGCATAGCCCTCCGTGTCCCGATAATCGGCGCCGGCACGGGATTTCGCCTCCACGTACGAGCGGAAATCGCCGAGCACGCGGTAGTGATCCGCGCGGTGCCACGGTGCGCCGTCGAGCAGGGACGTGTACAGATCCCGAAACGCGCCCGTGCCGCCGTCATCAAACGTACCGTCGATCAGCGTATCCACGGCACGGCGAAGCGCACCGTCCTCCGCATAAAGCCTGCGCGGATCGTATGCGTTCGCCTCTCTTTCGGCGATGATCTCCTCCGCACGGGCACCGAAAAAGTAGTTGTTCTCCTCCCCGACCGCGCGGAGAATCTCCAGATTCGCGCCGTCATACGTGCCGAGCGTCGGTGCGCCGTTCATCATAAATTTCATGTTGCCCGTGCCGCTTGCCTCCGTCCCTGCCATGGAGATCTGCTCCGACAGATCGCCTGCCGGGATGAGCACCTCCGCCCACGATACGTTATAATCGGGAACGAAGATCACACGCATACGCCCCTCGCAGAGCGGATCGCCGTTCACGCGCTTTGCGATCTCCAGAATATAGCGGATGATCCCCTTCGCGCGGTGGTAGCCGGGTGCACTTTTTGCCCCGAACAGAAACGCCGTCGGCGTGAAATCGGGAATCGATCCGTCGCGCAGACCCTGATAGAAATACACGATCGAGAGCGCGTTCAGAAGCTGCCGCTTGTACTCGTGCAGCCGTTTCACCTGGATATCAAAAAGGAAATCCGCGTCGAGCTTTTCCCCGCACCGCTCGGCGATCCGGCGGCAGAGACGCTGCTTATTCTCCCTCTTGACGGCGGCAAGATCGCGCAGAGACGGTGCATCCGACAGGTACGGGCGCAGTTTTTCCACCTCGGAGAAATTCTTCACCCAGCCGTCGCCGATACGCTCCGTGATAAACGATGCAAGCGGCGGATTGGCCACGGCGAGGAAGCGGCGCTGGGTGACACCGTTCGTCTTGTTTGAAAATTTCCCGGGCGTGCGTTCATACCACGGTGCGAGCACGCGGCGGGTAAGAATCTCCGTATGCAACGGCGCGACCCCGTTGACGGCGAAGGAAACATACGTCGCGAGACGCGCCATATGCACCCGTCCGCCATCGATAATGTTCATATCCGCCGTGCGGTCGGGATACTCCCTCTCCAGTGCCTGCTGGATTTTACCGATCGCACCCATCGCCTCCGGTGAGAGCCTCTGCAGAAGCGCCGCATCCCACACCTCGAGCGCTTCCGTCATGACTGTATGATTCGTGTACGCAAAGGTGCGGCGTGCGGTCTCCAGCGCTTCTGCAAACGGCATGCCGCGTCTCTCCAGTGCGGTGATGAGCATCGGAATTGCCAGAACGGGATGCGTATCGTTCAGCTGGAGGACGGCGTACTCGGCCAAGGACGCACAGCTTTCGTGCGCCCTCTCCTGCGAGCGGAGCACATCCTCCACCGTCGCCGCGGTGAGAAAGATCTGCTGACTGAGGCGGAGCTGTTTGCCCTCGGGGGTATTATCGTTCGGATACAAAACGGCAGTCAGGCGCGAGGCACGCTCCGATGCGGCAGATGCCTCTGCATACCGACCCGCATCAAACGCGGCGAAATCAAACGGGCGCACCGCCTCCGCCTGCCACAGACGGAGATTGCCCACCGCACCCTCATAGCCGTACACGGGCATATCGTACGGAACGGCGCGGATGCGCTCGCCGCCGATTGTCACCTCCACGGCGTCGCTCTCCCGTCTGTCCGACCACGGATCGCCGTATTTCGTCCAGTCATCCGCCTCCTCGCGCTGGTATCCGGCGGCGAGATCCTGCTTAAAGAGTCCGTAGCGGTAGCGGAGTCCGTAGCCAAAAAGGGGAATACGGTGCGTTGCCGCCGCCTCCAGAAAGCACGCCGCAAGACGCCCGAGTCCGCCGTTTCCGAGCGCGGCATCGGGGATCTCCAAAAGCCGTTCGGGATCAAACCCTGCCTCTCGGAGTGCCTCGTACACGCTGTCGCGAATGCCGAGATTAAAAAGATTCGCCTCCGTCAGCCGTCCCATCAGAAACTCGGAGGAGAGATAGTACGCGCGTCTGCCCTCCGTCTGCACAGGTGTGCGGACGCTGTCTTTCACGAAACGTACAATAAAGTTATAAGCGTCTGCCGTATCCATGCGGGAGAGATCTGCCTCCCGTGCGGCGGCTGTCAGACGCGATTTCAGATCATCCATGTGCTTTGTCCTCGCTTGTTTTCAGATTGGTTCGACCGTACAGGGCGGTAATCTCGGAAAGATACGCCGTATCCGCCTTTGTGAGCGGCGCGGACAGTGCGTACTCCCAGCATCCGCCGACCTTCGCGGGGGTATTGATGCGTGCGGCACTCCCCTCGCAGAGAAAATCCTGCACGGTAAAGATGACCGTATCCGCCACGGAAGCGGAAGCGGCACGCATCATGGCACGGACAAAGGTGCCCGTATCCGCCCCGTCGGGGATACCGAGATATGCCGCTGTCCGCCGGCGGAGGTACGGATCGGCGCCGGCAAGAAAGCCCGCCGTCGTATCGTTGTCGTGTGTGCCGAGATACACGACCGTATCCCTGCCGTAATTGTGCGGCAGAAACGGATTCTGTGCGTCTGAGCCGAACGCGAACTGCAGAATCCGCATCCCCGGCACGGCGGCGTACTCGCGCAGCGCACCGACGGAGGGCGGAATATCGCCTAAATCCTCCGCAATGAGGATCAGCCCGGGCAAAGCGGTACGGAGAGCGTCAAAAAACGCTCTCCCCTCCCCCAGCCGCCACGTGCCGGATCGCGCGTCCCGCGCTCCTTTCGGGATCACATAGTACGAATCAAATGCGCGGAAGTGATCGAGCCGCGTCTCGTCATACAGCTGTATGCATCGGGCGAGGCGGCGCATCCACCACGCGTAGCCGTCTTCGCGCATCCTTTCCCAGTTGTAGATCGGATTGCCCCAGAGCTGACCGTCTGCGGTGAAAAAATCGGGCGGCACGCCGGCGACCTCTTCCTTTGAGAAGAGCTCGGGATGCGCCCAAACGTCCGCGCTGTCACTCGCGACGTAGAACGGGATATCCCCCATAAGAGAGATGCCGCGCGCGGCGAGATAGGCGCGCAGGGCGTTCAACTGCCGCTGAAAGAGAAACTGCCAGAAGCAACGGCAGCGGATCTCCTCCGCAAGTCTCGCTCGCGCCGCCGTGATCGCCTCCGGTCGGCGTCCTCGGAGATCGTCCTGCCACTCCCAGAAGGGCTTCCCGCCCTCGCGCTCCTTGATCGCGTCAAACAGGGCGAAATCGGCAAGCCACGACGTCTCTCTTTCGCAAAATGATAGGAAATCCTCCCGCATGCGCGGCGTGCCGTCCTCACAAAAACGCGCATAGGCGCGGCGGAGGAGTTCTCCCTTGACGGCATCGGCACGGAGGTAATCCACGGCGGCGGACGGTATCCCCGCGAGGGATTCGACCTCGCTTTCGGTGAGGAGGTTGTCGCTTATAAGCTCTGCCGGATCGATGAGCATGGGATTTCCCGCAAATGCGGACGGGGATGCATACGGTGAATGGACGAAATCGGGGATATTCAACGGAAGCACCTGCCACACGGACTGTCCTGCGGCGGCAAGTGTATCGGCAAAATCGCGGGCAGAGGCACCCATCCCGCCGATTCCGAATCGGCTCGGCAGGGAGGAGATGGGAAAAAGGATTCCGGATCGGCGCATAGGGGGCTCCTTTCGGGGGGATTTCTTTCGTTAAACTACTGTCTGCAAACAGCGGGAGAGGCGATTCTTTACGCAGGAGGTGTTAAACGTGGAACACCTCCTGCACCACCGCCACGGTCAGGGGAAAGAGAAGGAAGAGTCCTCTCTTTCCCCCGACACCCCCATTCTCTCCTCATAGCGTTCTTTCAGCGAAACATGTGACAACATACCACTTAGACTTCATCTTTGCGGAGAGTCATGATCGGCGTGCAGTGCAAACAATAGCTAAACGCCATTGTACAAGACGCGCTCCCGCGCGGGCGAACAGAAATATTGATGGCTACGAATCGCGCGCGGATTTGTACGTGCAAATCCGTATCGGAAACAATATGCGGAGGTGCAGTTTGATACGGGAGAACGCAGCGCAATTCTGCAAACTCTCCCACTGTCGGTGCAGGAGGGAGATTCTAAACGCAGCGGCACCGCTTTGGCAAAAGTAGTGTGCTTTGCAGAAATTACCCGCAAACACAGGGGTGGGGTATCCAAGGGGGGGGGATCTTCCACCCGCCCCGAGGTTGCTTGCAACCTCGCATTGGCAGTGGCGGTGGTGCAGGAGGCGTTCCGCGTTAAACGCCTCCTGCAAAATCCCCCGTCATTACCCCTTCACCGCGCCGCCTGTCACGCCCTCCACATAATACTTCTGCATAAAGAGGAACAAAAGCGCGATCGGCACGGCAACGAGCACCGCACCCGCACAGAAGCGCGTGAAATAATGATAGATATTCTCTCTCGAGATCAGCTGGAACAGTCCCAGCGCCACCGTGTAGTTGTCATAATTGTCCTTCATAATGACCGAGGCGAAGATATAATCCATCCACGGTGCCATGAAGGCCATCAGCACCGTGTACACAATGATCGGCTTCGAGAGCGGCAGGGTGATCCGCCAGAAGATCGTCGCGCGGGAAGCGCCGTCGATGTGCGCCGCCTCGTCGAGTGCCGTCGGGATCGTATCAAAAAATCCCTTCGCGATATAATACGTCAGCGCCGACGATCCCGAATAGACGAGCACAAGCGCGAGCAGCGACTGCGTCAGCCCGACCGCCTTCAGAATGAAATACACCGCAATCATCGACATAAAGCCCGGGAACATATTGAGAATCAGTCCCGCCTTCATCATACCGCTACGCCCGCGGAAACGGAGTCGCGAAAACGCATACGAGATCATCAGCACATACAAAGTCGAAAGCAGACAGGATGCCACAGACACGATCAGCGTGTTTTTGTACCACCGGGGGAAGTTGAACAGCTCCGTCTCCGTGAACAGACGCGTGTAATTGTCGATCGTCAGCGATTTCGGCAGCAGATACTGCACAGTCGCGCCCGGTTCCGCACGGAACGAATGGATGACGAGAAAGAAAATCGGCGCAACCCAGATCACGGCGAGGAGAATCAGGATCGCGTAAATTAAAACATTTGCGGCAATTTTGCGCCTTTTCACTGGAAATCCCCCTCCTTGCCCGACAGGCTTCTGCTGTACACGATCAGCGAGAACGCCGCACAGATCACAAACGTGATAATGCCGATGACGGAGGCAAGCTTGTAATTCTGCTCGCCTGTCGTGATGCGGTACAGCCATGTGATGAGCAGATCCGTCCGACCGCCCTGGTAATAATCGCCCGTCATCGGTCCGCCGCCGGACAGAAGCCAGATCACGTTGAAGTTATTGATATTGCCGACGAACTGCGTGATCAGATACGGCGTGGTGATGAAAAGCACATACGGCAGGGTGATTTTCCGAAACTGCATCATGGGGGACGCCCCGTCAATGCGCGACGCCTCGTACAGATCCTCCGGGATATTCATGAGGATGCCCGTCGTGATAAGCATCGAATACGGGATACCGACCCACATATTGACGAGAAGGACGGTGATCTTCGCAAGTGTGCCGTCTGTGAGAAAGCGGATCGGCTCCTCGATCAGCCCGATCTGCTGAAGCAGGACGTTCACCAGCCCGTGATCCGCCAAAAGATTGCGCATGAACATCAGCGACACGAACTGCGGCACCGCGATCGTGAGAACGAACACGGTACGGAACAGCTTCTTCGGGCGGATGCCCTTTTTATTGATGAGAATCGCGAGAAGCATCCCGAGCACGTAGTTCGTGATCGTGGCGAAAAACGCCCAGATCAGTGTCCAGGACAGAATCCCGCCGAACGTCTTGCCGAGCAGCGGCGTATCGGACAGTCCGAAGATCGCACGGAAGTTCTCCAGTCCCACCCACGTGAACAGATTGCCCGGCGGCATATGAAAGCGGTCGTAATTCGTAAAGGAAATCGCGATCATAAACACCAGCGGCAAAACGGTGAAAATCACCACGGCGAGCGTAGGCAGAAACAGCAGCGTTTTGTGGAAATTCTCGTTGGCGAGCGAGGTGAGCCCCTCCCGTACAGTCGGCGGACGGATGCCCTCTTTGGCTTCCCTCTCCGCTCTGTACGACGCGCGCACGGAGGAGACGTACACCCAGACGTACAGCGCGCACACGATCACCGACACGATCCCGTACAGAAGGACGAGCATGGAGTTATCGCCCTTCGTATACTCAAAAATGCCGAGCTCGTCGTTCCAGATCTCCCCCTGCGTCTCGGTGCCAAGCGTAGAGAGCTTCCCAATATAGACTATGCCGAAGGAGGCGAAAAATATCCAAAAGAGAATCTGCGCAAGGAGATAAAACGCGCCTGTGAAAAACCGTCTGCGGCGAAGGCATCCGGCACCCATGATAAAAAAGGAGAGCTTCGTAAAGGCGTCCCCGCGGATGAAGATCCGGAAAAACGAGCCGACCGCCGAAGCGATCCGTGCCGTCCCCCCCGCAATCCGGCGCGGAATCGAGGCAAAAAACGAGCCGATCCGCCCGGGAAGCGACTTTGCCCATCTGCAAAAGCGGATGCGTGCCCGCTTCAGCGCCGAGGCGGAAAGATAGTCGAGATCAGCCATACGACCACCGCCCGTTACGTGATCGGATTATTCACCGTGGTGACGAGGGTATCAAGCATCCCCTGCAAAGCCTCATCGGACACGGTGCCGGAGACGATATCCGTACCGAAGCCCTCCGCCGCCGTCCAGTAGATGCCGGGCACGTTATTCTGCGAGACGGAGTACTGCAGCTGCTCCGCCAGTGCGGCAAGCACCTCATTTTCACGGACGGCATCCGACTGCGCGACTTTGGTGTTGGACGGACCCATCCCGCGGTCGGTGAATCGCTTCATCTGATTCGTCTCGTTCGTCAGCCATGCCGCCAGCTTCACCGCCTCGGACTGCGCCTCACTGGACGCATTCACGCCGACGAGCTTATACCCCGCAAAGCCGCGCATCTGCATCTCCTCGCCGCCGATTTCGATCTTCGGCAGCTTTGCCGCACCGAGATTTTCCTCGCCGATCTCGCTTGCAATCTTATCGGCAAGCCATGTGCCGGAGACGCATGCGATCACCGATCCGTCCCCGAACGCGGAGACGACGGCGGAGTCGTAATCCGTACCGAAATTGACGAAGCGCGGATCCTTGGCAAGGGTATTCATGGCGCGGGCGGCGGCAAGACCTGCCTCCGTATTGAAGTCAATCGTTTTATCCTCGGAGAAGGAGCATCCCGCCGTGAGGAAGAACGATGCGACGTACCACGAGTCGGACATCTTCATGGCAAAGCGCTTACCGTCCGTACAGGCGGCGAGAATTTCCTCAAGCGTATCGGGTGCTTCGGGGAATACCTCTTTGTTATAATAGAGAAAATATCCGTTGTCCGCCGTCGCGGGGAAGGCGTACAGCTTGCCGTCCACGGTGGCGGCATCGACGGAGCCTTCGCCGTTTTCGGCAATCACCGTCTCCTTATACGATCCGCCGATCTGGGCGAGTGCGCCTGCCGCGACAAGATCCGCGATCTGGTCGTTGGAAAAGTGGAACACGTCCGCCGCCGCATCCGGATCGTCGAGGATCATCGTCTTTGCCTCGCCGATGCCGACAACTCCGTAGCTGAAATTGTAAATCTTATCGGTATTGGCGGCGGCGTACGCCTCGCACATCTGTTTTGTCATCTGCTGGTCGTCCTGCGCGCTCCAGATTTTCAGGCTGACGGTCGTTTTCTGCGCATTCGTACCGTCGCCCGTATCGGTGCCGTTATCGGTATTATTTTTGTTCTTTCCGCAGCCGGAAAAGGTGAGCGTACCGATGAGGCACGCGATCGCCAAAAGAAAAGATATCCGTTTTTTCATTTATTTTTCCTCCGATTTTGCTATACTGCCGCCGTGCGGCTATACAGTCACAACCGTAGTTTGCGCAGGCAGATGCACGTTTATGCCGCGCAAACGGCGGAGCGGATTTGGAAAAATTTACAGAAAGGAACGAGATTAGGAGGGGCAAAAGCGAAAACCTTGCAAAACAAAAGCCACTCACACCTCTGCTGATAGGGAGTCAAAAACAAGCCTTGTGCAAAGTATTTATGGAAACAGTGTGGGCAAAAATCCCCGCCCAACAACAAAGATCAAGAAAAAACGGTGAGTTTGCGACTCACCGTTTTTGACTTTACGGATATTCAATTCCGGGCATAGAGTTGATTTTTTCGAGTAGTTCGACAAAGCGTTCATCGTTGCGGACACCATCAAAAGCAGAATGATCAAGATGCAAGAGCATACAGTCACGTTCCCGGTGGGAGGTGGCAAAGGAGTGATCGTAGGTGATTTGATTCATGAAAGGATTGGCGGAATAACGGTGTTCGCCAAGGGGTAAATTGTCAGCAAAAAGCGATGAATCGTACCATTTTTCGATTGTTGCATACATTGCTTCACGGTTTTCTGCTCGCGCATACATCTGTGCAAGTTCGTTGTAAAGTGCAGCATAAGCATAGTGAATCCACGTCTTGCTGCCATCGCAATAAACAAGATCAAGAATCTTCACCGCTGTTTCATATGCGAAAATTTTTGTGTTTTGATCCGGAAAAGACATTCCCATGAGTGCCCATGCAGCTCCTTCGCCGTAATATCGGAATATCTGCTGACACCAGAGTGTTTTTTCTTCGTATCCGTCGATTTTTGAGAGCATCTCTGCTCTTAGCGTCCCCCAATCACCACCCATATTGGCAATACGGAGTACATTTTCACGCTCCCCAAGAATACTGTAAACACTGTGGAGAGAATAGATTGTTTTACTTCGGAGTTCGTTATCGGTGGAGTCATCGAGGATTTTTTCGTAATATGCCGCCGCATTACGGTAATGTTCCAAAAAAACTTCCCGCGGTTCATCGGGGTGAGCAATGAATTCGTGTGTTTGAGCAAGTTCAAAACGGATGTGATTGTTGTGCGGATAACGGTGATACAGTTTCTCCCATACGGAAAGAGCTTGTTCGTTGGTTGTTTCGGGGAGTTCGCAGAACTTTACGGCTTCCTCAATGTCACGCTCCATGGCATCCGGAGCGATACCGAAGAGAACATCGGCAGAAACACCGAACAATGTCGTCAGCGGAACGATCTGAGAAAGGTCCGGCGAACAAAGGTCGGTTTCCCATTTCGAAACGGATTGTGCGGAAATATTAAGTTTTGATGCTAATTCTTCCTGCGTCCATCCATTTGCCTTGCGGAGTTTTTTGATTGTCTGACCAATGGTGGCTGTCATAAAATTTCTCCTTAAATAAAGAATTCCGGTACCGTTGCATATAGTATACCGAAAATCTGCACGAAAGTCCACCATTCAGATGTATGAAAAAATCCAACTCCGGGTTGTTTTTTCCAAATTCGCACAAAAACTATTCTATGCCCGTAAGTTTTGAAAAAGGAGTTCGGAAGGTGCACCGTGTTGCCCGGCATATTTTCCTATTGACAAAAAACAGGATTCCGCTGTATAATAATTGCGAGCAGGTTAAACTGTCGCGTGCCGTTATGCCGAAAGGTCGCGGCATGAGGAAAGTCCGGGCATCATAGGGCAGGATAACGGATAACGTCCGCCGGAGGTGACTCCCGGGATAGTGCAACAGAGATATACCGCCGAGCGAGTTTACTCGATCGGTAAGGGTGGAAAGGCGAGGTAAGAGCTCACCCGGCCTCATGGTAACATGGGGGCGCTGTAAACCCTATCCGATGCAACACCGTATGTGCGCCCGATCGGCCCGATCACCGTGCGCGCGGGTGGCTAAAGTTTTGCGGCAACGTAAAGCGAAGATAGATGACAGTTCACGACAGAACCCGGCTTACAGACCTGCTCTCTTTTATTTATTCCGCACGCCATCGGATTTTTGAAGAAATTCGCGCATTTTCGAAAAGAATTTCAAAAACACTCTTGACAAATCCGAAAGAGCCTGCTATAATATTATTCGCTGTGATGCTGCTATGGCTCAGTTGGTAGAGCACATCCTTGGTAAGGATGAGGTCCCCAGTTCGAATCTGGGTAGCAGCTCCAAAACAACCCCATGCCCTTTCGGGCGTGGGGTTTTTGGCTTCTTATATGCAATTCGAATCGGTACGTTTTTGCCTCTGCAAATCCATTATTATTGTAGGGACAGGCGTCCTCGACTGTCCGTTTTCGCCGTCAGAAGTTGTCAAGCCTGTCGTAACAGGTGCGCTCTTTTTAGGTACGCTTGTTTTTCTTTTCTCGGGCAGTCGAGGACGCCTGCCCCTACAAGGTTTCGTCTCCCTATGCCAAAAAGCGATGCACGCCGTGCACCGCTTTTCCTTTATCCTATTTTCTTCACAAACTTCGCAATCGCCGCGTCGATCATCGCGTGACCGCGCGCCGTCGGGTGGATTCCGTCATCGCACAGGAGCGATTTGTAATCGTGTGAGAGCAGAAATGTGCTCCTGAGATCAAGCAGGGGCGCACCCGTCTCATAGGCAAGCCGCTCCGCTGTACGGCTGTAATACTCCTGCCAGCGGGAGAGCATGCTCACGTCGCCCAGCCAGCGCAGAATGTTCTCGTAACTGAGATTTCTCGAAATCCAGCGCATATATTTCTCCGCGTCGATCGGCACAAGAGATGCGATCACGGGCGTCGCACCGCACGATCTTGCATAAGAGATCGCCTCGCGGTACGTCTCGGTATACACATCCTCGGGCGTGTTCGGCAGAAAATCCCCGTCGGGATTCTCGGACACGTCCGCCCATTTATAGTCGCAGTCGTTGCCGCCGTACTCGAACACAACGACCGTCCCGTCCGCGTCCTCCCCGAGCTTCCTCTTGAGCATTGTGAGACCGCGATCGATCGTTGCGCCCATACGCGAATTGTTTTCCGTCTCAATTCCGCTTTCCCGCAGATCCGCAAAGCGATCCCTGCTGTACAGCTCGTACCGTCCCGTCTCTGCCGAGTACGTCACCCCTCTGAGAATCGAATCTCCGTATATCTCCAGTTTTTTCATCGTGCCTCTCCTTTGCAACCATATCCCTTTGCTACCAGTATATCCATTTTGCAGAAAAACAGCAACCTACTTCCGTCCGCGCGCGCTCTACCGTGCGGAATCGGTGCGGTAGAGTCGGTTTTTGCCGACTCTACTGCCGGTAGAGTTTCGGTTTTTCCTTGATTTACAAGGATTTTTCGCACAGGTCTTGCTTTGTTCACAAATGCGTGCTACAATGGAATCATACCAAAAGATTCTGAAAGGAGAGGTCGGAATGGATGACCTGAAGGAAATTATTGCGAAAAATATCGCCGATTTGCGTCGTGATCAGCATCTCACACAGGCAGAGCTTGCCGCAAAGCTGAACTATTCCGACAAGGCTGTCTCTAAATGGGAGCGGGGCGAATCCGTCCCCGACATCGGTGTGCTCAAGGAGATCGCGGACACGTTTTCCGTGACGGTGGACTATCTCATCACCGCCGATCACACGGACAAATCCGCGCACGCACTCCCACCGAAAACGCTGCGGATACACCGCACCGTTACGCTTCTCTCCGTCGCGCTCGTGTGGCTGCTCGCCACGATCCTGTTCGTCTGTGCGGGCATCTTCCTCTCCGATCTGCAAGGCGCGTGGCTTCTGTTCATCTATGCCGTGCCTGTCACGTGCATCGTTCTGCTCGTGTTCAACTCCCTCTGGGGCAGACGCAGACGGAATTATCTCATCATCTCCGCGCTGGTGTGGAGCCTGCTGCTCGCACTGTTTCTCTCGATCGCGCATCCCATGATCTGGATGCTGTTTTTGCTCGGCATCCCCGCCCAGCTGATTATCCTGCTCTGGTCGCGAATGGGAAGATAATACAAAAGGAAAACGCTCCGGCGTTTTCTTTTTTTACCGAAAATGTCACAAAGGACCGCACACGTCCGTTATACTGTATGTCCGGACAACATCCGCAGAAAGGAAAGGAAGATGGCACAAAAGAATGAAACTGCAATCATAGACGAGCTGTACGCACTCTATGAACAGCCGCTGTATTTTGAAGCATACAAGATCCTGCACAACCCGCATCTTTCGGAGGATGCCGTACAGGAAGCGTTCCTCCGTCTGATCCGAAATCGAGACAAAATCAGAGAGCCGTCCTCGCGTCAGGTGCGCGCTTACGTATATAAAACGCTGAAAAGCGCCGCGCTCGATATTTACCGTGCGCAAAAGCGGCAGAGAGCCCACTGCTGTACGCTGGATGAAGCGATTGACTGCGCCGACGGGGAGAGTGATCTCAGCGATCTTTCCGCCGAGATCACCGACGCTCTGCCGCCAAAATACGCCGCCGTGATCCGCTGTCTGTTTGTAAGCGGTCTCAGCGTACGCGAAACCGCCGCCGTTCTGCAAATCAGCGAAGCGTGCGTACGCAAACGGTGTCAGCGGGCACGGGATCGCTTACAAACAATGAAAAAGGAGATTTCTTATGAAGGATAATCATGTTTTTTCCGAGTCCTACGAAAGCAGAAAACAGGCGGTGCTGAACGCCCTCCGGCGCGAAAGCAGCCTCCCGACGCGCGTATCCGTCGGCATGCCGGTAAAAATTGCCGCCGCGCTCGCCCTCCTCTCCGCCTTGACGGTCAGCGTATATGCCGCCGCACAGTGGATTGACTTTTATATGGAGAAAGACGGCACGGATGTCCGCGTGCACGCCGCAATCTCCGAAACGGACACGGCGGAAAGCGCGCCGCCGAAGCCGCTCAGAAGCTGGCGCACGGAGGAGGGCGAGATCGGCATCCGTCTCGTGATCCCCGATCTGCCCGCTGACATGGAGGAGGACAAAGCCGCAAACGGAAAATACCGCGGTGCGGACACCACCCGCGCGATGACTGTGAACGGCATCGATCTGCGCCGCAGTGATCTCGATCAGATCATCGGCGGGGCGGCAGACGTCAGACAGGGCACGGCAGGCGGCAAGGCTGTATATGTTATTGAAAAGGGCGAAACCGCCTTTTATAACCGTATTGCCTATATCGTTTTTGAAGAGGAGGAGCTTGTTTTGAAGCTGTGGATCAGCCACGGCATTACGGATGATGAGCTTCTCACCATGGCGGAAACGCTCGCTCTTGCGGAAACGGCGGACACAGCGCTCGCCATCCCGATTCAGAATGAACCGCGCGGCGGTGCTGACACGGATATCCCGTTTGTGTATACAGACGAGGACGATCCCATCTGCGAAGCGGAGCTTCTCGGAATCGGTGCATCCGTCCGCGACAGGCAGGATTGGTACACCGTAACGGTGAACGGTGTCAGCGTACACGACACGGCGGCAGTGCTCCAGCCGGACTGCATCCTGCGCGCCGATTTCCTCGCCAAATTTACCGATGCGGACGGCAATCTGATCCCCTACAGCCGCACGCCGATCGTACAGGGCGAGGACGGCATAAACCGATTCGGCGAGAGCGTATCCGTGACGAAAAAGCTGTACGTCATCACAGTCACGATGGCAGATGTCACGATGGAGGAGATTCCCGAAGCGGATCGGGACAGAATGCTGAAAGCATGCGTGAACAGCTTCCATCTGGCCGGGTACACGGCGCAGGACGGCATGATAAAGCGAATCTGCACCGATGCCGTAGTAGATCGCACGCCGGGAGAGTCCGCAGACTCCTGCGAGAGCATCTACCGCGAATACCTCGGCGACGGGCAGTGGCGGATTGCGTTCCTTATAGATGCGGACATTGCCGAGGGGGATCTCGTGCTTGCAAACGACGTGGGCGAAATCTATGTGAAAATTCAGTAACCCCTCTCAGAAAAAATTTTCCGAAAACGGTTTACAAATCCGTTTGAATGTAGTATAATGATATCGTATATGCAAAGGCTTTGATCGGAAAGAACCCGGATCGCGCCCCGAAAGAGAACTGCCGTCACCGGCTGAAAGCGGCAGAGGAGCGTCCCGGTCTGTGCATCCGTGAGCCCGCATGGCGAGTCGCCGATTCGGCGCGGTAGCCCTGCGCGTATCCCCGGCGTTAACGGGACTGAGTTATAAATCAGAGTGGAACCGCGGATGCCGCCTCTTTTTTCGGGCGGCATCCTTTTGTTTTTCTTCACTATTACCATCGGAGGTATCCGAACATGAAACATTTTCACATCCACATCCGCGTACCGAGCGTCACTGAGCTCGGTGCAGGGGCGGTCGCGGCGGCAATCGGTGCGGCATCGCACGTGCGCCGTCTCACCGAAAAAGTCATCACTGTCACGCGCAGTGCCGCTGAGGAGATCCCGGAAAAGGAGATTTTGACGGCGGAAGAACCGGCTGCCGAAACGCAGGAGGAGATCCGCGCCGAAGAAGCAAAGGACACCGAAACCCGCAAGGGCGGCATCGCGGGCTTCGTTTCCGAGATCAAGGACGACATTGATGCCATCTGCGAAAAGGACCCGGCGGCTCGCTCCCGCGCGGAGGTGCTCTGCCTCTAGTCCGGACTGCACGCGCTGATGCTCTATCGCGTATCGCATGCGCTCCACGAAAAGGGCTACTACTTCCCCGCCCGCTTCATCAGCCAAGGGGCGAAATTCCTCACCGGCATCGAGATCCACCCCGGCGCCACGATCGGCAAAGGTCTGTTCATCGACCACGGATCGGGCGTCGTCATCGGCGAGACCGCCATCGTGGGCGACAACTGCACGCTGTATCAGGGCGTCACCCTCGGCGGTACGGGTAAGGATACGGGCAAACGTCACCCGACGCTCGGCAACAACGTCTTAGTCGGCGCGGGTGCAAAACTCCTCGGCAATTTCACGATCGGCGACGGCGCAAAGATCGCCGCAGGTGCGGTCGTGCTCCAGAACGTGCCCGAAAACTGCACCGCAGTCGGTATCCCGGCACGTGTCGTACGCCGCGGCGGTGAAAAAGTCCTCCCGACGGACGAAATGGATCAGACACACATCCCCGACCCTGTCGCTCTGCAGCTCGCCAAGATCGAGGAGCGGCTCGCGAAGCTTGAAAAAGATGAAACGGAGGCTGACGCATGATCTGCCCGAACTGTCAGTATAAAAATCAGGACGGCGACATCGTCTGCCGTCAGTGCGGTACACAGCTGCCGCCGTCTTCCCCGCGCAGAAGCGTTCTCGGCTCCGTCGGCCGTGCGCTCTGCTACTATTTCCTGTTTATTTTCGTGCAATCCTTCGTCATCGGCGTGTACTCCGGTATGCTCGCCGCATCCATGATGTATCCGGAAATGATGGCCGCCCTCGAAAGCGGCAGTACGCTTGATTTCCTCGTCGCTTTTGAATCCGTCTACGAGCGCCTGTACGAAAAAATCCACGTGCTCCTCATCCTCTCGGCATTCATCACGATTCTGATCGTATTCCTCTCGTTCCGGCTTCGCCGAAAGGATCCCGTCACAGAGGTGCACCTCCGTCCGATCGACAAAAAATCGATCCTGCCTGCCCTCGGCTTTGGTGCGGCACTGCAAACATTCGCCGTCATCACCATCTCCCTGCTCCCGATCCCCACGGATACGCTGAACTCCTTCAACGAGAGCAGCGCGCTCCTCATGAACGGTCCGCTCTGGCTGGAGCTTCTGAGCGTCGTCATCGTCACGCCGATTCTGGAGGAGCTGATCTTCCGCGGACTGGTCTTCACCAGACTCCGCCGCGGTATGTCCGTGTTCGCCGCTACGATCATCTCCGCCATTATCTTCGGATGGGCGCACGGACACATCATCTCGTTCGTCTATGCGGGCATATTTGGCATCGCCCTCGCCCTCGTAATGAGGCGGCAGAACGATTCCATCCTCGCCCCGATCCTCGTGCACGCGGGCTTCAACGGCACTTCCTTCCTGCTCGGTTTGCTCGGGGAGGAGATCAACACGCTCCTCTTCCTCGCACTGTATCTCGTTTCAATTGCGCTTGCCGTGTTCTGCGGCTACCTGCTCCTCCGTAAGCGCGGCGAGGACGAGCCCGATTCCACCTCTTTATAATGAAAGGATCCGACTTATGAAACTGTACAACTCCCTCTCCCACGAGAAAGAAGAATTTATCCCCCACACCCCCGGCAAGGTGTCGATGTACACCTGCGGTCCGACGGTGTATCACTTCGCCCACATCGGCAATCTCCGCTCCTACATCATGGAGGACGTGCTGGAGAAATACCTCCGCTACGACGGCTACGACGTAAAGAGAGTTATGAACATCACCGACGTCGGTCACTTGACGAGCGACGCGGACACGGGCGAGGATAAAATGCTGAAAGGCGCGCGCCGTGAGAAAAAGACGGTCATGGAGATCGCCAAGTTCTACACGGACGCGTTCTTCGCCGACTGTGAAAAGCTGAACATCAAACGCCCCGACGTGGTCGAGCCTGCCACAAACTGCATCGCCGAGTTTATCACGATGGTGCAGGGACTTCTCGACGGCGGATACGCCTACCTCGCCGGCGGCAACGTGTATTTTGACACCTCCAAGCTGTCCGAGTACTACGTCTTCAACAATTTTGAGGCGGAGGATCTTGCGGTCGGCGTACGCGACGGCGTTGAAGAGGACGGCAACAAAAAGAACAAGACGGACTTCGTTCTGTGGTTCACGAAATCGAAATTCGACGATCAGGAGCTGAAGTGGGACAGCCCGTGGGGCGTCGGCTATCCGGGCTGGCACATCGAGTGCTCCGCGATCTCGATGAAGCACCTCGGTGAGTACCTCGACATCCACTGCGGCGGCATCGACAACGCATTCCCCCACCACACGAATGAGATCGCGCAGTCTGAAGCGTTCATCGGGCATCCGTGGTGCAAATATTGGTTCCACATCCTGCATCTGAACACGAATTCGGGCAAGATGAGCAAATCCGCGGGCGAATTTCTGACCGTATCCCTCCTTGAGGAAAAAGGATACGACCCGATGGTCTACCGCTTCTTCTGCATGCAGTCGCATTACCGCAAGGTGCTCGTCTTCTCGTGGGATGCCTTGGACAACGCCGCTGCCGCTTACGGCAAGCTGGTCGCGAAGATCGCCGCGCTCGATCCTGCCAAGACGGGCGAGAACGCCGACGGTGTCGCCGCGCTGAAGGCTTCGTTCAAGGCGGCGCTGGACAACGATCTGAACACGTCTCTTGCCGTGACCGCGCTGTACGACGTTTTGAAAGCTCCGATCAGCGATGCGGAGAAGCTGTCGCTCTTTGCCGATTTCGACCGCGTTCTGTCCCTGAATCTGATCGGCGCCGCAGAAAAGCTGCGCGAGGAGAATGCCGCGCCTGCCGCCGACGGGGAGACGGTCGCGAAGATCGAAGCGCTGATCGCCGAGAGACTGGAAGCAAAGAAAGCGAAGAATTACGCCCGTGCCGACGAGATCCGCGCGGAGCTGACCGCGATGGGCGTGACGCTCAAGGATACCCCCGAAGGAACGACGTACACGATCGGATAAAAACAAAGAGAGGATACTGCCATGCGTATATCCACCCAGACGAATGTAGCGCAGCACCGATTCGGGATGCCGGCCGCCGTGCGCGTGCTCAAGGAAGCCGGCTTTGACGCGTACGATTTCTCCATGTATCACGATCCCGACAAAAACCCGGTTTTCACGGACGGATGGCGGGAGCACCTCTCCGCGATCAAATCGGCGGCGGATGCGGTCGGTATCGTCTGCAATCAGGCGCACGCGCCGTTTCCGTCCTCCAAGACGGACGAGGCGGAGAACAAAGCCTACAACGATACAATCTTCGAGAGACTCGTGCGATCCGTGGAGGCAGCAGCCTTCCTCGGTGCGGGTGTGATCGTGATCCACCCCGTCCAGCACCTGCCGTATCACAAAAACGAAGAAAAGCTGTTCGGGCTGAATATGGAATTCTACCGCGCACTTGCGCCGGTTGCGAAGAAAAACGGCATCAAAATCGCTTTGGAGAACATGTGGCAGACGGATCCCCGCCGCAAAATCATTTGGGATTCCACGTGCGCGACGGCGGCAGAGTTCATCCGCTACTTTGACACCCTCGCCGATCCGGATGCATTCACGTGCTGTCTCGATCTCGGGCACTGCGGGCTGTGCGGTCACGAAGCCGCGGAGATGATCCGTGCGCTCGGTGCAGACCGTCTCGGCGCGCTCCATATCCACGATAACGATCATCTGCGGGACGCGCACACGCTGCCGTACCTCGGACACATGGACTGGAAGGAAATCATGAAAGCGCTCGGCGAGATTGGCTACAAGGGCGATTTCACCTATGAGGCAGACAGCTTTCTGCAGGCGATGCCGACGGAGCTCTTGCCTGCCGCGTACCGCTTCATGGCGGAAACAGCGAAGGTTATGATAAAAATGATTGAAGGATAAAGAAAACGGGAGACCGACAGGTCCCCCGTTTTTTATATGCGCATATCCAAAAAATATCCCCGGTTCATATGTACGCGCGGCATCGATGCTGTCCGTCCTGCCCCGTACTGCCAGATTTTCGGCGCATACGCCATCGCGCGCGCCTCGGGGATCCCCCAAAAGAGAAGCCACAGGGGATACCGTCCGCCGATGTGAGGCAGGACGGACGGATCCGCCGCCAGCATGGGAGAGAATCCGCCCGCCGCCACGCCGTACAGGAATTCCTCCGCAAACGGCGCGCACGAAACCTCCTCCACGCGGCAGATTGCCCACAGGCGAATCTTATCTCGCACGGGGGAGATTTGCGCGAGGAAAACCGCCGCCTCCGCCCGTGCCGATACGGGATCCGCCGCGTGCAGATCGTGATACACGCCGATCTCAATCCCGGCGGCATACGCCGCTTGGATGTTCTCCGCAAAGCGGGAATCCGCCGCCATGCCGGCAGACGCACGAATCAGCGCAAACTCCACGCCCTCCGCATACGCGCCTGCCCAGTCAATCGCGCCGTCCGCTGCCGATACGTCAATGCCGTTCATCGTGCTCTTCCAGAATCGTGATCCGTCGCTCGTGCCCGTTCAAAGTCTCCTGCATCGCGCGGTGATCACCTGCATTCTCCTTTTTCAGAGAGGCGATCGCGGCGGAAAACTCCGTCACGGATGCATTCAGCCGCGCAATCACCGCCGCCAGACGCGCCACCAGCGTACCGACCGTGATCCCGAATCCGCACAGAGTCACGATACCGCAGAAAATCTCCCACGTCATACAACGTACCCGTACACGATCACGACGCCGTCGCCGCCGGCACCGGAGGGAGCGTCCACAACGCCGCAAGAGCCGCCGCCGGCACCGTATCCTTCCGCCACCACGGCAGAGGGATCACCGCTCTCGATCACGTTCACGCCGCCACGGCCGAGCAGAGAATCCGCGCCCTTGCCGCCGTCTCCTGACGTACCGATCGGCGCTGTATACAAGCCGGCAACAGCTGCCTGCATCGTCACCGTTCCGATTTCCGATTCCAACATACCGCCGACACCGCCCGACACAAAGAAGCCGTCAAACGAGGACGGTCCGCCGTCTGCACCTTTCTTGGATGCATGGATATGATTGCCCACTACCGCTTCGCCGCCTTTGCCGACGGTAACCGTGTACGTTTTCGTCTGATCCAGCGGCAGATTCGCCGCCGTATAAACAGCACCGGCACATCCGCCGAACGCGGGGAATACGTTGCCCCATCCGCCGCTGCCGCCTGCGCCCTGGATCACAACCGTGTACAAACCGCCGACGGACGGATACTCCGCCGGAGAGAAGATGCCGTCCGCAGTGAATCGGACGAGCTCGGTCAGTCGCCCTGCCGCCGGGTGATACTCTCCGCTGCCGGTCAGCACCGTATCCGTACCGGCATCCTTGCGGAAGATCTTCGACGCCTCAATGATGCGCGCGGCATCCTCACCGTCGAAATAGTCGCAGATCGCACGGCTGTATTCCGCGAGCACCGCATCCACCTCGACACGGTTCAGGATGTAATCCGCACGCACACGCTTGTCCGTGAGGTGCGCCTGCTCGATCACGCTCTCCCCTGCCGCAACGGCGATCTCGGCAAGCGCCATCTCGCGGACCTCCTCCCCGTATGCGCAAACGGGCGCTGTCGGGGTCTCGGCGGGGATACCGGTTTTCACCGTGCAGTACATGGTGCGCGCCGCCAGATCCAGCCGCAGTACGGCGAGATCGATACGCGCAAAGGTGGTATCCGCCGCCTCAATTGCCACCGTCAGCGGCGATGTATTGAAATAGGTGTATCCGTCAATGACAGCCGCGCCTGCCGCGATCTCCACCGCCATGCCGCCCGCGCCGGATGCGGATACGGTGAGCGCATCCGCCGCCGTCACGCCGTTTGATACATATGCCGCACGTTCCGCGGCAAAATCCTCCGCTGCGTATACTCTGTCCGGCACTCCGTCCACGATCACAGCGTTAAAAGGAAACGATTTTTCCATTGTTTTTCTCCAATCTATATCAAAAATTCACGAAGTGCGCTCAGAGAAGCGTCATCTCCGCACCGTATTCCGTACCCGTGCTGCTTACACGGATCTTTTTCCTGCTCAGATACGCCTGTCCGGAAAAACCGAGCAGTGTATCCTCCACCGAAGCCTCTGTCCCGATCTCGAGGGAGGCGGCTCTCGCGGGGGCAAGCGACACCGTCACCGTGCGTATCGGCCGGCGGCGTGCCAGATAGCGTTTGCCCTCCGCAAACAGAGCCGCCAGATGCGCCTGCTCCGTATCATACCGATCCGGCGTGATATCCTGCGCGTAGTGATAGCGCTCATGCAGCGGATACGCGCCGTCATCAATCCCGTCGGAGAACAGCCCTGCCGCATCGACAGTCACCCGCACGCCGCCAGAGGATGCGACAATCACACGGTTGACGTAATTCTTCACATCCGTGCGCGCGTCTCCCCCGAAAAGATCGCCGCAGGATCGCGAAAGGATCTCCTCACTCCCTGTCCGTCCCGACACGGTGAACACGAACGTCCCCTCCGTGACGGACAGGCGCATCCCGAGTCCACTCTCCGCACAGACCGTGCGCATCGCGGAAAGCAGCGTCGTCCCGCCAAGTATGGCATTGACCGTCTCCTGCCGTCCCGCGCCCACCGTGAGCAGCGGCGCGCCGAGTACCTTTATTCCGTGCGTCCGTACGAGGGAGAGCAGCACCTCTTCCGCCGTGCCGTGTACCACTGCGCTCTCCGGCAAGGCACACCGCTCAAAATACGAAAGCACGCTCCTGCCGCCGATCTCCGCCGTCATTTCGTCCGCATCCGTCACGATCCGTTCGATCACGTACGCGCCGTCTGCCGCAGGAAGGTACACGATCCCCTCCACGGAAAAACGATCCGCATCCGCAATCGGCACCGTGAGCGAAAACGTGCCCGCGCCGTCAAAGCACTCCTCCGCCTCGATCACCTCTGCCCCGTCGTACACATCCGCAAGGATCAATTCTCTCGTAAAAATCCGAATCTCCATACGCCCTCCTCAGTGATACAGCGGCGTCACACGGACGGACACAACGGCACTCCCGCCGCCCGTGCAGGAGAAATCCAGCCGGCTCTCCCCCGGCGCAAGTGTAAAAAACGCACTCTCCCACGTGAGCGCGGAGAGGATCGGCACCCCGTCCGCCGTGACCGACTTTTTACCCGGTCGGGTGTCGATCACGAGGCTCTTTCCCTTCGGCAGCGGATAGATGAGCGAGATCTCCTCCCCACTCTCCGCCCGCAGGGTAAACGAATCAATATCCCCCGAATGTGCCGTTACCGTAGCGATAAATCCGCATGGGACATCGCCCGCGTTCTCCACCGAAAAGGAGCCTGCGGCTACCGCCTCACCGAAGCGCATCGCCGGAGTAATCGCGATCGGAAACACGAGCCGCCCCTGAAAGCCGCGCCCGACGGAAACCGTATCCGCCACTGCCGAAAAATACGATGCAGACGCGTTCTTCGCCCGTGCGTGCACCGTAAAGAGGCACACCTCATCCCCGTTCAGCGGCGCCTCGTGCGCAAAAACCGGCGCACGTTTCGCGCAAAGGAGAATGGATCTGTCACCCACTGTCAGCGTAAATCCGTCCGCGTCCGTCACGATTCGGCGCACACGGCGCGCAAGATTCTCCATCTGCCGTGCACGTTCGGCGGCGTCCGCCCCCGTGGGGAGAATGTACGCTGAAAGCGTCACCTCGCGCCCTGCCGTGATCCCGTCCGTCAGAATGGATGCGCCCGTATCGATCTCGTGCAGAAGGAAGCCCTCACGCCCGAACGTAACCGTACCGCGCCGATTCACGAGGCTGATCTGTATATCTTTTCTCATCTGAGCACCAGCTTTCCCGAAACACCCGCGTCATCGCTCTCCGCGGTCAGCGAAAAATCCCATGCGCTGTCGCGCTCGGGTGAAAAGTGCACCGACATCCCCGACGATGCCCCCGCACGCATGGAGAAAACGACCTCTCCGCCGCCCGCACTCTCCGGAATCTCGCTCACAAGGATGACGCGTACGCGTGCTGTGCCTGCCTCCCCCTTGCCGCCGAGCAGGATCGCCGAATCCGACACGGGTGCGCCCGTCGCCGCCGCGATCACTCGCGGATACAGACGTGCAAATTTGCCCGTCAGGCGAATCTTTCCGCCGTAGCGCACCGTGCGCTGCAGCTCTCCGCCCCAGCCGCGCACCTCGTACTCCTTCGCCGTATACGCAAGTGTCACACCGCCCTTCGTCTGTCCGGCATACCATTTCAAGGAGCGCACCTCTGCCTCCGGTGTCTCCCACGGCGCAATATACAATCGCCCTGCGCCCAAGGCGTAATACTTTTCTTCCATACTGCTCCTTTGCTTTCATTACTGCTACCCCGCGAGGTTATCCGTGGGATACCCCGCCTGCACGGTATCCGTCTTTTGACACCATGCAGCCCTCACACCCGAAGTCCGATGACTTCATCTCCAATTCTGTTTGTCTGCATCAAACGGACCGTCGAGGACGCCGGTCCCTACAGATCTCTGCCGCCCGTCCGGTCCTTGCCGCGCGACTCCTTCGCGTCTATACCTACCGTTTGAGCAGATGATGCCCGCATCTTGGCATCATCTGCATTTCAACTGTCCTGCGAGGTTATCCATCGGATAACCTCGTCCTAAATGGCGCCCGCCTTTTGGCGCAATCTGCGTATTTCTCCGGTCATAGCCGCCCGACTTTTGGCGGCTATGACAACTTCGGTTGCCCCGCGAGGTTATCCATCGGATAACCTCGGGTAAATGCCGCGCGACTCCTTCGCGTCTACACCTACCGTTTGAGCAGATGATGCCCGCATCTTGGCATCATCTGCATTTCAACTGTCCTGCGAGGTTATCCATTGGATAAC
>JAFTUH010000039.1 GCA_017466375.1 Clostridia bacterium | reverse complement strand
TCGTCGGCGGTGCCGTGCTTACGAAGGAATACGCCGAGCGAATCGGCGCGGATGCGTACGGTGCCGATGCGATGGAAGCCGTTCGCTGTGCTCAAAGCGTGTTTGACGCGCTGTAATCAGATATTTTGCGGGAAATCCCGCGTGAAAAAATAAGGAGAAATACCATGCATATTTTATTTCAGGGAGATTCGATCACGGACTGCGACCGTATGCGTCCGAATATGAACAAAACGGAGCTCGGTATGGGCTATCCGCATTTCGTAAAGGCGGCGTTGAACAGCCGCGATCCCCAGAAGCACACGTTTGTCAACCGCGGCATCAGCGGCAACAGAATTGTCGATCTGTACGCGCGCATCAAAGCGGATACGATCAATCTGGCACCGGAGTTTATGAGCATTCTGGTCGGTGTTAACGACGTCTGGCACGAGATCAACTACCAAAACGGCGTAGACGCGGAGAAGTTTGAGAAGATCTACCTCATGTACGTTGAGGAGATCAAGGCGGTGCTGCCTGATATCAAACTGATGATCATGGAGCCGTTCGTTCTGCCCGGATCGAATACGATGGGTGAACTGGAGGACGGTACGGATAAGTATACGCTGTTTCGTGCGGAAACGGAGAAGCGTGCCGCCGCCGCCCGCCGTGTTGCGGAGAAAATCGGTGCGTATTTCCTGCCGCTGCAGGATATGTTCGATGAGGCGTGCAAGGAAGCCCCTGCCGACTGGTGGCTGTGGGACGGCGTGCATCCGAGTGAAGCCGGTCACCGACGCCTCATGGAGAGATGGATCAAAGCGTTTGACGAGATTACGAAATAAAGCGTGAAAAAAGGCTCCCGTAGGAGCCTTTTTATTATATCAGAAACAGTTCCATTACGAATACCGCGACACAGCACAGCACCGATACCGGAAACAGTCCTGCGCCGAACCATGCCAGCGCGATTCCGACGATCAGGGCAATCGCCGCAGAGATCGGTGACTCTGTTGCGCTGAGAATAGAAGGGAAGGTCATCACCGCAAGCGTCACATACGGGACGTAATACAAAAACGAGCGGAGAAACGTGTTTTTGATTTCCCGGCGAATCAGCGTGAGTGGGAGCACACGGATCAGATACGTGACGGCGGCTAAAACGAGAAGATAGATATATACGTTACCGTTCATTTGCTGCCGCCTCCTTTTCCGCATCGTTCTTCACAGGGAAGAGAAGTGCAAACAGCGACGCAAGAATCACCGTGAGCAAAATCGTCCGTGTCCCCTCCGGCAAGGCGGATACCCACGGAAGCACCGCGGCTGCCCCACTGAGCAGGAATGACAGCACGATCAGGCAGGCGAGGATTTTGCTCTTTCTCGCCGGCGGGATGATCGTCGCCAAAAACATGCCGTACAGACCGACGCTGAGCGCACTGACGGCACGGGTGGGCAGGGCATTGCCAAGTATGGCCCCGACGAACGTGCCGAGCGCCCATGCAGGAGACGCGGCGAGGGCGGCACCGTAGTAGTAAAACGGATTCAGCTTTCCGTCGGCGCTGACACCGAGCGCGAACAGCTCGTCCGTCACAAAGTAGCCGATAATAAAGCGGTGGCGCGTTTTCATCTGGGGGGAGAGCTTCTGGCTGAGCGCGCAGGACATCAGAAGATACCGCGCGTTTGCAACGAATTCCATGATCGCCGTTTCTATGTAGGAAGCGGAGGCGGCGATCATCGTGATGCCGGCAAATTCTCCCGCCGAGGCGTGCAGAAGCAGGCTCATGAGCGCCGCCTGCCACGGTGTCATGCCGGCGTCCTTCGTGGCGGCAATTCCAAGCGTCAGCGCCACGGCAAAATAACCGAGCGCGATCGGGATACCGTGACGGAAGCCGCGCCAGAGCTCCGTGAAATATTTGCGGGATGCGTTTCTCATCATGCGTAAATCCTTAACAGCGGGCTGTTGAAACCAACAGCCCGCTTCGTTTATTCTTTGAATGCGCTTTCGCAGTAGAGGCAGCGGTAGACGCGCTTTTCCTTATCTGCAAGCTTGAAAATCTGCGGCAGCTCCTGCTCAGTGGAGGAGATACAGCGAGGATTCTTGCATTTGAGGATGCCGGTCAGCTGCTCGGGGAGGGACAGGTGCTTTTTCTCGACCTTCTGATCGTTTCGGATCACGTTGACGGTGATGCCGGGATCAATATAGCCGAGGATGTCAAGATCCAGCTCAATGTCCGCATCGATCTTGATGATATCCTTTTTGCCCATCTTCTTGCTCGGGACGTTTTTGATGATCGCCACAGGGCAATCGATCTCGTCGAGATGGAGATCGCGGTAGATCTGCATACCGCAGCCTGCCTTTATGTGGTCGAGAACAAATCCGTTCTTGATGGAATCGACGTTCATACAGTCACCTCCAGCAGTTTCAGAATCAGCGCCATGCGCATATATTTGCCGTTAAGCACCTGCTTGAAATAGCACGCGCGCGGATCGGCATCGACACCGACAGCGATCTCATTGACACGCGGCAGCGGATGCAGTACGGCGAGATCGCTCTTTGCGCACGCCATCTTCTCGGGCGTGAGGATGTAGCTGTCTCTCAGGCGGAGATACTCCTCCTCGGAGAAGAAGCGCTCACCCTGTACGCGCGTCATGTAGAGAATATCAAGCTCGGGCAGAACTTCCATAAGATCGGTCGTTTCCGTATATGCCATTCCGTTTTTGTCCATAACATCGCTCTTGATGTAGCCGGGCAGTTTCAGCTCGTTCGGGGAGATCAGCACGACCTTGATTCCCGTATAGCGGGAGAGGGCGGAGATCAGCGAATGCACGGTACGGCCGAACTTGAGGTCGCCGCAGAAGCCGATCGTCAGATTGTTGACACGACCCTTTTCACGGCGGATCGTGAGCAGATCGGCAAGCGTCTGCGTCGGGTGATTGTGACCGCCGTCACCCGCATTGATGACGGGTACGGTCGCATTCATTGAAGCGACCAGCGGTGCACCCTCTTTCGGGTGGCGCATGGCGATAATGTCCGCATAACAGCTGACTACCTTTGCGGTATCCGCTACGCTCTCGCCCTTGGAAGCGGAGCTGCTCTGCGCCTCGGAGAAGCCGAGGACGTTGCCGCCGAGCTCGTACATAGCCGCCTCAAAACTGAGACGGGTACGGGTGGACGGCTCAAAGAACAGCGTAGCGATCTTCTTGCCGCGGCAGGCATTTTCGTACTTTTTCGGATTGGCGATGATGTCGTCCGCGACGTCCATCATCTCGTCAATTTCCTTGACGGAAAGCTCCTGAATATCAATCAGACTTCTCATGCTTTCGCTCCGTTCACTGCAAGATAGTTTTTGATGCGCGTGACGTTTTCTTCATTGGCGGGATCCGCCTCGAGATATTCAATGATATCGTATACGTCCACGACGGAGTACACGGGGAAGCCGAATTCCTCCTCGACCTCAGCCATGGCGGATTTTTCACCCTTGCCTTTTTCCTTGCGGTCGACCATGACGAACGTAGCGGCAACCTTCACGCCCTCGAGGGAGGAGAGGATTGCCATGCTCTCGCGGATAGCGGTGCCTGCGGTGATGACGTCCTCGGTGATAACGATCTCCTCGCCTGCCTTTGGAACGTAGCCGACGAACACGCCGCCCTCGCCGTGATCCTTTGCCTCCTTGCGGTTGAAGAAGAAGGGCACGTCCAGCCCCTGCTTGGAGAGACCGACGGCAGCGGAAACAGCGATGGAGATGCCCTTGTACGCAGGACCGTACAGGACGCATCTCTTGTTGCCGACCTTCTCAAGATACGCCTTTGCGTAGAATTCACCGAGCTTTGCGATCTGCTCGCCCGTTTTGATATCGCCGGCATTGATGAAGTACGGGATCTTTCTACCGCTCTTTGCGGTAAAATCGCCGAATTTCAGAACGCCCGCACCCTCAAGAAACTGAATAAACTCTCTCTTGTAGCTTTCCATTGTATCTCTCCTTTTTATCAGTCAACAAATTCTGCGACACAGCGCTCGTATGCAGCTACGGGATCGGCAGCAGCAGTGATCGGACGGCCGACGACGATGTAGTCAGAGCCGATCTTCTTCGCCTCAGCCGGGGTCATGACGCGCTTCTGGTCGCCGATATCGCCATCAGCAAAACGGACGCCGGGGGTAACGGTGAGGAAGGATTTGCCGCACGTATCGTGTACGACGCCTGCCTCAAGAGGGGAGCAGACAACGCCGTCCAAACCGGACTCCTTCGCGTTCTTTGCGTAGTGCATGACTACTTCCGCGATCGGCTTTTCGATCAGCAGATCCTTTTCCATTCTCTCCTGATCGGTGGAGGTCAGCTGCGTGACCGCGATCAGAAGCGGACGCGTGCCGTCGGGCTTCGTGAGTCCCTCAATAGCGGCTTCCATCATCGCCTTCGTACCGGCGGCGTGGAGATTCGTCATATCCACGTCGAGACGGGAGAGAACCGCCATGGATTTTTTGACCGTGTTCGGGATATCATGCAGCTTGAGATCAAGGAAGATCTTGTGTCCGCGCGCCTTGATTTCGCGCACAATGGACGGACCCTCCGCGTAAAACAGCTCCATGCCGATCTTTACGAACGGCTTTCTGCCGGTAAACTTGTCGAGAAACGCGAACGTATCCGCGGCAGAAGCAAAGTCACAGGCAATAATAACGTCTTTTCCCATCAGTGGGCACCTCCGATTATAGATGTGAGATCATCGATCCCGTATTTTTCCATAGCGCGGGGCAGATCCAGTACGATATCGCGGCAGGCGAACGGATTCACCAGATTTGCCGCACCGACCTGCACGGCGGTTGCGCCCGCAAGCATCATTTCGATCACGTCCTCGGCAGACGATACACCGCCGATACCGATGATCGGAATCTTCACCGCTTCGTATACCTGATAGATCATACGGACGGCGACAGGGAAGATCGCATCTCCCGAAAATCCGCCCATTTTGTTGGCGATGATCGGCTTTTTCCGTCTCAGATCAATGCGCATGCCGAGCAGGGTATTGATCATGCTGATGCCGTCTGCGCCCGCTTCCTCGCACGCCTTGGCGATGGAAACGATGTCGGTCACGTTCGGCGAGAGCTTGATGTACACCGGCTTTTTTGTTGCCGCTTTGACAGCGCGCGTCACTTCCGCAGCCGTTTCGGGCGCGTTGCCGAAGTTTCGCCCGCCGCTATGTACGTTCGGACAGCTGATATTGACCTCGAGAATGGCAACGCCGTCCTCTTTGTCCGGTTTTTCGCAGCAGTGGACGTACTCCTCAATGGAGAATCCGCCGACGTTTGCGATGATTGGCTTGTGAAAAACAGAGCGCAGGCGCGGCAGCTCTTCAGCGATTACGGCATCCACGCCGGGATTCTGGAGCCCTACCGCATTGATCATGCCTGCCGGACATTCCGCAATGCGCGGTGTCGGATTGCCGAAGCGGGGATCCTTCGTCGTTCCTTTGAAGGATAGCGAGCCGAGTACGTTGATGTCGTACAGCTCCGCGTATTCGTAGCCGTAGCCGAACGTGCCGCTGGCGGGGATCACGGGATTGTCCAGCGTGACGCCGGTAAGCGTTACTTTCGTATTCACCAGATGATCTCCTCCTTTGTCAGCACCGGACCGTCGCGGCAGATGCGTTTGTTTCCGTATTTCGTCTTGCAGGAGCAGCCCATGCACGCGCCGAATCCGCAGCCCATGCGCTCCTCAAAACTGTACTGTCCCGATACGTCCGTGGCGTTGTAGAGCGCTTTCAGCATCGGCTCGGGACCGCACGCGTACGTGTAGGTGTACGCACCTGCATCCGCGAGTGCGTCCGTGACGAATCCCTTCACACCGACGGATCCGTCGGCGGTAGCGATCAGAACCTTGACACCGATTGCCTCAAATTCCTCGCGGTAGAAGATCTCCTCCGCCTTGTTGAAGCCGAGGATCACGGTGACCTTTTTGCCCTCCGCGATCAGACGGCGTGCGAGCAGATACATCGGGGGAACGCCGGCACCGCCTCCGACGAGAAGGGGAGCGTCGCCGCTTTTTGCGGTATCGTATCCGTTGCCGAGACCGGTGAGAATGTCAATCACCTCTCCCGCTTTCATCTGCGCCATCTTCTCTGTGCCGTGTCCGATTACCTTATATAGAATTGTGAACGTGTCCCCCTCTTGATTGCAGACGGAGATCGGGCGGCGGAGGAAAAATCCGTCCAGGCGAAGATTTACGAACTGACCGGGGGCAGTCATATCTGACGTATCGCCTTCGAGGATCATTTCATACATATCGCGCGTCAGTGCGCGGTTGGACTTGATCGTATACAGTGCCTGTTTCATTCGTTTGCACCCTTGCTGTCGATGGTGGAGATACGGAGCGTCGTCTCCTCAAGAACGTCGAGCAGAACGCGCACGGTATCCAGCGAGGTGAACATTGTGATGTTGTTCTCGGTAGCACAGCGGCGGATTTCGTAGCCGTCCGCCTGCTCATTCAGCGAGCCTACATCGCGCGTATTGATAACGTAGGCGATGTGACCCTGGCGGATTGCCTCGGGGATATCCTCGCTGTTGTCGGAGATTTTCTGACGCACACGTGTGCGGATGCCGTGCTCTTTCAGATAGATGGCAGTTCCCTCGGTTGCTTCGATATTGAAGCCGAGATCGTAGAAGCGGCGGATCAGCGGCAGTGCCTCGTCCTTGTCGCGGTCGGAGATTGTCGCCAGAACGGTACCGTAATTCTGCAGCTGCATGCCGGATGCCTGCAGTGCCTTGTACACCGCACGGTTGAGGCGGTCATCGTAACCGATCGCTTCACCGGTGGATTTCATCTCGGGGGAGAGGTACGCATCCAGTCCGCGGATTTTTGAGAAGGAGAACACGGGAACCTTGACGTACCAGCGCTTTTTCTCGGCGGGATACATCTCGAAGATGCCCTGTTCTTTAAGCGATTTGCCGAGGATAACATTCGTTGCGATGTCGGCAAGACTGTAGCCGGTTGCTTTGGAAAGGAAGGGAACAGTACGGGAGGAACGCGGGTTGACCTCGATGATGTACACGTCATCCTTATCGTCAACGATGAACTGGATGTTGTAAAGACCGACGATGCCGATGCCGAGACCGAGCTTTTTCGCGTAGTCAAGAATGATACCCTTGACGCGGTCGGAGATACTGAAGGACGGATATACGCTGATGGAGTCACCGCTGTGAACGCCCGTGCGCTCTACCAGCTCCATGATGCCGGGAACGAATACGTCTTTGCCGTCGCAGATTGCATCGATCTCGACCTCGCGTCCGCGGATGTAGTGGTCGACGAGAACCGGCTTGTCCTCATCGATTTCAACGGCGGTTTTCAGGTAGTGGCGGAGCTGTGTTTCGTTTGCCACGATCTGCATGGCGCGTCCGCCGAGGACGAAACTCGGGCGAACAAGTACGGGATAACCGACTCTTTCAGCGGCGTGCACGCCGTCATCGATATTCGTGACAGCGCAGCCCTCCGGCTGGGGGATGTTGAGGCTTTCGAGAATTGCCTCAAAAGCACGTCTGTCCTCGGCGCGGTCGATGGCATCCACGTCCGTACCGATGATGCGGACGCCGCGGCGCATCAGCGGCTCTGCGAGGTTGATTGCAGTCTGACCGCCAAGGGAAGCGACAACGTCATACGCATTTTCATACAGGAGAATGTTCATGACATCTTCAGCCGTCAGCGGCTCAAAGTAGAGCTTGTCAGCGGTGGTGTAGTCGGTGGATACCGTCTCGGGGTTGTTGTTGATGATGATGGATTCATATCCTGCCTTGCGGATCGTCTGCACGGCATGAACGGTGGAGTAGTCGAATTCGACGCCCTGGCCGATACGGATCGGGCCTGCGCCGAGCACGACCGTCTTTTTGCGGTCGGTGACGATCGACTGATGCTCGCCGGTGTAGCTGGAGTAGAAGTACGGGATATACGCGCCGGTGTGGCACGTATCGACCATGCGGAAGGCGGGGAGAATTTTTTCATCCACACGCATCTTCCATACGTCCGTTTCTGCGGTGTTCCAGAGTTTGGCGATGAACTTATCGGAGAAGCCGAGCTTCTTTGCGGCTTTCAGAATTTCGGTATCCTTCACATTGGCGGCGATTACGGACTCGTAAGCGACAATATTACGGATCGCGTCGAGGAAGTACGGTGTGATCTTCGTGATCTCGTACAGTTCCTCCGTCGTCATGCCGAGACGGATCAGCTGTGCGACCGCGTACAGCGTGTCATCGCGGAAATCGGCGAGATATTCGATCAGCTTTTCTTTCGGCATACTGTCGAATTTCGGCATATGGAGGTGGCACACACCGATCTCCAGCGAGCGGACAGCTTTGAGGAGACATTCCTCAAACGTCGCACCGATTGCCATGACCTCGCCCGTCGCTTTCATCTGCGTGCCGAGTTTGTTCGTCGCGGAGGTGAATTTATCAAACGGGAAGCGCGGCAGCTTTGCCACGATATAGTCAAGCGCCGGCTCAAATGCCGCGTTCGTGTTCGCGATCTTGATCTCCTCGAGCGTCATACCGACGGCGATCTTCGCAGTTACGCGTGCGATCGGGTATCCGCTTGCCTTGGAAGCGAGCGCGGAGGAACGGGACACGCGCGGGTTGACCTCGATGAGGTAATATTCGGAGGAGTGCGGATTCAGTGCAAACTGCACGTTGCATCCGCCTTCAATTTTCAGCGCACGGATGATTTTGAGCGCGCTGTCGCGGAGCATCGTGAAGTCGTGCTCGTTCAGCGTGAGGATCGGTGCAACAACGACGGAGTCACCCGTGTGAACGCCGACAGGATCGACATTCTCCATGCCGCAGATCGTGATAGCGTGATCGGTCGCGTCGCGCATGACCTCAAACTCGATTTCCTTGTAGCCGCGCACGCTCTTCTCAATCAGAACCTCATGAACGGGGGAGAGTTTGAGTGCGTTCTCCATCATCGGAACGAGCTCCTCCTTGGAGTACGCAAAGCCGCCGCCCGTACCGCCGAGCGTGAATGCGGGACGGAGAACAACGGGGTACCCGATCTTCTCAGCCGCCTCGCAGGCTTCCTCCACCGTATAGGTAATTACGGAGGGGATGACCGGCTCGCCGATCTCCTCGCAGAGATCCTTGAACATCTGTCTGTCCTCGGCTCTTTCGATACTCTCGCTGGATGTGCCGAGCAGTTCGACCTGGCACTCACGGAGAACACCCTTCTGCTCGAGCTGCATGGCGAGATTCAGACCGGTCTGGCCGCCGATGCCGGGGATGATGGCATCGGGACGCTCCGTGCGCATGATACGCGCAACGTACTCCAGTGTAAGCGGCTCCATGTAAACCTTATCCGCAATGGACGTATCCGTCATGATCGTCGCGGGGTTGGAGTTGAGCAGTACGACCTCATACCCCTCCTCCTTCAGCGCAAGACACGCCTGCGTGCCTGCATAGTCAAACTCAGCTGCCTGACCGATAACGATCGGACCGGAGCCGATAATCATAATCTTTTTGATGTCTGTTCTCTTAGCCATACGTTTTCTCCCATCTATATTCTGCAAATTATAAACTCAGTTATGCCTCGGGCAGGATCGTCCTGTCGCTGTATGCGATTTTGCCGCCGACAGCAGTCAAACGGACAGTGCCGCTGACTTTCCAGCCGGTGAACGGCGTGCTCTTGCCCATCGATACGAACGAATCCGGATCGATCTCGTAGGTTTCACGCGGATCGAACACGGTGAAGTATCCGTTTTCCAAACCGCCATTGATACCGAATCGCTTTCGAGGATTATCGCTCATCAGCGCGATCAGCTTTTCCATGGAGATCACACCCTCTTTTACGAGGTATGTGTACAGAAGCGGCAGTGCCGTTTCCAGACCGACGATGCCCATATTCGAGCCGCGCAGACCTTTTGATTTTTCCTCGGCGGAGTGCGGTGCGTGGTCGGTCGCGATCATGTCGATCGTGCCGTCGCAGATTCCCTCAAGCAAAGCGTCACGGTCTGCCTCCGAGCGAAGCGGGGGATTCATCTTGAAGCGTCCCTCGTCCTGCAGCATGCCGTCGTGCATGAGCAGATAATGCGGTGCGGTTTCGCACGTTACATCCACGCCGGCCGCCTTCGCCTCGCGGATCAGTGCCACGCTTTCCTTCGTAGAGATGTGGCAGACGTGGTACGCACAGCCCGTCTTGGCGGCAAGTGCAAGATCGCGCTTGATTTGTCCCCATTCGCTTTCCGAGCAGATGCCGGGCAGTCCGTGTGCGGCAGCGTATGTGCCGTCGTGGATACATCCGCCGCGGAGCAGAGCGTTCACCTCGCAGTGTGCGGCGATGATTTTACCGAGAGATTTCGCTTTCTTCATCGCGGCGAGCATCATTTCCTCATTCTGCACACCCCGTCCGTCATCCGAAAAGGCGATGACGCGCGGTGCGATGCAGTCCAGATCGGCAAGCTCCTTGCCCATCTCACCCACGGTGATTGCGCCGTACGGATACACATCTACCCTCGCGCTCTCGCGGATCAGCTTTTCCTGTTGAGCAAGATGCTCGTCCGAATCCGGAACGGGGGAGAGATTCGGCATTGCGCAGACAGAGCCATATCCTCCGCGTGCGGCGGCGGCAGTACCTGTTGAGATCGTCTCTTTATAAGAAAATCCCGGCTCACGCAGATGTACATGGACATCCGTCAAGCTGGGAAAAACGAAACAGAACGCTGTGTCAAGAGCAGCGTGATCGGTATTCGGATTGTATATAGAGGAAAACGTGCCGTCAGAGAGAAAAGAAACCTGTTCTTTTCCGATGACCGTTGCGTTTGTAAATGTAACTTTCATACTTCCTCCGATGTGAAAAGCTTCGTTCGGGCAAGGAAGACGCGCTTACAAAGACGGCGGGGAGCCGTCCGAATTATGCCGTTCAAACCTTGCCGGTCTCTCTGTACCGCTTAAAGATTTGCTTAATCGATATATTATATAATATTTTCCGAAGTTTGTCAAGACGGTCGGTGACGAAAAGGGGGATTTTCCGCGCGTACTTTCCGTCAGTTTTTACAAAAACGCGCGGGAACGGCGTACAGCATGAGATCCCACGCTGGGATGCACGGTACACGGCGGAGATAAAATCTGTATCCGTCATACTTCGCCGCGATCGACAAGGGCAGGGAAAACAGATCCTCTGTGCGGTGGTAAAGGGATACGGAGAGGATCGGCATGTCGCGCGAGATCACGCCATCCGCACCGGCAAGAGCGCGTGCCTCAGCACCCTCTACATCCAGCTTGATCAGATCCACGTGCATCTCCCCGACGATCCGATCCACCGTGTCAGCGGGCACTTCAACCGTCTTTGCGCGCTTGTTTGTGCCGTCTGCCCCTGCACCGCGGCTTGCCGATGCGGAGTACGTCAGCGTGTCGGGTATATCCCAAAGAGCCGCATGCACGGGACGTACAGTGCCGCCTGTCGTTTCGGCGTATTCGGTCAATTTTTTCACCGTGCGGGCGTCCGCTTCCACAGCGATAATTTCGGTGACGTTCGGGCAAGCCTTGCGGATCATTTCCGCCGTGTCGCCCTTGAAGGCGCCGCCGTCTACTGCCGTGCGGATCTTTGCCGTATCGGCGAGCGTCTGCAGAGAGACGCCGGCATCCTCCGTGCGGGTGAGGAAGGAGAGCTTTCCGGTCAGACGATAGCGGAGCATATCTTCGAACAAAAGGCGGGACTGCTCGTCCGCCAGCAGGGAACACGTGTCGGTGATCTCTTTCTCATGCGCGAGATAATACTCATAGGTAAAAACTTCGCCGCCGATCAGCGGTACGTCGGGGAGCACTGTGTCATGCTTTTCGGAGAGTGCATACATCTGTCCAATCACATCGGGCAGCGTCGAGCCGAAGGAAATCAGAATCACGATATCGTCGCCGAAGCGGGCAAGAATTTCCTCATACGACTGCACCGGCATTCCGCGAAATGTGCGGTTGCGCACAAATCCGCTGCTGGCAAACACGCCGTCCGGTGTGCGCCCGATCTCTGCAAGCTGATCGATGATCTTATCCGCGCCGTTTCCCGTGCCGTACAGGATGATCGGGCGCGGATCGCGGCGCAGCCGTTCCCACAGCGTGTCCTCGCGTCGGATGCCGATCATGCTTTGGCCTCAAGATGCAGAAAGCGGATGGCGTTATTGTAAAGGATATCCTCGCGCTGCTTCTCTGTCAGTGTGAGACGGTCGAACAGCGCCAGTTCCGATGCAGGATTCATCACGGGATAATCCGTGCCGAACATGACGTGCTCGTATCCGAGTGCGTGAATCATGTACGATGCTTTCTCGGGCGTGAGATACCAGAGCGCGGAGGATGTGTCATACCACACGCGCTCGTGTCCGGCGAGGTATTCGAGTGCTTCCTCGGATGCCTTATAGCCGCCGAGATGCGCCGCGACGACTTCGAGATTCGGAAACATATCCAGCACGCGGCGGAGTTTTTTCGGCTCGGAGAAGCGGTACTGCGGACGGTCGTCGCCGATGTGGAAATAGACAGGCATGCGTCCCTCCACGATCTCATACAGTTTCAGCATTTTCGAATCGTCAATGTCGATCCCCTGAATGTCGGGATGGATTTTCACGCCGCACAGTCCGAGCTTTTCCACGCGGTCGATCTCCGCTTCAAAATCGGGAAAATCCTGGTGCATCCCGGCAAAGCCGACGGTGAGAAAGCCCTCGTCACGCGATTTCTGCGCAAGCGCGGCGATACAGTCGTTGACCTTCTGCACCTGATGCGCGTTCGTTGCCACGGAGAAAAGGAGAAATCCCTTTACGTTGTTTTCCGGTGCCTGTGCGGAAAGATGGGCATACGTACCCAATCCCTCCGGAACGAAATCATAAAACTTACCGAGATTCGTCACGGCTTTTTCCGCAATCACCTCGGGATAGGTGTGTGTGTGAATGTCGAATACTTTGTACGGTTTGTGCTGTTTGTCCATGGGATGCCTCTTGATTTTTGAATTTTGTTGTGTTATACTGAATCTATTGAGTGTGCGCGGGAGGGAGAAGAACCATCTCAAACGCCGAAGTTTCTTCTCCCTCCCGGAAGCCCTCCCTCTTTTCCTTGGCTATCGCCTCTGGATAGAGTGAATTTGGCTGAAGGAGAAAAGAATATTGAAACGGGAAATTCCGCCTGAGGAGAGACGTGTCGTCTCCCGCCGAAAGAAGATTGCGATTCTTGCCGTGTTTGTGATCGGGCTTGCTTTGATCGTGTGGTTCAAGCTGCCGTTTGAACGGACGTATACCGCCGCGCTTGTCCGTACCGATGCGGGCGATGTCGAACTGTACGGCGAGACGGTGGACGTCACCGTGACCGTGCGTGTGCAGCGGTATTTCTTCCGTTCACCTGCGCACAGCGGAACTGTTACCGTCGGGAACGAAACGTTTTCTAATGAGGGAGGCAATCTTGTGCCCACGTTCTCGCTGACGGGTGCGTTTGAAAGCACCGATTCGTTTACGATGTCGTGCTACGAGTGGCAGGGCTCCTATGTGCTCACCCGATGCGTCGCGATCATTGATGACGGGGAGATCATCCACCTGCATCTGCGGGATAAATCGGGCGCTTCTGCCGGACAGTACGCGCAGACGAATGATTCACAGTAATTTACTTACAAGGAGAAACAATATGGACTGCATTTTCTGTAAGATTCTCGCGGGGGAGATCCCCTCAACCAAGGTGTACGAGGACGAGATGATTCTCGCGTTCCGCGACATCAATCCCGAAGCGAAAGTACACGTGCTCGTGATTCCGAAGATTCACATCCCGTCGATGGATGCGGTGACGGCAGAGAACAGCGCGTACGTCACGCACATCTTCGAGAAGATCCCCATGATCGCCAAAGAAGCAGGCGCTACGGGTGGTTACCGCGTCATCTCCAACTGCGGAGCCGATGCCGCACAGTCCGTACCGCATCTGCATTTCCACATCCTCGGCGGTCAGCAGCTTCCGACGCATATCGTCTGATTCTGTATCCAAGAAAACGCCTCCAATGGAGGCGTTTTTTATTATTTTTCGAATTCTGCGTAGATCGCCTTCTGGGCGCGCTCGAAATCCTTCGCGTCCACACCGATGATGATGTTGAATTCGCTCGAACCCTGGTCGATCATGCGGATGTTGATGTCTGCGTCGGCACATGCCTTGAACAGTTTTGCGGCAGTACCTTTTGCCTTGACCATGCCGCGACCGACGACGGCGATCAGTGCCAGACCGTCTTCGATGTTGATGACTTCAGGCTCGCATACGCGGCAGATCTCGTCAATGATGCGCTGACGGCAGGAGGCGATGTCATTCGTGTTTACGATGATGGACATCGTGTCAATGCCGGAGGGGAAATGCTCAAAGGAGACACCGAGTCTCTCAAGTACCTCAAGCACACGGCGGCCGAAGCCGAGTTCGGCGTTCATCATGTCCTTTTCAATATTCAATACGGAGAAGCCGACCTTGCCGGCGATACCGGTGACAACGCTGGAGAGATCGTCCGTGGTCGGAACGATCATCGTGCCGGGGCACTCGGGCGCGTTCGTGTTCTTAATATTGATCGGAATGCCTGCAAAGCGGACGGGGAAGATCGCGTCCTGATGGAGAACGGTCGCGCCCATGTAGGAAAGTTCGCGCAGTTCTTTGTATGTGATAACGTTGATTACGCTCGGATTGTCGATGATTCTGGGATCTGCCATAAGGAAGCCGGATACGTCCGTCCAGTTCTCGTAGAGAACGGCGTCTGCCGCGCGGGCAACGATCGAACCGGTGATGTCCGAACCGCCGCGGGAGAACGTCTTGACCGTACCGTTCGGCATGGAGCCGTAGAAACCGGGGATAACGGCGCGCTCGTGGCGTTTCAGTGTTTCCGCCATGATCGTGTTCGTCAGTTCGCTGTCGAAAGAACCGTTGTCGGAGAAACGGATGACGCTGACGGCATCGATGAAATCGTATCCGAGGTATTTTGCGAGGATCACACCGTTCAGATACTCACCGCGGGAAGCGGCATAGTCGCGTCCTGCGTGGTGCGCAATCGAACTCTCGATCATCGCGTATTCTGCGGACAGATCGAGATCCAGCCCAAGACCTTCGATAATCAGCTCATATCTCTCGCGTACGCGTGAAAATACTTCCTTGAGTGCGGCGCGGTCTGCGGATACTTCATAGCACTTGTAAAGAAGATCGGTAACTTTATCATCTTCCTTGAAGCGCTTGCCGGGCGCGGAGGGGATAACGTAGCGGCGCGAGTCCTCACCGCGGACAATGTCCGCAACCATGCGGAAATGCTCGGCGTCGGCAAGGGAACTGCCGCCGAATTTTACAACTTTTACGGCATCCTGATTGGATGCAAGATTCTGTGAAGCCAATGCGGTACTCTCCTGTCATAATCCGTGAATTTATAAAACTACACCTTATATTATATGAAAAAGGGGGGCATTTGTCAACGGCACATTTCGATAAAATATTCCTTTCGGGCGAAAAAATATCGGCCGATTGCACAAATTGTATGTCCAACGCTGATTTTTTGCCGCAAAAATTGACACGGAGCCGATTCTGTATTATAATAGAGTATCACAGAAAAGAGGTACAGCCATGTCTGCAAAAACGATATTTTCCGCGGCGGATTTTCTCCTGCCGCCGTATACTGCCAAGGATCCCGCATGGGAAAAGTGGGCGGTGATCGCCGTCGATCAGTTCACCTCCGAGCCTTCCTACTGGGAAAAAGCGGAGGCGATCGCCAAAGACGCACCGAGCGCATTGCATCTCGTGCTTCCCGAGGCATATCTCGAAACGGAGGCGGAGGCATCCCGCAACGCGGAGATCCAAACTGCCATGGCGCAGATGAACGCCGGCGCGCTGAAGGAGTATACGGACAGTCTTCTGTATTTGGAGCGCACGCTGCCCGACGGACGTGTACGCCGCGGTCTTGTCGGCAAAATCGATCTGGAGAAATACGATTACGCAAAAGGATCGGCGCCTGCCGTCCGTGCGACCGAAGCGACCGTGCTTGAGAGAATCCCGCCGCGTGTTGCCATCCGATCTGCCGCACCGCTGGAACTGCCGCACGTCATGCTCCTTCTGAACGATGCGAACGGACTGATGGCATCTGTGTCGGCAAATTGCGCCGCATATGATTGCCTGTACGATTTCGATCTCATGCTCGACGGCGGGCACGCCAAAGGATTCCGCATCACGGGCGACGCACTCGCCGCTGTTCTCGCAAAGATTGCCGAGTACGAATCCTCCCGCGAAAGCGGATTTGTCTACGCAGTCGGTGACGGCAACCATTCTCTCGCCGCCGCTAAGGCGCACTACGAAAATATCAAAGCGAAAGAGGGAAGTGCCGCCGCAGATCATCCTGCACGGTACGCACTCGTCGAGCTCGTTGCGCTGGAGGATGACGCGCTCGATTTTGAGCCGATCTACCGTGTGGTCGAGACGGAGGACACCGCCGATTTCCTCGAGGCACTCGGCGCGATCACAAAATCGGGCGAGGGCACGCAGACGGTCCGCGTTCTGACTGACGATTCGGATGAAACCGTATCGTTCACCGCGCCGACGCACGCGCTCACCGTCGGAACGCTGCAGATTTTCATCGACGAATACATCGCCGCGCATCCCGGCGTGAAGTGCGACTACATCCATGACGAAGCGTCGCTCATCGCACTTGCCAAGCGGAAGGGATCGGTCGGATTCCTCTTTGACGGCATGGCGAAAGAGGAACTCTTCCCGTACGTGCTCGATCACGGCACTCTGCCGCGCAAGACATTCTCCATGGGCGAGGCGCGCAGCAAGCGGTATTACATCGAAGCGAGACGGATTGTAAAATAATAAAAGAAAAGCGGGGAACCGATCGGTTCCTCGCTTTTTTCATAATTTCCAAAGTCGCTTCACGACGGGGAGTTTCAGCATGACAAACGTAATCGCTCCTGACAGTATGGTTGCGATTATGGCAATCACCGGGATCGACAGAATCGGTGCAAACGACATCGGATGCAGATGCAGGTGCGTCTCCAACTTGTCCAGAATGAACGGGTGGAGGAGATAGACACCGAACGTCAAAGAGGACAGCGTTCCCACGACAGCGGATGCTTTCGGTGAGGCGAGCCGATTCGGATTTATACTTTGGGCAAAAGTGAAAAGAAGCACCGCTTCTGCGAAGACGGGCAGAGAGAAGTAGCTGTAAAGCATTTCCTTTGCATCGCCTCGTATGTATGTGAAAAGAGTATCGATTGCGGCGGCAAGTATAACTGTGCCGCAGAAACCGAGCAATGCTGTTCTCGGTTTGATGCGGAGCGGCTTTATGTTTGCCAGATAATACCCGAGAAGCATGTATCCGGCGTAGCGTGTCAGCTCCATCGGCAGGGAAGACATAGCGGTTTGTACTACCGTTATATCGGAGCACAGTAATGTTACAGTGGCACGAAGAATTTGTAAAACAAAAAATACGCGCAGATAATAACGAACAAATTTTCCGTTTTCAAAGTGTATGACTGCGTACAATACAGGCTGCAGTATGTACAAGCCGGCAAGTGTCGGAATATACCACATATGGTAGTGACTTTTGACACTCAGTGCGATCAAGGTAAGAGGGGATGTCCGAAACAGAGAAGTCCATCCGACTGCATCTATCGCATAGAAAAAGGACCAAACGATGTAAATGATGCCCAGCGGCAGGATTTTCCTCAGCCACAGCTTTTTTAGGGGGATTTCTTTTTTGAGAAGAAACGCGCCGCTCAGCATGAAAAAAAGCGGAACGGCAGAACGGCAGAAGCTGTTGTAAATATGCATACTGAGCCACGAAAAATCGGTGTGCGGAACAGTATGCCACTTGCTGCCCGCCGTGTGCAGAAAAACAACCATACAGGCAGCTGTAATGCGGAGCAGATCGTACCGCACGTCACGAGCAGCCGCGGCAGGCGCGATCGGCTTTTCGGCGGTAAGCGTATTCGGCATGGGATCACCTCCTTGTTTTTTCAACATTATAACATAAAAATATGAATTTTTCCACACGATTCGCTTTTTGGGGGCGGTACAGATTGAAAAAACGGCATATTTATGATATACTGGATATGTAAAAGCAGTTCGATAAATAAGAATTTTGTGAACAGAATACACAGGACATAATGTGTCTACCTCAAAACCACGGCATTTCTCGCTTTGTGTCGTGGTTTCCTTAACGAACCAGTGATATGATTTTCACGAAAGGAGGGGTGTGAATGAACCAACAAAAAATCGGAAGATTTCTAAAACACCTTCGCAAGGACAAGGGGTTGACCCAAGAACAACTGGCAGAACATTTCTATGTTTCCTCTCGAACTGTATCACGATGGGAAACTGGGAGCAATATGCCTGATGTGGAAATGCTCATTGAACTTGCCGACTTCTATGATGTAGATATTCGTGAAATCATTGATGGAGAAAGGAAAAGCGAGAATATGGATAAGGAAACCAAGGATACATTGAAAAAGGTGGCGGAATATGCCGCAGAAGAAAGCAATAAGCGCAAAGAGAAATTGCGCACTATGTTGGCAGGTTCTACCTGCTTGATGCTGCTTAGTTATTTGCTTTTTGGAAGCGAGCACAAGGGGCGACTCAACGGCATTATTCCCGAAGCAATCTGTAGTGATATCATGTCGTTTGTTTGCGGCCTTGCCGTCGCTGCACTTGGCTTGTATGCGCTGCACTGTTTGGGTGCCTTTGATAAAATCAGTCAATGGAAAAAGGCCCGTCAAGAAAACAAGCATTGATATAATTTTAGAGTGTCACCAATTCCAACTTGTCGAACAGTTGAATAGATAGAAAGCGGAGGTTTAGACCTCCGCTTTTGTCATATTCTCTCAGACGTGCCCGTCGATATCTTTCCGAGTTAAACGTATCACACATTCGTCTGTAATCTGGTTAGGTCGGCAAAAAGCCAAGAACTCACTTTCGGTCAGTTCGGGCATTCCTTTTGCTTTGCGAATAGCATTGACCTGTTCAAATCTCATTTTGAGCAAGCGGAGTTGTTCCTGTTCGCCGTATTCCTCGACAACAACAATGTTGCCGTTCTCGTCTGCTCGTTCTGCAAGCATATCCCTTTCGGGCAAATCATCTTCGGGTGCATAACCATTGAAATTGCCCTCCTCGTCCAGAATATCGGGATAGTAGTCCCAGATAGTCATAATGTTCGTGAGTTCACCGAAATTACGGCACACAGGCACTTTGAAATGAATTGATTTCAAATACCCCATGTCTCGCTTGGTCGGGAAAATCTCAACCTTGTCAATCAACATATTGGCAAATTGCTTTTGAGCAAGCGGAGAGAGCGAACCGAAATTTGCTCCAAAAGTGATAATCAGAGAAATTGCGTCCTCTCTGCTTTTCTTCGTGGCACTTGCATTGTTGATTTTTTCCTGTGTGGTGTAAATGAGGGTTTCAACCTCGTCCAGTTGGTCGTATAGTTCATCAAGCTGGCGAGAGTAGTTTTCAAATTTGCGGTCATAATGCTTGTCGGTAATATCAAGGTTTCTCTGTGCCTGTTCGTATTTCTGCTGAATGGCACGGAGTTCTTTTTGTCTTGCAAACAGTTCGGAGAGTTTGGTTTCCAGTTCAGATATGTCAAATTCTTGATTTAACTTTTGCAGAACATCCTCGATAATATCGGGGGTTAAAAGGCACAGAGGGAGAGCTGAAGCAAATTCTGCATCCAGTTCGGCACAGTTATATTGCTTTGCACATCCGCACGGTATTCCATCGGTGTTTTTGTTCTGTCTGCATTTATAGGCATAGGAGATTTTATAATATGTGCCGTCCTTCTTCTTTTTGCGATTCGGCACACCATACATTGTCTTACCGCAGGAAGGACAGCGAACCAGACCGGACAGAACATACTGGTGTTCCTGCTCCAATTTCTCTTTGCGGACACCTGTTGCCTTTCTTTTGGCGTGAGCGGTGTTCCAAAGTTCCTCGCTGATAATCGCTTAGTGCAGACCGTCCACAAGGATGATGTTGCTTTCGTCTTTCTCTTTGACAACCTTGGTCTTGCCGTGTTCTCCGCTGACCTTGACGGTCTTACGGCGACCGTATGCGATTTTACCCATATAAACAGGGTTGTCAAGAATGTCCTTTACAAAATCAACGGTAAAGGTATCGTATTTTCCGTTCTGTCGCACTACCTTTTTGATACCTTCGGCATTCAATCGCTTGGCAACCCCCATAGCTCCGAGATTTTCATTTACAAACAGGTCGTATATGTAGCGGACGGTTTTGGCTTCTTCCTCAACAATTTTGAGAGTGTCCTTGTCGATAACATAACCGTATGGAGCAAAACCTCCGTTCCATTTACCCTCTTTCGCTTTCTGCTTTCGTCCTGCCATCGTTTGTGTGTGGATGTTGTCAAGTTCCATTTCGGCAACGGCAGACATAACCGTTACCATCAATTTTCCCGTTGCTGTGGAACTGTCAAGACCTTCCTTTATGCAGATGAGGTCAACACCGTTGTCCTGCATAAGTTGCAGATTTTTGAGAGTGTCAGCGGCATTTCGGGCGAATCGGGAGAGTTTGAACACAAGAACATAACGAACCGCGTCTTTGTTCGTTTTGATGGTTTCAATCATCCGCATAAATTCGGGACGTTTATCGCTCTTGCCGGATTTTCCCTCGTCGCAGAACTCGCCAACAATCTGAATGCCTCTTAACTGTGCATATCGACAAATATCCTCTTTCTGTGCAGCGAGAGAAAAACCATCCACTTGCATTTCAGTAGATACACGGGTGTATATGTATGCTTTCTCAATCTTGTCCATGCCGTTCTACCTTTCCGACCTATGCGTTACCGTGCTAATCGTGTATATAAACATTATAACTCGGACAGGAATATTTTTCAACGGCAAATGCCAAATTGTTATGAAAAAGTTACAAACGAAAAAATATCTATGAGGGAGTTTTATTTTTCCTCATAGATATTTCGAAAATTATTCTTCGGTTTCGTCTGAAGCTGGTGCTTCTGGTTCGTCGTTATTCTCGTCATTTCCGTCATCATTATAGTATTCAAGAATCATTCTCCGCTTGTTCTCGTTTCCCTTGACGATGAACTTCGGATTCACTACATATACTCCGGGAGATTTTAGTTTTATGAAATCTTTACTTTCCAATTTTCGCATAACATAGTAAACGGTTCTCACAGATGTATTGCTCCCTTTTGCTATTTGCTCTTTGGTCGCTATCAATGTATTGTTGCTGTAATTCATATTATCAAAGATATAGCACACAACAGAAACCGATTTTGAATTTAGTATCCCAAGCGCAACAAGGAAATCCGCCATAAAGACCTTTACGAAGTTTTGACTGCTTATACTTTTCTTGATTATAATCTCGTGTGCTTCTCCGGTTTCAATATCTACTGATATGGCTGGTTCATATTTTTCCATCTGGGTTGCCTCCTTTCATTCGTATTTGTTACAAGTATGATTGATAGGAGGCATTTTAACTGCAATTTTGTTGCAGATGAACCTGCAAAGCATTGCAGGTCAACCTGCAAAATTTTGCAGGTTGTTTTCGCGTCCAAAACACATTGAAAACTTCAAATATCTCCCGAAATCGCCCTATTTTCGGCATTTTTCTCGTTTTTCCTCATAAACATTTTGAAAAAAATTCGGAGCGTTCCTCTCTTCTATAGTCAATAGGACAGTTTCATCTGGGTAACGTTCTTTTTTTCACCGCTTAGGCGGTGAGAAAATATCCATGAGGAAAAACAGACCTTGCTATGCCGGAATAATCGCCATTATAGGTTAGTGCGGGGTATGTTTAATGTTTCCGGCGATATTCTGGACGGCGACCTTTATGGGTCGCCTTTTCTATATGCACCGCCTATGCGGTGCTGTGATACAGACAGATAAAAAGAACCGTTCGCCTTTAACGAACAGAACCGACACTCTGTGGAGTGGTCGGTTTTTCCTGTTCTGGCGAACGGACGCAAGTAAATACGACCGCCTAGGCGGTCTTAACTGTCGGGTTGTTCAATGGCAACGAGCAGGCGAACCACGACACCGGGACAAACTTCAGAAGGAATAAGAACCGGGGGAGGTGTGGTAGTTTTCAAAATATCTACGAGGAAAAGTCAGTTGTGACCGAGTTCGGCGCGGAGTTCTGTTTGTTCCTCTTTCAAGCGGTGGTATTCATCGGTGGGCAGTGTGTCTCCGTTGTATGCCTTTTTCAATATACCGTTGATTTCAGCAAGGCGAGTTTCTTTTCGTTTCCGGTCGGGAATCTCGACCGGAGCAGGAACGGAAGCAGGAACAGTATTCTCTGCTATCTGCTCAACTTGCACACGTTCCTGTGCTTTCTTGTCATAGGGATATTTCTTGTCAATCAGTTCCATAAGTAACTGATTAACGGATACACCTCTGTCCTGTGCAACGATTTTGAGGTATGCTTTGTGTCCGTCATCAATGTATAAACGGACATCAGTTTTGTGTGTTTTTTGTTTCATTACAAAAAATCTCCTTTCAAAAGTTTAGGGCGAAAGTTAGGGCAATTCTGCCCTAAAACTTGCCCTAACGATATTAGGGCGACGTCGCCCTATAAATTGCCCTAAAACTATTAGGGCGGTTTTGCCCTAAACAGATTAGGGCAAACATTAGGGCGAGTTTTAGAACTCGACCAAGCTCATTCACATAAAGAATGAGCGATTGCCCATTAGGGCAAATGTTAGGGCAAGAGTTAGGGCGATTATGCCCTAAACTCTGCCCTAACCAGAAGAAAGTGGAAAGAGTATCATCCGACCCGATGATAGTATATACACTTTCTTCAACAGTAGGGGTTTTTAGGGGGCAACGCCACCTAAATGGTTCCAAGGCAACGCCTTGGCGAACGATTTAACGAAGTTAAATGTAGTGAGTGCTTTTCCGTAATGGAAAACGGTGGTAGCATCTGTCATACTTATATCAACCCATCAAGGTTGATGTAAGTTTGATAGATGCGGTTGACGAATGCAGGAGCAATTCCATAGGGAATTGCGGATGTGTTCGGCAATAAAAGAAAACGAAACGAAATTTTGCAAAAATTTTGTTTTGGTTTCGGCCGTTTGGAAAGGAGGAAAGGCACTATGTCTGACGGTATAGACAAAGCGATATTTCGCGCAGCAAAATTAAAAAAAGGCAGAGGAAAATCTTCGCTCGGTTCATCGTGGAGACACCAAGAAGAACACGACCGAGTAGCGGAGATTTCGCAACCTGAAAACAGCGAGGAAAATCGCACACGTAAATATTTCGATGATATGAAACAACTCAATGCTTTTATCAACAAAGCAATAAAAAGACACAACGATATTGTTGATAAAGAGCGAGCAGAAAAAATTGCAAAAGGTGTGGAGAAGAAAAAACTACCTCGGAACTTGCGAAACGATGCGGCGATTGCCTGTGAATGTATTTTTACATTCTCGCCGGAAATGGCCGACAAAATTGACATTGATGAATGGCGTAAGGCGAATGTGCAATTTATAAATCGAGAGTTTATGTCCAAAGGAGCAACCCCCATTAGAATTGATTGCCATATGGACGAGGCTACCCCGCATATACACTTTCTATTCTGCCCGACAACCAAAGAGGGCAAAATAAGTGCAAGTGAATATTTTGGCGGTGCAAAGAATCTGTCAATGATGCAAGACCGCTATGCCGATGCAATGGCACAGTTTGAACTGACACGCGGATATTCACGATACAGTGTATACAAGGCAGTGCAAGCTGAAGCGGTCAAAGAGGGTTATTCCTCCGATTTTAAGGGAGTAAAGGCATACTGTGAGGATAACGGTCTGCCAGTTCCAGAACGGAGACGACACACCAGTAAAACGGAGTGGTTGGCTGGTATGGAAAAACAAATCTCCGCAATGGAACAGCAAAAGGAACAACTGGAACACGAAATCCGACTTGCAACGGCACGGCGCGACAGTGTTTCTGTGAAAGCATTGGAAAAACAACTGGACGAAGCAAGAGCAAGGGTGCAGTATCTTGAGGCATTTGTGGAACGGAGAGAAATCGCACCGTTTTATCGCGCATACCTTGATGAAAAGAAACAACCGACCAGAGCAAAGACCGGTTGGGAAATTGCAGACGAGATTCTGCGATAAATTCAAAAAGTTTATGAGGAAAAATCATTCTTATCAATGATGAGATTTTCCTCATGGAAAATATATTAAATTCTGAAAGGAGATTTTTGCTATGGATAAAGAAACACTTTCCCACTATGGATGGATAGTGGTTTTAATACTGATATTATCAGTTATGATGGCGCTTGCCACACCTTTTGGCAAGTTTATAACTACCTCGGTGCAAAATACAACTGAAGCTCTTTTTGATACAAAATCAAATGCACTTGAGGCGGCAGGAGTTGAAAAGATGGAGTTGGAATTTGAAAATGCTTTTAATGAGAGTTTCAAAGAATGCCCTATAAAATATGGTGAACCATATGGAATTGAGATACAAGAGGACTACTATTATATTTACAAATTCTATGTAGATGGCAGTATTGAAATGTCTGTGGTATATGATGGGCAATTACTCGGTTCAGATTCTGCTCCTGCCGGAGCAGTTGGATATGATGGTTTAAATCTCACTGATTCAAGTAGTGGAGAAATTGTTGTAGTTGCAACAATTTCTGCTGATGGAAAGCAAATTGATATGGGCGATGGTATGATTTTAATATTGGGTGTCAAGCCTTGTTTGCATGAAAACTTGACTATTACAAACACAGGAACTCACGAAGATACAGCAACTTGTCAAGATTGTGGATGGTCGTATAAAGTTGTTCCAGAAAACGCAACATACTATGTTGGAGTAACAAGTGCCATACTTGGCGACTATACAGGCGCAACTGCAATCTTTACAGAAGGACAGACAATGCCAAGCACTGTAAATGATGGAGACGTATATGTTTTTGGAGATTATGAGTATAGATACAATCAATACTACGGAAATTCAAAATGGATAAGCAACATACAAAACGGTTGGGGAGTTCGTGTAATTGATGATACAAAATCGACCTGTGGAGCGATATTAGAAAGTATCAACTGCAAACCTATAACCTCTTTATACAAGACTTTCTACTACTGCGAATCACTTGTAACCGCCCCTGTAATTCCAAGCAGTGTAACGAATATGCAAAACACCTTTTATGGATGCACCTCACTTACAACTGCTCCTGTAATCCCAAGCAGTGTAACAAATATGTGGGCAACCTTCCTCTACTGCGAATCACTTGTAACCGCCCCTGTAATTCCGGATAATGTAACAAATATGCGCTATACCTTCGAAGGATGCACCTCACTTGTGACCGCTCCGGTAATTCCAAGCAGTGTAACGGATATGTCCTTCACCTTCGAAGACTGCACCTCACTTATCACACCACCAGATATGAGCTATGCGACCAGTGTAACAAATATGGAATACACCTTCGAAGGATGCACCTCACTTGTGAATGCCCCCACAATTCTAAACAGTGTAACAAATATGACCAGCACCTTCTCTGGATGCACCTCACTTATCACACCACCAGATATGAGCAATGCAACCAGTGTAACGAATATGCGAAACACATTTGCTGGATGCACATCCCTCACATCAAAACCAACTATTCCAAGTAGTGTTACAACCGCTGAAAGCAGTATTTTTGCAGGTTGCACACAATTCGGATATTAACCAAAAACTCTATGAGGAAATTCCCTCATAGAGTTTTTCTCGCCTTTTTTGTGAATCTTTCTCCGAAAGGCTTGAAAAACACAAAAATTTGTGATAAAATATTCTTGTATTATTCGTCCCGTGGAATAAAAGGAGTTTGCGATATGAAATATATGACAGCAAGTCAAGCGGCCGCAAAATGGAATATATCACAAAGACGTGTTCAAGTTCTTTGCTCTGAAGGTAGAATTGCAGGAGTTTTCAAACTTGGCGAAAACTGGGCAATTCCGGAAGATGCGAAAAAACCTACTGACGGCAGAACAAAAAAGGAGGACAAAGAAAATGAACAACTGGAATGTAATTGACCTTTTTTGTGGTGCAGGTGGTCTGTCGTATGGTTTTGAAAGAGCAGGTTTCAATATCCTTTTAGGTATTGATAACGATGCCAAAGCATTGGAAACATTTGAACTCAACCACAATGGGGCAAAATCAATCTGTGGCGACATTACAGAAATTACATACAAAGACCATATAGCGCCATTGTTGGACGGCAAAAAAGTTGATGTTATTATAGGTGGGCCGCCCTGTCAAGGTTTTTCTTTGTCCGGGCCTCGTAATTTCAATGACCCACGAAACAAACTGTATCTGTCATATATTCGCCTTGTCGCAGAGATTCAACCGAAAGCATTTGTCATTGAGAATGTTCCGGGCCTTGTTGGTTTGTTTAACGGAGAGGTCAAGGACAATATCATAAAAACATTCGCAGAAATGGGTTATGAGGTGAAATATAAAATTCTCTGTGCTGCTGATTATGGTGTGCCACAAAACAGAAAAAGGGTTGTTTTTGTCGGTGTCAAGGGAGAAAATAACTTTGAATATCCTGCACTACAGACCGAGCAGGTTTCTTGTGAAATGGCATTGAGCGACCTGCCACCGCTTGTGGATGTTTTGGGCGAAGATGTTCAGCGCTATGCGACCGTTCCGCAGAATGATTATCAAAAACTTATGCGAGAGAATTCCGGTGAGGTTCGCAACCATATTGCCGCAACTCATAGCGAAAAGGTTCAGCACATTATTTCGCTTGTGCCGGATGGCGGTAATTATAAAGACTTGCCGGAAGAATTCAGAGAGTCAAGAAATTTCCATGTTGCTTGGACTCGTTTCAATAGTCAAAAACCTGCTCCCACTATCGATACCGGACACCGCCACCATTTTCATTACAAGTATAACCGTGTGCCGACCGTGCGAGAGTGTGCAAGAATACAATCATTCCCAGACGATTTTATTTTCTTGGGAAATAAAACACAGCAATTCAGACAGGTCGGAAATGCTGTTCCACCTCTTATGGCACAGAGAATTGCAGACCAGATACTCGAGCTCATAGAAAGCGAGGACTAACAATGGAATACCAAATACCTGAACAATATTATTTTAGAATTCATCATGCAAGACCTCGTTTCAAAAACGATGTTGAAAATGTTTTGATTTATGTTGCAGAGAGTATTGCTAAACTAGACCCGATGCCGGAGGACGATTTTGCCGAAAAATTGAATCAAGCAATTTACGGTTATCCGGGCAATGCTCACAAAGAATTAAAGACCATAAACAACTGGCGAACCGAAATTTCTTCTCTGTTTGGTTTTGTTCATCATAAGGACAACGACATTGCCGAAGCAGGTAAACGAGCAAAGGAACTTGCCAAGGATGGCGACTTGGTTGCTTTTTTCAAAACCTACCTTTATTCGTTCCAATACCCTGGTGCACACATAAAACCTCATGCAATTTTGGAACAGATTGAAAACGGTATTCATTTCAAACCTGCTCAATACATTCTCCGTCTGCTCACCCATATCAAAGAGATTGAGGGTGCAAATATAGGTCTTACAAAAGGCGAAATTTGCCATTGTGTATTTAACGATTTGAGAGTAACAAGAGATAACGAGGACGTTTCTCTTGTGTGGGAACGTATCAAGGCGAATCGCAAAAACAAACTCACCTACGATATGACAGGTGATGTTGTCCGTTATGCCGGAGATATTGTTGACTATATGGAAATTGCTAACCTGTTGAAAACATGGGACAGCAGAACCTATTATCTCAACGATTTAGAAACCGAAACCATTGTAAAATTCATCGAATCAAAAGAATGGTTCTCCGGGTATGATACGATGATTGCGAAAAAGCAAGGCACTCTGGATGCAATAAACAATGTATATTCTGCTTGGTTTGCTTATGTAAACCGTGATATGGATACAACCGATTTCAAGACAGATATTCTTGCATATATTGCAGGCGACCAAACAGAATATGAAGAACTTAAGAATACAGGGAAAGAGATTTCTGCAAGAATTGACACCGAAGAAGAATTCACAACCAAAGATATTGGCGATATGGGCGAAAACCTTGTTCACGGTCACGAATGTATGAGAGTGAAACTTGGAGGACGTGAAGACCTCATTCACCTCATAAAGAGAATACCGACCCAATTTGCAGTTGGTTATGACATTAGTTCTGTTGAACTGGATGAGCGAAAGAGATATATTGAGGTCAAGACCACAATTTCCGCAAAACCTCTCCATTTCAACTCCATCCACCTTACAAAGAACGAATGGAACACCGCCAGCACAACCAAAGAAGCATATTATGTTTATCGCTTGATGATAAGCAAAGGAGAAAGAAAACTGTTCCTGCTCCAAGACCCTGTCGGACTTTATAAGCAGGACAAAATCAATATGATACCGGGCGATGGTGCGGACATTACTTTCGACCCAAAGACGGTAGGAAGATTTGAGGAATTATTGGTATGGGGACATTAAAAGTTGCATCGTTGTTCTGCGGTTGCGGTGGAACAGACGTCGGTTTGATTGGTGACTTTGAATTTCTCGGCAAACATTATGCTCCCAACGGTATAGAGATTGTTTATGCCAATGATATTGATGAAAATGCCTGTGCTATCTTTGAGCAGAATTTCGGTATCATTCCAGACAATAGGGACATTCGCTCTGTATCTTCGGATGAGCTTCCGGAATTTGATATTCTTACAGGCGGTTTCCCTTGCCAATCGTTCTCTATTGTTGCACAGAACCCACCACGGTTAGGCATTAAAGACGATAGAGGTATGCTGTTCTTTGAGATGTGCAGAATACTCCGAGAAAGACAACCCAAATGCTTTATTGCAGAGAATGTAAAAGGCATTTTGACCGCCAACAAGAAAGAGGCCTTTCCGCTCATTCTGCAAGAGTTTGAAAATAGCGGTTATGATGTGAAATATACCGTTCTTAATGCGGCAGAATACGGAGTTCCGCAAAAGCGAGAAAGAGTTATCATTGTTGGATTCCGTAAAGATTTAGGTATTGATTTCACTTTCCCAACACCCACAAAAAACACGGAGGAAGAATTTGAACCGCTCCAATCTGTCATTGAAACAGAGGTTGCAGAGAAATATTATTTCAGCGAAAAAGCAGTTGCAGGAATGATGAAGAACCGAGAGAGCATGAACAAAGGTCGTGCACAGGATATTTCAAAACCCTGTAATACTGTCGGCGCACATCTTGCAAAAGTATCTCTGAACAGCACCGACCCTGTTCTTTTTGAGAACGGCAGATACCGCAGGTTCACTCCCAGAGAGGTTGCGAGAATTCAATCTTTTCCGGAAAGTTTTGAACTGCTTGGGAGCGAGGGTGCACAATACCGAGCACTCGGAAATGCAATCCCTCCTGTGATGTTCTGGCACGTTGCAAAACAGGCAGCAGAATTATTAAGCGATATAAAGCAGTAAGCAGTAAGCGAAAAGCGGAGGTTTAGACCTCCGCTTTTGTCATATCTTGTTCACAATCGCCCTGTGGCTCATTTTAAGCGACTTTAAGAGGTATTGGCATATCTTTATGGGTAATACCTTAAATCGCATTGTGGGGCATTCTGTGGCGATTTAGAGCATTCCAAAATGCTTGAAAGCGTCCAGAATTGCCTTTTCCTTTTCTGCCGGACACACAAGGTCTTTGCTCTTGCCTTCGCCGATGTTGTAATTGTCGCGCTTTGCCAGACCGCACTTGTCTTTTGTCTGTGCGATATACAGAGTAGATACCTTGAAACCGTATTTCTGCAGAATATAGTCCTTGATTTCGGTATAGGTAGCGGTTGTTCTTGTGGTCTTGGGGAGGTCAGCAACATTCACCTCAAAGTGGATATGTTCATCGACTTTTTGCCGACTTAAAAGGACTACCGTTTCCACATGCGTTGTCCGCGGGAAAAGATCCACCGCGCAGCCTTTTTCGATGCGG
>JAFTUH010000038.1 GCA_017466375.1 Clostridia bacterium | reverse complement strand
CGGAGACGGCGTGCCTGCGCCTCGCCGAGGTTGGAGCAGCTGCCCACCTCAAAATACTTCTTCTGACGCGGGGACCATGCCTCCACGTCGCAGGATTTCACCTTCAGATCCGCAAGGTCACCGGAGCAGCACTCCAGCGTGCGGACGGGAATGTCGAGCGAACGGAACAGATCGACCGTGTTCTGCCACAGCTTGTCGTACCACATCATGGAGTCCTCGGGCTTGCAGACGACGATCATCTCCTGCTTCTCGAACTGGTGGATGCGGTATACGCCGCGCTCCTCGATGCCGTGCGCGCCTTTCTCCTTACGGAAGCAGGGGGAATAGCTCGTCAGCGTGTAGGGAAGCTCTGCTTCGGGGATGATCTGATCGATGAACTTACCGATCATGGAGTGCTCACTCGTACCGATGAGGTAGAGATCCTCGCCCTCGATCTTGTACATCATGGCTTCCATCTCGGCAAAGCTCATAACGCCCGTAACAACGTCGGAGCGGATCATGAACGGCGGGATGCAGTAGGTGAAGCCGCGCTCAATCATGAAATCACGTGCGTAGGAGATCACTGCGGAGTGCAGGCGAGCGATGTCGCCCATGAGGTAGTAGAAGCCGTTGCCGGCAACACGGCGTGCGGAATCGAGATCAATGCCCGCAAAACGCTCCATGATGTCGGTGTGATACGGCACCTCGAAATCCGGCACGACAGGCTCGCCGTACTTCTGGATCTCGACGTTTTCGGAGTCATCCTTACCGATCGGAACGGACGGATCGATGATGTTCGGAATAATCATCATGATCTTCTTGATCTTCTCGTCCAGCTCCTTCTCGAGAGCCTCATCCTCGGCAAGTTTGTTCGCGTTCTCGGTAACAAGGCGCTTCATTTCCTCCGCCTCGTCCTTTTTGCCCTGCGCCATCAGTGCACCGATCTGCTTGGAGTATTTGTTGCGGCTTCCGCGCAGAGCATCAGCCTCGCTGATAACGCGGCGTCTTTCGGCGTCAAGCTCGATCACCTCGTCAACAAGCGGGAGCTTGGCGTCCTGGAATTTGTTTTTGATGTTCTGCTTTACGATATCGGGATTCTCTCTCAGAAATTTAATGTCCAGCATGGATATGCCTCCTCAGTGGAGAATTTTATGATAATACAGTTATTATACCGCTTTTTCGCCGTAAATGCAAGAGGATTCGGGAAAAAGAGCAAGAAATATCCCCGCGCACAGGCACGGGGACAGATTTTATTCGACCGTAATCATTTCCGTGGTGGTGTAGCAGACCTTACCGTCGATTTTGTAGGAGATTTCGTAGTAATACACCTTCGTGCCTTCGGGAAGCTCGACGGTGTAATTGCCGTCATTATACTTGAAGCGTTTCGTGGACCACGTGGGGGCTTTTCCGTCTGTATACGCAAACTCCTCCGTCAGGTAGTAGATCTTCAACGAGTCGATCTTCACATCACTCGGATTGACAACGACAGGTACGCCGTCCTTCATAAGGAGTGCCGGCATCTTTGCACCGTCCTTGCAGACGGAATCGGCAAAGATGAAGGAGTCGAAGCGATTCCATGTCGATCCGTGGCTGTGGCCCCAGCCGCTGATCGCAGAAAGACGGGTGTCCTCGTTGTTCGGGAGTGTGTCCAGATATGATTTGACGTTCGAGTTCAAAGAGAACGGAGCGTCGTTGTTCATGCAGAGCCACAGAATCGGCATATCGGCGTACTGGAAACGCTTCTCAGCCAGCCAGTACTGCGGATTGCGTCCCTTGCTGAACAGGTCGGCAAAACCGGTATGTGCTTCGGTCAGGTAGCCGGAGCCGTAAACAGGAATCGCAAATGCAAAGCGGTTATCATAGCCGATGGCGAGGGAGGTAACGACACCGCCCCACGAGACACCGGTGATACCGATCTTCTCGCTGTCTATGCGTTCGTCTGCACGGAGAAGATTGTTCGCGTGAATGACAGCGGTAAGTGCGTTGTACATCCACTGCATCGGGAAGGGTTTCGTTGAGTCGTTCATGGCATCGTTATGCGGTGCGGTCATATAGCCTTCCTCAAGGAACGGACCGTAGAGCTCGCGGCTCCAGTGCTCAAGTTCCTCGTTGTATTCTTTATCGCCCGCGACATTGTTCAAGGGGAAGAAATTGCTCGTGGAGAGGGAGATGGCCGCATAGCCGCGGTCGTTCCAGATTTTCACCCACTGTGCGTAGGGGATACCTGCCTGGCTTCCGTGTACGAGAACGACAGCGGGCACGGGATTGTCCGCACTTGCGCCTTCGGGAAATCCGATGTATGCGAACACCTTGGTTTTGTTATCGCCGATATCCGCACCAGTGTAGGTGATCGCTTTGACGCCGGCGTGGGCAGCCGAGTCAAATTCGGGATATTCCTGTACGGTGATCTCTTTCTCCAGCGCATCCAGCAGAGAGATGACCAGCTTTTCTTCCATGGTGAGTCTTACCTCCGTTTCGGGTTCGGTTTCAGGTTCTGTTTCGGGCTCTGTTGTATCGGGCACGGTGTCCTCGGCAGTGGTGTCATCGACCGTGATATCGGCAGGATCGCCGGTGCTGACGGGCGGTTGCTCAACCGTGCCGCACGCCGCTAAGGAGAGCAGGGTGCAAAGTACGAGCAGGATGGATATGATTCGCATATGTATGCTCCTTCAGCTTTTTTTTGTATTATAGCACGGATCACTGGAAAAAGCAACGGTTTTATGAAAAAAGTCCGCACAAAGCGGACTTTTTAAGATAAATCAGAACGGCATTCCCGCGATCTCGGAGATGATTTTGTTCATCTCTCCCATGTGGTCGTACATCTCCTCGGCAAGGCGGAGCTGACAGCGTGCGCGCACAAGATTGTGTCCGCGGTAGGATGTCTTGAAATACTGGTCTCCCGTGATGTGATCGTCAAGGAAACGGACAGCGACTTCGAGCGTCATGGTGAACGCACCGAGCGCCATCGTTTTAATCTCGATCGGCGTGAGCGTCGCGGCAACCTCCGGGATGAATCCCTCAGCAAAGGCGCGGAATGCTTCGATGTCCAAACCGACCTTGGAAAGATCCGCCTCGTCCTCCGCCGCGGTGTTCGCGGAGAAGCGGACAGCATCGCCGAAATCGTGCACGACGAGACCGGGCATAACGGTATCGAGATCGATGACTGTTTTGGCCTCGCCCGTATCTTTGTCGAACAGGACGTTGTTGATCTTCGTATCGTTATGTGTGACGCGGAAGGGAAGCTCCTGCGAGTCGATCAGCTCATTGAGACGGACGCCGAGCGGTTTCAAGCGGCGGATGATGTCAAGCTCTGCCTGCACCTCATCCACGCGACCGCACGGATCCTCGTTGGCGTGTCGCATGAGCACGGCAATACGGCTGCGCGTATTGTGGAAATTCGGAATCGTTTCGTACAGCTGCGTTGCGTCGAAATCGGACAGCATCGTCTGAAATTCACCGAACGCGCGTCCGGCAGAGCGAAGCTTATCGTACGGGATATCCGACATATACGTAACGGAGTTCGGTACGTATTCTGAAATACGCCAGAAGCCCTGATCGTCCACGAGATAGTTCTTGCCGTTCTCGCAATGCGCAAAGTGGAGCACGCAGTCGCGGCTTTTGCCCTCCGCCTCTAGCTTTTTAGCAATATGCGTGGTGATTTTTTCGATATTGCTCATGATCTGCTTCGGGTTTTTGAAGACGTAGATGTTCAGCTTCTGAAAGACGTAGCGGGTTACTGTGCCGCCGTCATCCATATCGACGTAATATGTACCGTTGATGTGACCGTAGTTTACTACCTCAATGGATTTGATCTTGCCTTTGAGCCCGAACAGGGCGGCAAGTTCTGCGATTTGTGTTTCTGACACGCTCATGATGCCACTCTCCAAACTTTTTATGAATGATGATAGAAATCGGAAATGCCATTGAATTATGCGATATTGTACATTATATTCATTATATCATACAAAATGAATAGAGTCAAGGGGACGGTCGTTTTTGCACATAGCGAAGTACGTATAATATATATGAAGAAAAGAAAAAAGCATCCGTACGGATGCTTTTGGCGCAGGGTGTGGGATTCGAACCCACGTGGGTTGCCCCAAACGGTTTTCAAGACCGCCTCGTTATGACCGCTTCGATAACCCTGCGTACAGTACTAAATATCATATCACATCGCTCCGATTTTGTCAAGTTCTTTTTGCCTGTGCGTGTAATTTCAGCATAGCTTCGCATACTAATCACGAAAGGACGGTGGAAACATGAAAGATCCAACAAAAGAACTCCTCAGTATGATTTACATCGGTGCGAAAAGCGGATGCGAAGCGATCACAGGCATGCTGCCGAAGATTACGGATGAAAAACTGCGGCAGGAAACGGTGGTGCAGCTGGAAGCGTACGCCGGATACGCGCACCGTGCGGAGGTGCTTATGGCGGAAAAGGAGATAGATGGCATCACCTATCCACTGATGAATAAGCTGACCGTGCGCGGCGGCGTGATGATGGAGACGATGGGCTCGCCCACCCAAGAGGAGCTTGCACGGATTCTGCGCGTCAGTTCTAGAGACAGTGCCAATCGAATGCGCAGTGCGGTCGCTGATCTCGGCGGCAGCGGATGTGACAAAGATGTGCTCGCGCTCGGACAGAACATGATGAGCTTCGAGATTACGGAAGCAGAGCGTCTCGGCAGCATACGGTACGACTGAGGGGGAATATCCCCCGATACATAAAAAGAGGTGCCGGAAACGGCACCTCACGGTTAGGTTATCTCATATGAAAAAATCTGCGGAGCAAGGGGGTCAGAAAACGCGGCGACTTTACGACTACGATCTTCATACGCATCCTCCTCAATGTATTCAGTACAGTATATGTACTGTCAACGAGAGTGTGCATCGCTTTCGATCAGCAGTACCGGATCGCCTGTGACGGAGATGCTTGCTGCCGTCGTGGTGATCTCGTTGCTGACCGCATACAGATCTGTGCGCGTAAGGGAGGCTTTCTCCAGCGGATATTTACAACCGGAAAGAGTGAGTTCAGACGTACCGAGGGAGAACAGCGAGAAGTACGCAAACTGTGTTTTTTCAAGCGTCACGGATTCGTTTTCGAGCATCCGTGCACGGTTTGCGCCGTCTGTCAGTGTGAGAGAAACGCCGGACTGATGCAGTCGTTCGATCAGAAACACATTCGCGAGCGTATGATCCAGTCGGCCGCCCGTGCCGCCGATTACAAGAATCTCACGCGCACCGCGCTTAATTGCGATGCGGCAGGCGAGGGTAGTGTCCGTGTCATCCTTTTCGGCAGGAACGCGGAGGATTTCTGTGGCGCTATCCGTATCAGGTACGGGGGATGAATCAAAATCGCCCACGATAATATCGGGGCGTACGCCGCATTGTTTGGCGAGCAGCCACCCGGCATCTGCGGCGATTATCAAATCTCCGTGCAGATCCTCTGACAACAGCAACTTGCTTTGACACACCCCGCCCGTGAAGATGACAGCACGCAGGCTCTTGGCCGTATCGGATTTCATGTTTTTGCCTCCTCGCGCCGTCTTTGCCAGTCCGGCTTCTTTTTCATTTCCGTGAAGATTGCCACGTAGGAGGCGTGCCTCTCCGCTGAGATATCTCCTGCGTGTACGGCGGCAAGAATGGAGCAGCCTTCTTCCTTGGTGTGGGTGCATTTCGTGTATCGGCACGTGCCGATGTGCGGACGGAATTCACGGAACGCTTCGGGCAAATCCGCGGGATCGAAGAAATTAAAACGGGTGAAATCAAGAATGGAGAAGCCGGGCGTATCCGCAATCAGCGTGATGCGTCCATCTTTTTCAAAAGGATACAGCTCCACATGGCGCGTCGTCTGACGGCCTCGCTCCGCCCGTCTGCTGATTTCGCCCGTTTTGAAGGTGAGGGAGGGGAACAGCTTTGTCATCATGGTCGATTTGCCGGCGCCGGATGCACCTGCAAACGCTGCCGTGATCGGCTCATCTCCGTTTGCGAGAGATGCGATGAAGGCGCGCAGATATTCGACCTTCTCCTCGTTCTCTGCGGACATCGTAAACGCAGTGAAGCCAGCCTGCCTGTACAAATCAGCGATTCGCACAGCTTCGGCAGGGACAAGATCCTCCTTCGTCACAAGGATTACAGGCTCAATGCCGGCAGCCTCAGCGATGGCGATCAGCTTGTCCGCCGTAGCGAGATCGGGAGCGGGCCGTGCCGCAGGAATCGCTAAAAACAGGTGCGTCAGATTGGCAAGCGGCGGTCGGATCAGCGCATTTGCGCGCGGCTCAATGTCTTCGATTACATAGGCGGCGGAGCGCCCGTCATCGACGACAGGAGCCTCGCTGTCCCGCGTATAGCGGACGATATCGCCGGGAAGCGGCGTGATCTTTGCGTGGCGGAAAGCCCCCCGTGCGCGGCAGAGAACAACGTCATCGCCGTGCGCAAGAGGGAGAGGGCGGACTCCGAAAAGCCCGCCCACACCGCGTATAATGATGCCGGTTTTAGTCATTTCATCACACATAGTTGTCATACCTGTGGACTGTTTATCCGAAATAATGGTTGAACCAATCCTCAAAATCCTCCGGGGTGAGCCACGGCGGAATATCGATGAAGGGATCCGTTGTATCGTAGGGAATGGGGGGAAGCGTGTCCGGCGCAAACGGATCCGGTTTTGTCGGAATATCGGTATCAGGCTGTGCCGGCGTATCGGGATCGGGATCGGGATTGGGCTGCAGAGGCGAGTCGGAATAATCCGGTCCGCCGCTGACGATGAAATCGATCGCCGTGTTCTTGTGCACGGTATCGAATTCCTTTACGCTTTGATAGAGAATCTGTCCGGCAGGGGAGGAGGAAGCCTCGTACATGACCGTACCGACTCTAAGACCGCAGTCAAGGAGTTTTTGCAAGGTTTGCAGTTCCGTCATGCCAACGAAATTCGGAACGGAGACAGAACCTGCTGCCCATCCTGCGCTTGCGTAGATCGTGACGGTGTCGCCGAGCTTCATGACGG
>JAFTUH010000037.1 GCA_017466375.1 Clostridia bacterium | reverse complement strand
GACAACGCGGGCGGCATCGCACAGATGACGGCTCTGCCCGAGGAGGTGCGCGAAAGAACGGACGCACTCGATTCCCTCGGCAACACAACGGCGGCAACCGGCAAGGGCTTTGCCATCGGATCGGCGGCACTGACCGCGCTGGCACTGATCGTTTCCTACACGGACACGGTGGCCGCGATGGATCCGACGCTTTTGAATCTGAGCATTACGAATCCCGCTATTCTGATCGGTCTGTTCATCGGCGCGATGCTTCCCTTCCTGTTCTCCGCCCTCACCATGCAGGCAGTCGGACGCGCGGCGCAGAAGATCGTAGTCGAGGTACGCAGACAGTTCCGCGAAATCAAGGGGCTTCTCAGCGGTGAAGCGGAAGCGGACTACGAAACCTGCATCGATATCTGCACGAAATCCTCCTTGAAAGAAATGATCGCCCCCGCCGCGCTCGGCGTCATCGCCCCGATTGCGGTCGGTCTTCTCCTCGGCGTAAACGGTGTCGTCGGTATGCTGGCAGGCGCCCTCGTCTCCGGATTCGTCCTCGCCGTCATGATGGCAAACTCCGGCGGCGCATGGGACAACGCCAAGAAATACATTGAAGCCGGTCACTCGGGCGGCAAGGGATCGGAAAGCCACAAGGCCGCCGTCGTCGGCGACACCGTGGGCGATCCGTTCAAGGATACAGCAGGCCCGTCGGTGAATATCCTCATCAAGCTTCTCTCGATGGTTTCGATCGTCTTTGCCGGACTGATCGTATCCTTCGGCGGCTTCGGGCTGTTCTGAGATATAAGAAAGAGCACATCCGCATAGGGTGTGCTCTTTTTTATTATCGCTCGGGAGGAGGATTGTCACCCCCGTATACCTTCTCATAGATTTTCACCGCACGGGATGCACCCGCGGTATGTACCCCCGAGACAGCTTTCGAGAAATTCGCTCTCCTCCGTCGCAGTACAAATGAAAACAATCGCACCTGTGAAAATGTTTCTCGCAGGTGCGAATTTTTCCATTTTTCGCCGTTATTTATACTGTAAACCCACTATTTCCCTTGACAATGACAATACTTCGTTGTATAATATTCATAATATTAATAGAATGATCGCGATTTATTCACTTTTGGCAAAAAACCGTGTCTGCATTTTTTCTCTACATATTATTATAGTAGGAGCCGCTTTCATTCTGCCCCGCAAATTCCAAGCCGGAATTTGTTATATTTTTTCCAAAACCTGTCGAATTATGCAAAATTATGCAGAATGACGCATCCGACACCATTTGCTTTCATGTATGGAGGTTATTATGCTCTGGTTGATTTGTTTTTCCATCGCTTTGGCGGTTCTTCTGCTTTCCGTAGGATTCGCCCTCTATCCCGGAAAAAAGCCGCAGTGGATATCGGATCCGCTGAAACCTATTTTTGCCGGAGTTATTGTTTCCTCCTTTACACTGTTTCTTCCGCTTCATACAGAGGTATTTCCGAACGTCAGCGATCAGCTTCTGGCAACGGTGGAACGCTGGGTAAGCATCGTGTTCATCTCGATACACAACACCATTCGCCTGTTCATTGTGGACGGTGATTTCGCATACATTGTGGAACACACCTCCACCATAGACGGGTGGCTCCACTCATCCTATCTGATCACGTTCTCTCTCCTGTTCGTCATCGCACCTGTCCTCACGTTCAGTTTTGCCCTCTCTTTCTTCAAAAACGTATCCGCGCACCTGAAGTACGGACTGTGCTTCCGCAGAGACGTCTATATCTTCTCTGTGCTGAACGAAAACTCGCTCGCGCTGGCATCCAGCCTTGTCAACGAAAAGAACCGCAAGGGTGTCCGCCGCATCATCGTATTCAACGACGTATTCTCCAAAGAGGATGAGCACACAAGCGAGCAGATTCTGCAGGCAAAGGCACTCGGTGCCATCTGCTTCAAAAAGGATATTCTCTCCGTCAATTACGCTCTTCACAGCAAAGCACGCAATCTGTCCTTTTTCCTGATCGGAGAGGATCACAACGAGCAGACGGAACAGGCGCTGAAGCTGATCACCGCCTACAAGGCGCGCAAAAACACGTCCCTGTACGTATTCTCCACGCAGCCGGAGATGGAAAGTCTCCTGTCCAGTGCGTACAACGCCGCAGCCGACGGGAAATCGGCTCCGCAGATCAAGGTGCGCCGCATCAACGAGGTCAGACTCCTGATCTCCCGCACACTGTATGACAGCGGATATGAAAACCTGTTCTGCCGTGCGCACGATGACGGAAGCGACACGAAAAAGATCACCGCGCTGGTGGTCGGTATGGGTCTGCACGGCACGGAAATGACGAAGGCGCTGTCCTGGTTCTGCCAGATGGACGGCTATGAAACGGAGATCCACTCCTTCGATCTGAAAAAGGATGCCGATTCCGCTTTCGAATCCCTCTGTCCCGAGCTGATGGATCCCGTCTACAACGGACACCGCGGCGACACGCAGGACGCGAATTACACGATCCGCATCCATCCGGGATACGACATCACGACAAAGCGATTCGACGACGCGGCGCTTGCCCTGCCGCCCGTCACCTACGTTTTCGTTTGCCTCGGCGATGACAGCATGAACATTTCCGTTGCCCTCAAGCTGCGTGCATTGTTTGCGAAAAACGGCATGCATCCCGTCATCCAGGCCGTCGTTTACAACGCAGAACGCAAAAACGCACTGGCCGATATCAAAAACTTCAAGGGGCAGGCGTATGACATCGACTTTATCGGTGATCTGAAGACGTCCTTTTCCTCCGACGTCATTCTGCATTCGGACGTGGAGGAGGTCGCCCTCTCCCGCCACCTCAAATGGGGTCAGGAATCCGATTTCTGGAAGTACGACTACAACTACTGCTCCTCGATTGCATCCGCAATCCATAGAAAGATGAAGTCCCTCTGCGGTATTCCGGGCATCGACAAAGCCCCTGCCGAACGGACTGAGGAGGAGCTCTGGAACCTCCGCCGGCTGGAACACCGCCGCTGGAACGCATATATGCGCTCGGAAGGGTATTCGTACGCACCCAAACGGTACGATCTGGCAAAGGTTCACCACTGTCTGGTGCCTTTTGATGAGCTGTCACCGGAAGACCAGGCTAAAGACGATGATTAATATGATTCAAGATAGGAGATAAGCATATGGCAAATCAGATCAGCAAGAAAATCGACGCCGCCGACATCGAGGGCTACATCGATGTACAGACGAAATTTGAAGCGTACACGGGAGAGGAGCCGTATCTGTTTATCAGCTACTCCCACCGCGACGTTGCAACGGTATACCCCATTCTCGACAGCCTTTATGACTGCAAGTACCGCATCTGGTACGACGAATCCTGTGAAAACGGAAACGATTTCCGCGATGAGCTCCGCGACCGCATCGTCAAGGCGGAGGCGGTAATCCTGTTCGTTTCCGAAGCTTCCATGAACTCTCCCTACTGCGGTATGGAGATCATCGTGGCACGTGAGAACGGCAAGCGCCTGTACCCGATCTTCGTGGATGACTGCGAGATCCCGCCGGCATTCCAGATCCTCCTCTCCAACACGCACCACGGTACGGTGGATAACATGGATAAGCTGATCAGATCCCTGATCCGCGATCTGCCCGCTGTCGCCATGGACCGTCTGACAACCGATAACGGTATCCTGAAAAAGTGCGAGGACAACGGCACCAGCATCGTCGTGGACGAGGGTATCATCGAAATCAGCCCCGACGCGTTTAAGGGAAGAGTCCGCCTGCACCATATCACGCTCCCCTCGACTTTGAGCATCATCGGAGACGAAAGCTTCCGCGGCTGTACGAATCTCGAGGAGATGGATATCCCCGAGCACACCCACCGCATCGGTGAGAGCGCATTCCGCGACTGCACAAGCCTGCAGTGGCTGAGACTCTCAAACGACCGTATCAAGATCGGCGAGCGTGCCTTCGAGAACTGCGCACGCCTCTCCGATATCGCCCTGCCTGCCGGTCTGACCGAAATCTACGGCGGTGTATTCAACAGCTGTAAGAGCTTGACGCACATCGAACTGCCGAAGAAGCTGACCATTCTCGGCGAGAGCGCGTTCTCCGACTGCGTTTCGCTGGAAAACATCGAAATCCCCGCCTCCGTTACGAAGATCGACGATCTCGTGTTCAACGGCTGTATCAGCATGAAGAAGATCACGCTGCATGAGGGTCTCAAGAAAATCGGCAAGAGCGCGTTCAAGAACTGCCGCGCCCTGACAAACGTCAATCTCCCCGCCTCCGTCACGAATATCAGCAACGCTCCCTTCCGCGGATGCGAATCACTCAAGAGCATCAAGGTCGAGAGCAAGAACAAGTACTTCAAATCCGAGCCGAACAAGCGTGAGGGAACCGATCACGTTCTCTTCAACAAGAACAAGTCGTGCATCATTGCCTACCCCGCCAGCAGCCGTGAGGTACAGTACGATATCCCGGACAGCGTAACCGCCATCAACGACTGGGCGTTCAGTGAGTGCAAAAAGCTGAACCGCATCACGATTCCGGACAGCGTACACGAGATCGGTGAGGGCGCGTTCTGCAACTGCGCACTCCTTGACGAGGTAGAGGTTCCGGACAGTGTTACGAAGATCGATGACTGCGCGTTCCGCGGATGCGTCTCCCTTGAGAAGGTCATCATCCCCTCCTCCGTCACCGAGCTCGGCTGGGGTCTGTTCGACGGCTGTGAGGAAACGGTCACCGTCTACTGCGACGAGGGCTCCACGATCCAGAAATACTGCATCACCAACGGTATCCGTGAGATGCGAATGACTGACGAGGCGATCGGCTGATGAATACGGCAAATACTAAGCAATCCTTCCGTGAAGCGTTCACCTCCTTTGTCAAGAAAAACGCGGTCATGTGCATCGCGCTGATCGCTGCAATCATCACCTCCGTGATCGTTCCGCCCGACAGCCAGTATCTCGATTACTTCGACTACAAAACGCTGACCTGTCTGTTCTGCGTGCTCGCCGTCGTGTGCGCGCTGAAAAACATCCGCTTCTTCTATATGCTCGCGCGCAAGGTCGTACAGCTGTTCAAAAATGCACGCATGAGCGTACTTGCCCTGGTGTACATCACCTTCATCGGCTCGATGCTCATCGCCAACGATATGGCGCTGCTTACCTTTCTGCCGCTCGGCTTCTTCGTTCTGACTACCACGAATATGCGCAAATACATGGCGTTCACGTTCATCATGCAGAACATCGCCGCCAACCTCGGCGGTATGCTGACGCCGTTCGGCAACCCGCAGAATCTGTACCTCTATTCCAAATACGAAATCCCCAATCTGGAATTCATGGCGATCATGGCACCGCCGTTTATTCTCTCTGTGATCCTCATTACACTGTGCTGTATCCTGTTCGTCAAGCCGGAGCCGCTCAGCCTCGATGACGAGCAGATCACGCTCAGCCCGGTGCGCACCGTGATCTATTTGATCCTGTTCGCTTTGGCCATCGTGATCGTCTTCCGCGGCATTCCGTACTGGATCGGTCTGATCGTTATCCCGATCGTACTTTTCATCATGGACCGCAAGGCGCTGAAGGACGTCGATTACGGTCTGCTCTTCACATTTGTATTCTTCTTCATCTTCTCGGGCAACATGGGGCGCATCGACGCAGTACGCGATCTTTTCTCCGCCCTTCTGGACAAGAGCACGCTGCTCGTCAGTGTCCTCTCCTGCCAGTGCATCAGTAACGTCCCCTCCGCGATTCTGCTCTCGCAGTTTACAGATAATTACGCGCACCTGCTGGTCGGCGTAAATATCGGCGGCGTCGGTACGCTGATCTCCTCTCTGGCAAGTCTGATCACCTTCCGTGAATACGTGAAGAACAACCCCGGCAAAACGGCTCACTACATCGGTATGTTCTCCCTGTTCAATTTCGCTTTCCTTATCATCCTGACAGGATTCATGCTGATCCTTTTCCGCCTCGGCGTCTGATACGCCAAACTACCCTTTCGATAAATTCAACCGTAAAGGAGAACACATGAAAAGACTGCTCTGTTTGTTTTTGACCGCTGTTTTGTGCGTCTCATCGCTCGCCGCTTTGCTGCCGGTCAGCGTGCACGCCGCCAAAACGGACGACGTTTCCCGTGCAATCGCCATTGTTTTCGACAACTCCGGCTCCATGTACAACGGCTCGGAGGAGCAAAGCAAGGCATGGTGCCGCGCCACCTACGCCATGGAAGCGTTCGCCACCATGATGAACGCGTCGGATAAGATGACCATCTACCCGATGCACGACATCGAGGTGAACGGCGTCGGGTATTCCTCGGCGAGACCTCTGCAGGTAACGCAGCAGAATGCCTCCGTCATCCGCGATATCTACACGCCCGGTGCGTGGGGTACGCCGATTGAGACGATCTCCGCCGCCTATCAGGGACTGCGCTCCGAATCCGCTGATGAAAAATGGCTCATCGTTCTGACGGACGGCGCATACTTCCATATGAATAACGTGGAGCTCTCCATAAGCGATACCATCGATGAACTGGAAGAAATCCTCAACGTGTGCGTGGATGACGTCAATACGATGTTCCTCGGTATCGGCGAAGATGCCGCCATTCCGAGAAACGTAAGCGGCAGATACACCTACGTTGCCAAGCATGCCAAAAACAGCGCCCAGGTTCTCTCCCAGCTGACTGAGATGTGCAACCTGATCTTCGGACGCGATACGCTCGCTATCAGTTCTCAGTCGGTCACGTTTGACGTGTCGATGAGCAAGCTGATCCTTTGCATCCAGGGTGAGGGTATTGAAAACGTCAAGCTCGGCTCGGAAAAGCCGCTGGCGCAGGATGCACTCAAATACGGCACAAAGGGTGCCGGCGACTACGTTAAAGATCTGTTTTTGATTGACGAGACCCTGCAGGGTGTCATGCTGACGTACGACGCGATGGATCCCGGTACATACGACCTCTCCTACACCGGAAAGGCAACGAGCGTCATCGCCTACTACGAGCCGGATGTCGATCTGAAGGCCGTCTTCAAGGACGCAGACGGAAACGAAGTCGATCCGAACGGCGAGATTCCGCCCGGAAAATACACCATCGATTATTACATCGTTGACCGCACGGGAAAGCAGACGACCTCTTCCCTGCTCGGCGATACGCGATATACTCTCTCCTACACAATCAACGGAAAGACCGAAACGGTTACCTCCGACAAAGCCGGACAGTTTGAAATCGAACTCGCGCCCGAGGACACCTTCGACTGCGATTTCGACGTCACCTATCTCGGCGGATACAAGATCCACCGAAACGGTCTGGACTTCGGCTGGCCGTTCGGCGGATTCAAAGTCTCTCCGCCGCCGGCAACTGCACTGGATGTCCGCATCAGCGCCTCTGCCTCCTCATACGATCTCGTGAAGTTTACAGACGGTGCCATCCACCGTGTGGATTTCTTCTACGAGGGCGCAAAGCTCACCGGCGCACAGCTTGACATGATCGATGCGGAAGCCGCACTCACCGGCGGTAACGCCCGCTGTGAGCTGAAACGGGACAGTGACGGCTATTACGTACACACGACGTACAACGGATCCGCCCTGCAGACTGATCCGGGTGTCTACACGCTGAGTGTGAGCGCAGTCTACACGAACGAGCACGGTCTCAATACCGACCGCGCCGAAGCACAGTCCACCTTTGAACTGACCGATTCCAGCGGCAAACTGGAGCTCTCCCCCGACGTCGAACAGGACTATTACGTAATCTCCCAACTGAAGGACGGCAAGCCGATTATCGTAGACGTAACGATCGGCGGCGCCCCCCTCACTGCCGAACAGATGAAGGACGTAACCTTCAAGGCAGAGGCTGACGGGCTCAACCTCCTCGTGGAGCCGCTGCCGGATGAATCCGCTTTCCGCGTACAGATCGATCCAAACAGCACGCCCAAGGACGCAAAGTACAAGATCACGTTCTCCGCAACGGGCAAAAACGAGATCGGACGCGAGGTGTCGGACGAAGCTTCCGAAAAGATTGAGGTGCGCACCCTCCCCCGCTGGCTCCGTATCCTCATTCCGATTCTGATCGCGCTCCTGATCGCGCTGATCATCTACCTCATCATGAACCAGAAGGTGCTGCCCAAGCGCGTGGATCTTGCCAACTGCATTTTCAACGTCGACGGCAACAAGGTCCCCGGCAATCCGAACGTCCGGTATGAAGGTGCCGGCCGAAAGAGAGGACGCATCTCGATTACTTCTCCGAAATACACCGTCAATCCCATGGCAAAAGCAGGAATGACGCTGGAGGTGGAAGCCATCTCTCCGCGCTACGTGCCTTCCAAGAACAGAAAAATGCACGTTCTCATTTCCAAACCCACTCCCCCGGCAAGTGTGGAGAACTATAAGGTCTCTACCGCAACATATACCCGCGATCCCTCCGCCACCGGCAACGTTTTCATCAAGGCAGGCGCAGCCCCCAACGCAAAACCCAAGCCTATCCCGCTGTCCAACAACTCCATGATCAGTATCTCGGCGCAGTTCCTGGATGGCACAAGCGTATCCTTCAGCGGCAACATCAGAACCTATTAATCCCATCTTAATATCAATGCCGTAAAACGGCAGAATGGAGACTACTATGGCAAAAGAAAATGTAAAAATCAACCAGGTCGATGCCCCTACTTTGTTCATCGGCGTCGGCGGTACCGGATGTAACATCATCCAGCGTGTGGCGGAAATGTGCCGCCCCGGTGAGACCGACAACATCAGCTTTGTCTGCCTCGATACCAACGTCAACGATCTCTCCTCCGTTCTCAAGAGCAAAGTGAAGATCTATCACGTTCAAACCTCCAACACGCAGACGGTCGGCGACTACCTCGCGTACGATGACGACGCGCTCAAGAACTGGTTCCCGAAAAACGCGGTCATTTACGATAAGACCGTATCCGAGGGTGCCGGTCAGGTTCGCGCAATCTCCCGCCTTGCACTCAACTCCACCATCAAGACCGGTAAGATCAAGCCGCTGTATGACGCAATCGACGAACTTTTCCGCAAGGACGGCCGTGAGCTGAAGCAGGCTCTGCGTATTGTATTCGTATCCACCTCCTCCGGCGGTACCGGTTCCGGTATCGTTCTGCCGCTGGCTATGTTCATCCGCGATCACATCATGAACAAGTATCCGAACACCAGCCTGATCGTACGCTCCCTGATCCTGCTCCCCGAGACGCTCGACAGCGTAATCGACTCCTCCGTGGAGCGCGACAGCCAGAGAAGAAACGCTTACGCAACGATCAAAGAGATCAACGCTTTCATGATGAAGGGTTCCGGCTTCCTGGACGTTGAAAGCGACCTGAAGCGCTACGGCAACCTTCACATCGATTTCCCGATCCCCGGCACGGACGACAAGAAATCCCTCGGTATCCTGCCGTTCGATTTCTGCTTCCTCATGGACGGTCAGGACGCAGAGGACACCACCCTCGTAAGCCTTGAGCAGTACAAGAGACAGGCGGCACAGGCTCTGTACGAGCAGAACATCGGTCCGATGCAGAAGAACGCATTCTCCGTTGAGGATAACATCATCAAGGAGATGTCCAACCCCGGCAACTACGGCCGTAACCGCTTCGGTGCGATCGGTGCAGCCGTTATCCGCTATCCGTACGAGCGCATCATTGACTACGTTGCGTACAACTGGGCAATCGATGCGATCGGCGGCGAAGGCGAGGCCGCTAAGTGGTCCCGTTACGACAAGACGTTTGAGCTGAAGAGAAGCGAGGCCCGCAAAAAAGGTCTCCCGCAGAGCGAAATGCCGAAGCGTTCCGACGTATACGTCGAGCAGCTCTCCACCTCCAAGGATAACTTCAGTAAAGATATCCGCGCACGCTACCTCTCCGATGCAAACAAGAAGGTCAACGCATATATTGCAAGCCTCGTAAACGAGATTCAGAACGCCGTCAACAGCAATCAGGTCATCCGCGGTGCTTCCGATGCTGCCAACGAACTGGCCGGTGAGATCGACTACAAGGGCGATCCCGCAAAGAGAGGCAAGGCTACCGAGAATCTTGACACGCTGAAAAACTACGAGCTCGCCGTTAAGCAGAACGCACAGAAAGTGGCAGAGGGTGCTGCCGAGGCAATCTTCTACAATGAGAATAAGACGGTCAACGTCCGCGAGCCGTACACGCTTGAGGCACTGATGAAGAACGTCTACGACGAGGTCTGCCATCCTACCGCTATGCGTTACCTCCTGTACAAGGTGTACGATGAGTTCGATAAGCGCCTCAAGGCTAAGTCCAGCGAGCTGAACGACGTCATTCTGCCCTCTCTGAGCGAGTTCTCCGATGACGCAGACAATCCGGAAATGTTTGACGCAAAATACAGCAAGCAGAAGGAGGCTACCCTCACCGAGCTTTGTGCGGCTGAAGGAAAAGGCAATCCTACCCTTGCTGAGAAGCTCGGCGGCTTCAACAAGATCTACGACCAGCTGAATGAGCTGTTCGTTTCCTACCACAGCACGATCTCCTCGTACGCAAAAGCCGTTGCGGAAATCGCTGCGTATCAGCAGGGTCTTCTGTACGTAAGAGAGCTCTGCAAGACGCTTGAGAAGTTCTTCAGCGTATTCTCCGAGAAGGTGGAGGCTCTCACGAAGAAGAAGTTCGATCTCGCAGAAGAGCTCGTCTTCCACAAGGGTGACTCCGTCTTCAACGTCTGCTCGTCCGAGTCTCTGCTTGAAGAGCTCAGCCGCTCCACCAAGACCCACTGCGAAGAGGGCGCTCTGCTCGATTCCGCTGCCAACGGCGACATTTTCGACGCCGTCAAGAAGAACGTCGAATTCGAACGTGAGATCAGCTCTATGGACGTTATCGAGGAAGATAAGCGCATCGACATCTTTGACGACGTGCTGATCGGCTTCTTCAAGGAAGACGTCCGCCGCAAGTGCACCAACCTGGATGTAAACATCATCGAGGCAATCGCTCTTGAGAACCGCCTGCTTGCCCGTATCAAGACCCGCGAACAGAGCGAGGGCGATGACAAGGTATTCGACAAGGTCACAAACGAGGACAACGTCCGCCACATTCTCGAGACGATCGCTATGGGTCAGCGTCTGGCTGCTCCGAGCGTACAGCGTATGCGCAACGTGGAATCCCGCGAGATCAGCCTCTGTGCATACAACAAATCTCTCACCGACATGAGAACGTACCGCGTACACGATCTGATGCCGAAGGGCAATGCGGTCGACAGCGTTTCCAAGTACGAGCTGCGCTTCTTCAACGCACTCTACAACCTCACGCCCGACAAACTGAACAAGTTTGCCGCACCGCAGACGACAGAGACCACGAAGAAGAAGGGCGGTCTGTACCACAACGCGTACGTCACCTACGCACGCGATATCGGTCCCGATTCCACCAAGGGTGCCAAGATCTCCACGCATATCGACAAGCGTTGGGACAACATCGCCGTGATGCCTGAGCTTGACTTCGGTCATCAGGAGCGCGAGATGCTCCGCATCCATCAGGCGGTCATCTACGGTCTCGTCTATGACGTGATCCGCCGTGAGAAGCTCTCCGTCGTTGCGGATGACAGAAAGGTATACAAATACTTCAACTCCGCTGAGCGCTTTATCAATCTCTCCGTCTCCAACAACACGCCGTGTGACGAGTTCTATGAGATCGTAGACGCTATGTACATCAGCCCGTTCATCGTCAGCGATATCGAGCTGGTCAAGGCAAAGATGAGCTACAAGGACCGCATGCACCACGCAAGCTACAATAAGACGAAATTCTACGAGAACGTCAAGAACTTTGCGATCCCCGAAAGCCGTGAGGACGAGCACGATAAGCCGCTGGACGTTCCCGCAGGCGAGAAGACGAGTCTCTTCGAGATTCCCGTATACTACTACGCTTCTCTGCCCAGCAACAAGCGCTTCAACGGTGAGATCTCTGCTATCATCGACGCCATCATCAAGACGTTTGAGGATGAGCTGCTCCAGTGGGAGAACAAGGATGACGTCAAGTTCATGCTCTGCAAGATCCTTGAGGAGCAGTACAACATCCTGATGAAGAACTACAAGAAATATCCGAAGCTCCAGGGCGGCTTTGAGTCTCCCAAGGACAACCCGGTTGTTGACACGATCCTCAGAAAGATCACGCACGTCATCGAGACGACGCCCGAGCCCTCCGATTACGTCAGCATGATCGACAAGATGAAGGAAAAACTGGTCTGATGATGTACGGTATCCCTGCCTGCGGCACGACTGCAGGCAGGTAATACGGAGGTGATGAATCATTGTTCACCGTTATCATCGCGCAAAAAGAATATCTGGAAAGAATCGAGGAGTACCGGCTGTTTCTGAAACCGCTGACGGACTCCAAGGATCTTGCTGTTTGCGAATGGAATACGGCTGGTGAACGCTTTGCGGAAATGCTTCCGTCTCTGCCCGATACCGTAGGCAGACGTAAAGAATGGCGCGCTGTCATCATCTGTGACGAAAGCGGTCTCGCACTGCGAAACCCCTTCGACACCGTGGATTTCAAGCCCGAACCCTTTTCTGAGACAATCGTGGGAGAGGTCGATGACGGCATCGCCGAACAATACGAAGCGCACCAGCGCAGCGAACACGAAAAGCTTCTTCACGCTTATGAGCAGGCTTCCCGGCAGCCGCTGACCAGACTGACTACATTCTTCTGTGAGGCGCCGACCGTCACAACACCCGAAACGGAAACGACGGACGATCCTGCTTTTGAGCGTTATCTGGCACAGTTCTACAAAAAACAGCAGCTTCGCGCCGCTATCCGCGGAGGCGAGCCGCTGTACACAGCCGCCCCGAAGGAGATCATCTGCATCTCAAAGCGTACCACCACCGTTTCGGAGAACGATTTTGAGATTGCATGGTCCTCGCATACCGAAAACGAGTATTCCCGGTTTTATGACAGGAATATGTACTTTGACAAGATGCGCTATCTCGTCTTTGACATCCTGCCGAAAACACACCGCGACTACCTGTTTGATTCCATCCGTTTTCTGTATGCCACCCTCCTTCTGGCAATCAACGATATCCCGCTCAGCACGCTCTCGCCGGATCGCGTCTACAGCCTCCAATGCGAGAATGACGAAGAAGCCCTGCGCAAGCTGCTCTTCGCCTATGAAGCAAAGCTGAATGCCACCAAGGATCTGATCGCACAGCGCATCCAGGTTCTGAAGGAAAAACAGCCAGTCAAGCTGACGGATACCGAGGCTGAGAAAATCTTCTGTGCAAAAATCAATATCCCCGTTGCAATCACCAATGATTTCGACAGGAGTGATCTCTTCGTCTCCAAGGCACGGATCGGTCTCGCTACCGACTGCCCTGCGCATGACGAGGATATCTGGCAGACTGAATACACCAAATCCAAAAAGACCCTGCACCGCTTCCTCAAGCAGTCCAGACGCTCCCTGACACGCGCCGCACAGGATGCACGCGACAATCAGGAAAGAGATCTCGACAAGGTCAGCCTTCTGAACGAGTTCCAGATCGAGGATGTGAAAGAGCACATCGCGACGGAGGAGCTCGGACTGCTCGCGCTGGATTTGCCCGATCTCTATGAGGAAGACGAGTACTACGATCGTCTGAAGAAGGAAGATGCTTCCATCCGTAAGAAGATCGAGGAACGCATGACGCGCCGCACGACCGTTGCCATCGGTATCGCCGCGCTTATCGCGTACGTCATCGGCTTCTTCACGCTCTTCTACAAAAATGCCGCGTCCAATTTCTTCAATATCTCCGCGTCCCTCATTATTACGCTGTCCGCACTCGGGCTGTTTGGTCTGATCGCTCTCGTCACGCTGTTCTTCCTGAGACGTGCACTGACGAAGCGCTTCGATTCGTATAACCGCACGATGCACGGCATTGACGGCGACGTTGAAGGTGCTATGGCGAAGTATTCCGTCTACCTCGGACACGTCTGCAACGTCCGTCGGGGATTCTCCGTCATCAACGCCTCTGCGGATTATAAGGATCCGGATATCGCCAAGGTCATCCTGTACAAGAAGCATATCCTCGACATCGACACCGCTAAAGCGCGCACACGCGAGGTGTTCGGTCAGTTCATGGTGGACGGATGCGACTGCGATTTCTCCTCCATAACGGAGTACGATTACAACTTCGAGCGACCGGTTGAGTATGTGTATCCGATCCCCTACTCCGCCAACAACGTCAAAACGATCGATTTTCTGAATTCCGGTCTCCCGATCACGATCCCCGTGGATTTTGTGAAAACCATTTCTGTAAGGAGAGAAGAGCTGTATGATTGATAAGATATTTTTTCTCCTCAGAGTGTGTCTGATGACCGTGCCGTTTATCCTGCTGGCACTGCTCAACGGTAAGGCGAATCTCAAAAAATCCATCCGCCACCGCCAGTGCTTTATGCCGTTTGCGGCACTGATCTTCTGTATTGCTGCGGCTCTGCTGCTCGTCAAGATCAACGCGCTGCTCGTCTTTGTGATGACGCAGCTGCCGCTTTGGATCCAGCAGCTGGCACTGTGGGTCGGAACGCTGTTTGACGGACTGCTCACGGATCTTTCCGATCTTTTGCTGCGTCTGTCTGCGGCACTCAAAAACCTCCTCAAGGATCTCAACCTCGCCTTCTGGGCGGAGATTCTCTCCAATGCACTGATCATTCTCGGATACGTGCTTTTCAAGACGTTCATCGCACGCTTCCTGCTCCTGTTTACCAGAGAAGGAAACCGTGTGTTCGAATTCTTTGCCTCGAGCGCGTATTACAAGAACGAGCTGAAAAACCGCTGGTACGTCAAGCCCCACTTCAAGCAGGGCATCACGCTGATGAAGACGCTCTACATCGTGTCGTTCATCTTTGCCGTCATCGGTATCGGTGTCACGGCGTTCCTGTATGACTATGAGATCATTGCGTCTCTCTACTACCCCGTATTCAGCGTGATCCTCGTCGGAGAGATCTATTTCTTCCTGGACGGCGAATTCCCCAAGGTGGAAAAGAACACGATTACCGGTGAGAAGGATGAGACCGAAATGGTCGCTGACTACTCGCTGATGCGTAAGTTCCTGCGCCGCCTGTTCGGGGATAAGCTGCTCAGCGAAAATACCACGAACAACAACGCGCTCCTCTCCCCCCGCACAAATGACGAAGTCCTCTCCGATCTGGAGGAGGATGACGGCGTAGCCGTGGAAGCATACGGCAAATTCATGCGGAAAAAGATGGCGCGCGGGCTGGAGATTGACCAGAGCTATCTGATGTCCGGTCTCGATCTGCTGAAGGGTAAGAGCATCCTGTTCAACAACCCCTTCTACTACGATCTGATTCCGTACATCTTCTACCCGATGAACCGCGCCATCCTGCGTCACAAAAAGGTGCTGATCATCCTCGGACGCCACGCGATCGAAGAGGGTGTGGAGGCTTGGTGCCGCAAGGGTCTTTCCTCTGTCAACCATATCCCGACGCTGTGGAACATCGGCGTTCTGGACGGGCAGGAGCAGAACCTGGACGTAGGTATCATCACACGCTCCAGCGTACACGATCTCAAGCTGCATGAGGCAAACGAAAGCTTCTTTGCCGAGGTCGATTTCGTGATGCTGATCGAGCCGTCCAAGCTCGTGGCAACCGCCCAGATCGGTCTGAACTCGATCGTGCGCTACTGCCGACGCGGCGGAAACCGTCCCGTATTCTGCTCGACGGATAAAAACTGCGACGGTATCGTCGATGCGCTGTCTCATATCCTGATGACAAGCATTGAAGAAGTATCCGCTACGAATAAGCCCGGCGGCGCTTCCTCCTATATGTGTTGGGATGCCGACAACGAAAATCTCCAGCACCGCCTGCTCCCGAACATCTCCCGCTATCTCGGCGTGGGTACGGAGCTCTCCTTCGCCGCACTGAAAAACCAGATCCCGCAAACGACGTGGTACGGCGGTGAGTCGTTCCCCGTCACCGATATGCACTGGATCGTAAAGCAGTATCACCACGATCTGCTCTCCTATGCATCCCTGCCGACGCATCAGGCGTATCTGGATGAGGTGTTCCGCACCTCGGCGAATATGTGGGACGCAACGGTTGAAAAGCACAAATACATGACCGTTGAGGATGAAAGCTTCAATATGTTCGAGGTCAAGCGCGAGTTCTCCACCCGCGCAAAGCAGCAGGGCTTCATCAACGTCATCTCCTCCGACTACCTGCTCAAAGGATACATGGCGGACAATGACACCATCTTCAACACTGACTCCAAGGCGATCCCCTACATCGTCGCGGACTATGCGGATACCGAGCGCAATCTGATCTATCGGATCTGCCTGCGCCTCAGCTCCTGCCACGTCTCCGAAGACGAGCTTCACCGCGAGCTTTCGGTCATCCACATGGACAGCGAGGATATTCCCGACGCACTGTGGCGCGGCATCTGCAAGTGCTCCGCAGACGCCGCCGCATCCTTTAGCGGTGAGGCGATCAAAGATACGCTCACCGTACGTCACGGCGGGAAAGAGTACGAATTCACGAAGGATATCATCAAATCCAAGCGTGCGTATTCGTACAAAACCGGCTGCATGGAGACGCTCTACAGCATTACGGATCCGTGCTTCATCAACGCGTTCCTCGGCGATCTTTGCTCTGCCGAATACATCGCAGAGGATGAAAACGGTACGAATCAGTACCTCGGTACGGAGCTGCGCGGACACGTCTTCCAGAAGCATTTGCCCGGTCAGTTCTTCACCTTCGGCGGTAAGTATTACGAGATGCTTCGCCTGAGCAGCGACGGCAAAGTTGTCGTACGCCGTGCGGCAGATCATATCACGGGCAGACCGCAGTATCGCCAGGTGCGCAACTACACGCTGCACGCTGCTTTTGACTCCACTATGATGGGTCACGTCAGAGACATCGGCGGCATCAAGGTCACGAGACAGTACGCAGATATCTCCGTGGAAACGCCCGCATACTGGAATATGCTCCGCTACAACGATTTCGAAACAGCGAAGTGCATCACCATCAACGGTGTGCCGAAACGTGAGTACCTGAACAAGCACATTCTCAAGATCGATTTTGAGACGATGGATGTGCCGAAAGACGTACTCAACACGATCGTTCTTCTGATGAACGAGGTGTTCCGCACGCTGTACGCGGATAATCAGGGCATGATCGCTGCGGTCAACTCCTGCACCGCAGAAGCTCCGTACACGTACTCGCTCACGGGTGAAAACGTATCCGACAGCAGTATCTACATCATCGAGGACAGCCAGCTGGATATCGGCTTGCTTGTCAGCGTGGAGAGAAACCTGCATCGCATCTTCGCAATCATCTGTGATTATCTGAACTGGCACTTCGATACGCTCGAAAAGAGTGAGGGCACAGGTGCTGATCCCGATCCTACACCGGCACCGACCGGCGGTACAGGTACCGGCACCGGCGATCCTGCCGCGGCAGAGAAGCCGAAAAAGGAACGCAAGGGACTGATGAAGATCATCGGCGCTATCTGCGATTTCTTCAAAAAGCTGTTCAAGCGGAAAAAGAAAAAGCCGGCAGAGCCTGTGGCTGTACCTGCTGATCCTGCGGATACCCCGGCAGAGCCTATCGATCCCACGGATACCCCGGCAGAGCCTACCGATCCTGCGGATACCCCGGCAGAGCCTACCGATCCTGCGGATACCCCGGCAGAGCCTACCGATCCTACGGATACCCCGGCAGAGCCTACCGATCCCACGGATACCCCTGCAGAGCCTACCGATCCTACGGATACCCCGGCAGAGCCTACCGATCCTGCGGATATCCCTGCAGAGCCTACCGATCCTGCGGATACCCCGGCAGAGCCTGTGGCTACACCTGCCGATCCTACGGATACTCCCGCAGAGCCTGCACCCGAAGCTGAAAAGCCCAAAAAGAAGGGCGGTTTCTTCAGCAACCTCTTCAAGCGCAAGGAAAAGAAAACCGAGCCGGCACCGGAGGCGGACAGCACGGACACGGACACCGATCCGGATGATGGGGACAACACGCAGAACAACGCCAGCATGATGCTGTTCAGCGCAGACGACTCGATCGAGTTTGAAGGCGACGGTGCAACAAAGGTTTCTGCCATTTCGGATCACACCCGGAAGCCGTATCACGAAAGCTACTACCTGCTCTACGGCGGCAAGACACTTCCCGAATCCGTCCGTACGAGGGAAACGCTCGACTTCCTTTTGAAGCTCGGCTACGGCAACAACTTCCTCGAACAGGCACGTCTCGGCAAAAACGAGGCGGAGAGAATCGAGCAGAGCTTTGATCCGAACCGTGCAGGCGCAAGATTCTGCGACTTCTGCGGTGCGGAGCTCACCGGCACCGAATACGAGGTTCTTGCAGACGGACGCGAACGCTGCATTGCCTGCGGCAGAACGGCGATCAAGTCCGAGGCAGAGTTCAGAGAACTCTACGAAACGGTCGCACGCAATATGAGAACCTTCTACGGCGTGCTCATAAACGATCCGATCAATATCAAGATGGTCAACTCCAAGAAGCTGCATCGCAGACTCGGCAAGACGTTCGTCCCGACCGGCAAGGCAGACGGACGCGTGCTCGGCGTCGCGATCAAGGACAAGGACGGTTACTCCATCCTGATCGAAAACGGATCGCCGCGCATCAAGGCAACAATGACCATGGTGCACGAGCTGACGCATATCTGGCAGTACGTCAACTGGGATGCCAAGGCAATCAAGAAGATGTACGGCAAGGCGGATAACCTCCTCATCTACGAGGGTATGTCCAAATGGAGCGAGATCCAGTACGCATACCTGATCGGTGAAGCCGTGATCGGCAAGCGTGAGGAGATCATCACCCGCATGCGCCAGGATGAATACGGCTTCGGATTCATCAAATACGCCGATAAGTATCCGCTGTCTACCACCACAACGCTGAAGGGACCGACTCCGTTCGACACTCCCGAAAAGCCCCGGTAATACAAAAAGCCTTCCGTACGGAAGGCTTTTTCCTTTGTCGCTTTACTTCAAGCGGGTGAGATACTGGCAGTAAACGTACACGTTCTGAATCTTCTTCGCTTCCACGCCGTCATCCGCCTGCAGGATCGGCTGTGTCTCCGACGGCGTAATGTACAGTTTGAATACGATAGCATCCTGCCCCACACGCATATTGCGGATATGCTTATAAGTCAGCTCGCGCTTCTCGATACCGAGATAATCGTAAATGATCGTCTCGATGCCATGATCGTTGAAGCACTGCAGAATATCCTGCGCATTATGGATTTCCAGGATGTGCTTCGCTTCTTCAAAGGTGAGGTTGTGACACTGAAACTCGCCCTCGTTGAGGACACTCATCATACTGCTGTTATCAAGCAGCAAAAGCGGTAACGACTGAACCATAAACTTGCCTCCTGTATTTTTGTTACTTCTATTATACACGAGAAAACGGAGGCTGTCAACGCCTGTTTTTCGTTTTTTTGTATTTTTTTGGTTTTTTAACAGAATTTATGCGCAAAAATGAATTTTCGATCAATAAATCCTGCATTTTCGGCAATCCCGGCGTTTTATTGACAACGTATCGCGTGTGTGCTATAATGATACAAAGGCGGTGATTCTTTGAAACGGATCCGATGGCGAATCTGGGCGCCTATTCTTGCTCTTTGGCTGATTCTATCAGCAGTTCTGTACGCATGGGCGGTGTATCACGGCGTCGTCCTTCTGAATAATCCGCCGCGGGAGAAATATCCCGTACGCGGTGTGGACGTATCCCGGTATCAGGGGGAGATCGACTGGCAGACGCTCGCCGGCGAGGGGATCGATTTTGCTTTCATCAAGGCGACGGAAGGCTCCTCCTATACCGATCCGTGCTTTGAGGAGAATTTTACAAACGCACGCGCAACCGATCTCGCTGTCGGTGCGTATCATTTTTTCAGCTTTGACAGCGCAGGGGAGACGCAGGCAGAAAACTTCATCCGCACCGTCCCTGCATTTGCCGGTATGCTTCCGCCCGTGATCGATCTCGAATTCTACGGCGGGTACGATCAAAACCCGCCGCCGACGGATACGGTTACGGCACAACTGCATACGCTTCTGGATATGCTGGAGGCGCACTATGGCGTCCGCCCGATTTTGTACGCAACGGAGGAATCCTACGCGCTGTATCTGGCGCACGATTTCACACCGTACGATATCTGGATCCGCAACGTGACGAGCGCCCCCACTCTCACAGACGGACGCGCGTGGACGTTCTGGCAATTCACCAACCGAGGAATCCTTGACGGATACCGCGGCGAGGAGAAATTCATCGATCTGAACGTATTCGCGGGCACGGCGGAGGAATTTACCGCATATCCGCGCTGCAAGGAGGTCGGAAAATGAAAAAACGAATTTCCTACGCGGCGGCTTTTGCCCTCCTCCTCCTTTGTGAGATTCTGATCGCACTGTTCGTGCGGGACGCTTTCCTTCGTCCGTACGGCGGGGATATCCTCGTGACGGTGCTGATCTGCGCCTTTGTGCGTATCTTTTTTCCGGCAGGCATCCGTCTTCTGCCGCTGTACGTATTCCTCTTTGCCGCCGCTGTCGAAGCCCTGCAGTATTTCGATTTCGTTCGTCTCATCGGTCTTGCCGACAGCGCGTTTTTCTCTACCCTGCTCGGACGCTCCTTTTCATGGATCGATATTCTCTGCTACGGCGCGGGATGTGCCCTGTTCGCCCTCACCGAATATCTGCTTGACAAGCGCCGTCGCTGATGCTATAATATGTCTATCTTATACACAGGAGACCATCATGAAGCTAAAAAACAAAATTTTTGCACTCGTTCTTGCCGCCCTTCTCGTCTTTTCTTTGTGCGCGTGCGAGCCGAATTACAACGAAAATGAAGCAGACCCCTCGGATGAAATTGAACAAACGGACGATCCCACAGCCGAGGAAACCGAGCCTGAGACCGAGCCCGAAACCGAGCTCGAAACCGAGCCCGAAACCGAGCCTGAGACCGAGCCCGAAACCGAGCCCGAAACCGAGCCCGAAACCGAGCCCGAAACCGAGCCCGAAACCGAGCCCGAAACCGAGCCTGAAACCGAGCCTGAAACCGAGCCTGCGGATCAGACACCCGAAAGCCCGATTGATGACGGAAACGATGTACTCGGCACAGTTGCGGGAAGACGGTACGAAAACTCCCTTATCGGGCTGGGATGCTTGATTCCCGACGGCTGGAGTTACTCTTCCGAAGAGCAGATCCGTATTATGAACAACGCGACGGCCGAGCTTGCCGGCGACACCTACCGCCAACTGATCGAAAATGCAACGGTTTTCTATGATATGCTCGCCATGGACGCGGATGAGCTGAACAACATCAACGTAAATCTCGAGAAGCTGAATGCTTTGCAGCTCGCCCTGCTGGACGTCGCTGAGAATTACAAGGCTGCCGTCCCCTATATGCGCGAGATGTTCGAGAACATGGGCTATACGGATTTCTCCTCCGAAATCGTCGACGTGATTTTGGACGGGGAGACTGTACCCGCTATGCGCACCACCGCACAGATCAGCGGCATCCGTGTCTATCAGCTGATGCTCAGTGTGAAATGCGACGGGTATCTCGCCAACATCGCCGTTACCACCTACATTGAGGATACAACTGCGGATATCCTGAGCAATTTCTATCGAATCGGCTGATTCGCAGGTAAATATTTTCAAAAAATCAGAAACCCTCTTGCAATTGCAGGAGGGTTTTGTTATAATGGATAAAACACACGTTCCGGAGGGGTTCTTTTATGTTTTTCGAACCGCAAATTTGGAAAAAAGGACAAACTGTCTCGCTTTCTGACAACGCTGCCATAAACGGTACAGGTTACGCAGCCGAGATTACACGTACATGCATCACCGAACACGGCACTGCCGACGGAACGGTGAAAACCATCCGTTTCGAACATCATCTGCCGGAAGGTGCTTCCGTCACCGGCGAGGAAGCTTACGCAATCACTGTCACGGAATCGGAAGTGATCCTGCACGGCGGAACGGAGCGCGCACGCATCTATGCCGCCGTCACGCTTCTGCAGATGAACCTCACAGGCGAAATGTGTATCTGTCAGCTGGAGGATGCCCCCGACTGCGCATTCCGCGGCTATCGCGTGTACCTTCCCGGTCGGAAATCGTTCAAAGAATTCTTTGACATGATCGATACAATCGTCTATTACAAATACAACTGTGTCTTTCTTGAGATTGGCGGCGCCATGGAGTACAAGCGGCATCCCGAAATCAATGAGGCATGGGCGGCGTTCGCCGCGGATACGCACCGCTACTCCGGTCGTGCGCATGAGATCCAAATGGGATACGATTGGCAGAAAAACTCCATCCACACCGACAACGGCGAGGGCGACATTCTGACGCAGGACGAGGTGCGCACTCTGATCGAGTACTGCCGTGCACGGGGACTGGATGTATATCCCGAAGTACCGACGCTGTCGCATTCCGACTACATCTGCCTGGCGCATCCCGAGCTGAGAGAGCGCGAGGAGGATCCGTATCCGGACACGTACTGCCCGAATCATCCCGACGTGTACAAGCTCGTCTTCGACATCATGGATGAGGTCATTGCGGTGTTTGAGCCGACGATTGTGAACATCGGCCATGACGAATTCTACACGATGTGCCGCTGCCCCAGATGCAAGGACAGCCGTCCCGATGACATCTACGCGGAGGACGTAAAGCGAATCCACGCGTATCTGACGGAGCGCGGCATCCGTACCGCGATGTGGGGCGAGAAGCTCCTGCCCGTCGTCACGCAGAACGGATCCACCTTCGGCGGATCGGAGGCATACCGCCATCCGAAGTGGAAATACCCCGCCGTCTACACCTGCCAGAGCAAGCTGCCGAAGGACATTCTGATGCTGCACTGGTACTACGCTTTCGGGATGCAGTACGATTTCGTCTACCACACGCACGGATACGAGGCAATTTACGGCAATATGTGTGCGGATGGCGTGCAGTACTGGCGCGACCGACGCAGATACGGCATGAAGGGCGGCTTCTGCTCGAACTGGGGTTCCAATCATCCGGAATACATGCAGAGAAACTGCCAATACTTCCACCTGATATTCGGCGCGTTTGCCCTGTGGAGCAAAACGTATGACAATGACCGTCAAAACGAGATCGTCACGCGCACGTTTACGGAAGCATTCCGTCTCCACTACGGCAAGGCGGATGAGGGTTACATCCGAATCACGCACACGACGGAGAAAAATATCCCGTACAAGGTGTTCTACGACGGCGTATTTATTGAAGACGAGCTCTATCACATGGGCAATTACCGTGTGACGTACACGGACGGAACGACGGCACTGTTTGAGGTCAAATACGGCACGAATATTACAAACAGCGCAATCCCGTACGCCACGGCGGATGACGCGGAGTCGTTTGATCCAGACACGCTGAACCGCGCGTCCTCTGCCCTGCTGGAGGTATCGTATTCGACGCTCCCGTGCGTGGAGGGCGGCAAAACGTGGTACACGACCGCGTACAAAAACCCGCATCCTGAAAAGGAAATCGAGAAAATCGAGTACGTTCCCGACACGGATGACACGGTCGAGATTCTCAAAATCGAATACTGAAAAAATCCCCGATAGACGAAAAATCTATCGGGGATTTCTGTTTGTTTACTGCGCATCATCTGCGGGCGGATATACAATTTCACCCTCACGCACTTCAAAGGCACGGATTTCCTTTCGGATCAGGTACAAAATCTCTCCGTTGGCACTTCTGCCTTCATATTTGGAAATATAGTGCAATTTATAATGCAATTCCGGATCGATCTCAATACCAAGGTGCTTATTCTTCTTATCTCGCATTATTTTCTCCAATAATCTTAATTTAAGTATATTTTAAGATTATTTTGTGGTATAATGTTGTAAGTATACTTAATTTAAGTAGACTATATTGGAGGTAAATATGAAGATAGCAGTCATTGGATCAAGAAACGCAGTTATAGGGAATTTAGAAATATATCTTCCCAAAGCCTGCACCGAAATCGTATCTGGAGGAGCCAAGGGAGTTGATCGGTGTGCCGCAGAATACGCACTGTCGCACGGATTGAAACTGACAGAGTTTTTGCCGGTATATGAAAAATACGGACGCGGCGCACCGATCGTCCGCAACAAGCAAATCGTAGAATATGCGGATGCCGTTCTTGCATTTTGGGACGGCACATCCAAAGGAACGCTTTCCGTGATTCGCTATTGTGAGAAAATCGGGAAGCCCTGCACCGTGATATCCATGCTGTAAACGAAAAACTGCCGCATTTCACGGCAGTTTTTTCTGTTTTACATCATCTTCGCCCAGGCAAATGCCTGTGCCAGCGTCTCCTTCGGCACATTCGCGCTGAAATACCGCTTATCGCCGACGGGCAGAATCACGCTGCCGCCGTCTTTTCGGGTGGCGACATCCTCGCCCGCGATCTCCGTTTTGTAGGTGAAATCGCCGTCAAACGGTACGGACAGCTCGCCCTCGCCCGTCGTGTGCCAAATCACGGCATACGATTTGCCTGCCCTCTCGAACACGAACACGGATACGGGTGCATCCTCGCCGCCTGCACCCTTCACGCAGTCGTACGGAACAAGCTCATACTCACCCTTCTCATTGATGAGCAGCGTGTGCTCCTGCGCGGTGTCCTTGAGCATCTCCTTCTGCTCTGCCGTCAGCCAATTCTTGCGGCGGACATCCTCCCAGCGGCGCATGACCTCAAAGCAGTCCTCCGTGCGCGGATTATCCGTATACATCTGCCAGCCGCGGAACATGACCGTCGTCGGGCAATCCCATGCAGCAGCACGGCTCGTGCCGTACTCGTACATATCGGGCATCGTCTCCGTATTGAAGAGCCACCAGCCGAAGTTCAGACGGGTGAAATCCTTCGCGATCTCGGGTGCCTCGGCACACGGGAACTCGGCGATCTTCTCCTTGAATACGGGCATCTGGAAATAGTCGAACGCGTTTGCGCCGCTCATGACGTGCCAGCTGAAATGTGCCTTTGCCGCACCCTCCACGAACAGCGGTAACGGCTTGCACTTCTTATACACGCGATACTGCGCCAGCGGAATATAGATCTCATACGGCACATTCGCACCCTCCGCACCGTCGAGGTACAGATACTCAAATCCTGCTGCATACCCTTCCGCGATCTGATCGGCGATCTCGTCCATAAAGGAGGAGTTCTGATCGAGATACAGGCTGCACGCGCAGTACTCGCTCACGTCAAGCAGTCCGCCGATCGTGCCGAGCTTATGCTCCTGAATCTCCGTTTCATAGTGACCGCGCACGCATCCCGTAAAGCAGTACGGCGGCTCGGTCGTGTAGGATTCGTAATAAATACCCTCGCCCTCAAAGTTGAGCACGCGGCATTTTTCATCCATCACACAGCCGATCGGATTCTGCTCGACGTACACCGTCGTGTCATCCTTGGAAAGGGGCTTAGCCAGCGTAAAATGGCGCGTCAGACGGATGCGGTGGTCGATCTTCGGCGTAACGTGATACGAATCCACACCGATATGCGTCGGCAGGACGTGAAGCCCGGGGGTAATGCCTGCCGCTTTGATCTTGTCAAGCATGACCTTCACGTCCGCGGCACCGTTCGGGTAATGCTCGTTGTACGTATAGTCACCGGTCTTTCCGTAATTGCGCCACGACTGCCACAAAGACGGGTAATACAGCGTCATCATTGTAAGGCCCATCTTTTTAGCGTACTTGATATATTCATCTACCGTCTCGGGATAGACATTCGACACCCAATACATGGAGCGGTTGATCTTCTCCCCACGGCGGGACTTGACACCGCGCGGCAGGTCAAAATCCTCCTCCAGCGAATCAATGGCATCGAGCAGATCGTCCTTCGGGCACACAATCAGCGCGGCGGGGACGTTCTTCAGCTGAACCTCGGAGAGCGCGTCGGCAGTCAGCACACGGTAATCCTTACGTTTTTCGGAATCGATCCGTGCGAACGGATGTGCAGCGAGGACGTTGACGGCAACTTCCTCGTCCCACATGACGTTCAGCCATGCACCGAAATTCTCGCGGTGCTTGACAGGCAGCTGGATGAGACGGAACTCAGTGACCGGCGGCGGTGTCATCGACAGTGATTCAAAATGGACTTCGTGATCGTAAATAAAATCGACCAACTCAAACGCAATGTAGCGCGGCGCGATCTTCACCGAAACGACCGCCTCCCAGCCAAGGATTTCAAAGCCGACGATCAGCTTATCGCCCTCCATGCGGACGCGGTTTGCACCGTACGTCGTGCGCTTGTTCGGATACGCGAGCTTGATCTCGTTGTTGAACGGACGCGGCTCTGTGAGTGTGAAGAGCGGCATCTCCTCGTAATTGTCGAGGCATTCCTGCCCGTTCGCCTTGCAGATAAGGCTCTCTGCCACACAGTCGGGGCGAAGTGTCAGGCGAAAATACCCGTTTTCCAGAATGATGTTTTCCATGCATATGACTCCTTTCGGATGCGGTATACGTTACAAAAACGGCAAAAACAACCGCATTTTTTTCATAATAACACATTCAAAAACAGATGTCAAGCGTTATTTTACATTATGCAAAATAAACTTACGATCGTGCAAAAGGCACCCTTTCGGGTGCCTTTTCAGTATTAAACTACACGCATCACTTTGCGGATATATGCGATCGCATCCATAATATCGATCTTCTGCTGGGGACCGGAGATCTCGCGCTCGATGATGTACGGGCCGGGGTACTCGCAATCGGAAAGAACGCTGAAGATCGAACCGAAATCCACTCTGCCTTCGCCGATACGAACCTGCGCACCAAGGTGCTTTCCGTCCGTCGGATAGAAGCCGTCCTTGATGTGCGTGTTGCGCACGTACTTGCCGAAGATGCGAACGGAATCGGTCGGGTTACCCTTGCCGTACAGCATGATGTTTGCCGTATCGAAGTTGATGAACGCGTTATCCACGCCGAGATCTTCAATCGTGCGGAGCATCGTGACCGGCGTCTCCTGACCGGTCTCAAAGAGGAAGTTCTGTCCTCTCTTCTTCAGATCGTTGCAGAGCCAGCGGATGGAAGCAACGAGCTCGTTGTAGTTCGTATCGCTCGGATTTTCCGGAATAAAGCCGACGTGCGTTGCGATATCCTTGACGCCGATCTTCTCGGCAAACAGCGAGCCTTCGATCAGCTCCTTGAGGCGGTGCGCACGGTATGCACGGGGCACAAGACCGATCGTATCGGGACCGGCGGTGAAGTTCCACTCGCACGGACCGGTCCAGCCTACCCACAGGCAAGTGACCTCAAAACCGACAGAAGCGGCTGCCTCATTGATCTTTTTTGCATTCTCATCTGTAAGGAACGTCGGATCCCACACAGTGATCTGGCAACAGTCCAGACCGATTTCCTTCAGTTCCGCAAACTTCTCCGCGAAGTCCAGCGTATTTTCTTTCCATACGATACAAGCACCAAGTTTCGTCATTGTCAAGTTCTCCTTATATTTCGATGATTGTGCCGCCTTTTGCAGCACTCTCTTTCAGTTTTTCAACAAGCGCAACGGTCTGCATCGCGCTCTCCGGCGGATTGGTGGTGTTCTCAATCTCCCCGGCAATTACGCGTGCAAAATAGTGCGCCTGCTCTGCCATATAGTTGACCAGCGTGCACGGCAGATCATACGGCTCACCCTCGTTCGGATACACACGCGGGGCCGTCATCTTGTTCTTCCAGATGACCGTCGCGTTCTCTGCCGTGACATGAATACCGAAAGTGAACGGGAACGTACTGCTCTCTCCCCAGCTTCCGCCGACGGAAACAAGCATGCCGTCCTCGTACTGCATAATGGCATGCGAAACCTGTTCCTTCATCTCGTGATCCACACCGAAGGCAGACACACGCTTCGGCTCACCGAAAAGGAAGCGGATCATGTCATAATCGTGGATGCTCATATCGTGCATCTCACCGCCCGAACGGCTGTAATCGTGGAACCAGCCCTCAAACGCCCAGCGCGGCATTGCACTGTATCGCTCACAGCGCACGCTCAGGACCTTGCCCGCCTTGCCGCTGTCAAGATACTCTTTCAGCGCAACGTAACCGCCATCAAAGCGCAGGCACTGACCAATCATGAGTTTCTTACCGCTTTCCTCAGCGGCAGCGATCATCTCCGCGCAGTCTGCCGAGGAAAGGGCCATCGGCTTTTCACACTGCACGTTCTTCCCTGCCTTCAGCGCACGGATCGTGTACTCCTTATGCAGAAACGTGGGCAGGCAGATATCGACGGTGTCGAACTCTTCCTTTGCCAGCATCTCGTCAAAATCGGTATACAGATGATACGCGGACAGATCCTCCGAGGAGGTTTCACCCGTATTGATCGTCACCGTCTTTGTAAACTGTGTCTCATCGATATCACACAGGGCAACAAGCTTGACGGGGGCACAGTCTTCCTGCAGACGGATGTAGCCGCCCTTGTGCGAACGTGCGATTCCGCCGTAGCCGAGGATGGCAACTCTGTTTTCTTTCATAATATCTCTCCTGAATATGGATTTGGGTATTGCAAAATTACTATAATTATGATACAATAAATCCAATCAAATTAACATATCTTTTTTTGCGTGGTAATTACACTTTTGACCGATTAATCCGGGAAAGGAACTCTGTATGGAATACATATTCGTCCGTCTGGAGGATCTTCTGCGTGTCAGACATCTGATCACCTGTTTTACCCGAGAAGCGAACGGCGATTTCATTACGCCGTCACTGGAAACTCACGATTTTTGGGAAATGGTGTACGTTCGAAGCGGCAATATGATGTTTTACGAGGAAGACCGGCAAGGTCTCATGCAGCCCGGAGACGTGGTTTTCCATGCGCCGAACGTACCGCACGGGCTCGGAGGAGACGGGGAGCATCCGTTTTCCGCTTTCATCATCACCTTTGATTGCAACTCTCCTGCCATGACCGCCCTTAAAGGGAAAATGCTTCATCTGTCGGAGAAGCTGCGGAAGCTGATGGAAGAACTCATTGAGGAACGAAACGTGAGCTATGCAAACATATTTATGCCGCTGACCACGCTGAAGGATGCACCGCTGGGCGCGCAGCAGATGCTCGGGCTGTATCTGGAGCAGCTGCTGATCGGTATCCTCCGTCAGCAGGAAAAAGAATCCCAGACCGTGCTGTACACGACGCGTGAGGAGCTGGACTCCAAACTCGCCGCTGAGGTTCGCTCGTATCTGGAGGAGCACCTGTACGATGCGGTGGATATGAAGCTGTTGTGTGAGAAATTCCACTACGGAAAGAGCCGATTGAGCGAGGTGTTCCGCCGTGCCTACGGTGACAGCGTGATGCACTGGTATCTTGTGAAACGGATCGAGGCAGCCGGGCAGGCGATCCTGTGCGGCGAGGGAAGCATCGCGGAAATCTCCGCACGGCTGCAGTTTGACTCCCCGCAGTATTTCTCGCGCATTTTCAAAAAACACATGGGTGTCTCTCCGCGAGAGTACCGGAACGTAAAACGGTAATCCGCTTGGACGGCGAAGATCCGTGGATCGGGCACACCTGTACAGCAGTACCGACAAAATAAAAAGGGAGAGACGTGCTCTCCCTTTTCGTTAGTCTTTTCCGATTTCGTCAAAGATCCGCTGTTTGAGCGCATCCGACGGTGCCTCTGCGGAAGTTTTCACGGCTTCCTCCACCTCGCTTTTGGTAAGGCGTGCATCCGCAGTGACCGTCTCACCCGTGCTCGTCTGCAAAACGGATACCTGCCGCTTTTTCAGAACGATCGCCGTTGTCAAAGCCGCAAGGATCACCACCGACGCGGCGATTGCAAATAACACGTGCGGATCGGTATACGTAACCGTCCCGCCTACCGTTGCTGTATCTGCATAGGTAAAAACAAGCCCCGTGTATTCGATGACGAACACGTCACCGAACGTCTGCCGCATCTCCTCAATCATGGCAATCGTCGCGGGATCGTCCTGCCGATCCTCATGGATACCGAGGTTGATCGCCCCCGCCATCACGTTTACGCCTGCGGAAATGAGCCCCTGATCCCGCTCGAAATACGGCATAAGTGCATCCATCACGTCCGTAAGTTCATTATAACTTTTCTTTCCGTACGCAAACGCCACGGTAGTATCATCCCTGACAAGCGAGAGGATCTCTTCCTTGCCTGCGTTTCCCTCCGCGGTATCCAGCACACCGATCGTCAGATTCCGTACTCCGCCGTCCGTCGACCAGACACCGCTGACGTAGTCGGGATACGCGTCGTTTTCCTCCCAATACTGATACAAATCCCATGCGCCGTCGAACACTGCATCCGTCGCAAAAACCGACGGTATGCAGAAACACACGAGCAGCAGTACAGCCATAATCCGTTTTCTCATACGCTCCTCCGTTATAGCAAATTCTGTAGAGTTTTGATCGCTTTGCGGTACCGTCGGTACACAGCGGGCAGGGACAGTCCCACGATGGGAGCAATCTCGCGAAACGGCATATCGCCGTCGAGATGCAGCGACAGAATCTGTCTTTCCATCGCCGGCAAATGCCCGATTGCCGCCTCCGTATCGAGCCGAAGAGCGACAGCATCCGCGACGTCCGCCTCTGCCAACTGCACGTCGTCGATATCCGTGCTTTGTTTTTTCCGCCATGCGTCGATCGCCAGATTGCGCGCCATCCGAAAGATCCACGCACGCGGATTCTCGATCGAAGGCGGAGGCGGTGAGACGTACAGCCTGACAAACACCTCCTGCGTGATATCCTCCGCGATCTCACGCGACTGCACAATACGCCGTGCAACCGTATAGACGGGACGGCTCAACTCGTCATACAGGCAGGAAAACGCTTCCCTATCACCTGCACGCAACCGTTCCATACACACATTCAGTTCCGTAACGTCCATCTCTCCACCCCCTTTCACCTACTATGACGAATCAGATGCGTGTTTTTTTCGCATCCGTTATAATTATATCACAGATACACAGAAAATGCATCAAAAAAAGCACCGCATAAAACGGTGCTTTTTTATTGGAATTAACCGGTGATACCGGAACGCTCGATACCCTGGATGATGTATCTCTGCAGGAAGGTGTAGAGAATCACCAGCGGCAGGAGAATCAGGATACCGCACGTATTGCGGATCGCTGCAACGTACATGTTCTCACCTGCATAGGAGGTGTCCAGCGAACGCGGCACCTTGACGATGCTCGGCATAAGCGTCGGACCGCTCTGGGAGAAGAACGCTCTGGTATAGAACGTATCCGTCCACTGCCAGGAGAACGAGAACATAAAGACGGTGACCAGCATCGGAACGGACAGCGGCAGAATGATCAGCATAAAGGTCTTGAATACGCCGTATCCGTCGAGGTATGCGGACTCCTCAAGCTCATCCGGCACACCCTTGAAGTACTGGCGGAGCATGAAGATGTACAGACCGTTCTTGAAGCCGAGACCGGTTATCGAAAGCAGGATCAGCGGCCAGAACGTATTCAGCAGATTGAGGTTCGGCTCTTTCAGTACCTTGATCGCCTCTGTCACACCGCCTCCGAGTAGGTTGAAGATTCCGAATATATCGAAATATCTGAACTTCATGTACATGGAGAGCTGCAGAGTCGAGTGCGGCACGACCATCGTAAAGATGACGAGCATGAAAAGCAAGCCATTAAATTTGAACTTAAACTTCGCAAAGCCATACGCGATCAGACAGCAGATGAACGTCTGAAGAATAGCGCAGGCAAGGGAGAGCAGGAGCGTATTGGTAAAGGCGCCCCAATAGTTGTTGTCCACGATAATCGCTCTGTACGTCGAAAGCGTCGCATGACGCGGGATCATAACGACCGTGACGTCCACGAAGTCCTCCGGACTCATGAAGGAGGAGGAGATCTTCGAGTAGAACGGGAACAGGATAACGAACGAGATACCGAGAAGGAAGAGGAATTTGAAGATATAAACCGCCACCTTCTGGAAGAAGTAGAGGTTTACAAACTTCGCCTTCAGTCTCTCAAGAAGGGGGGTACGCTCAAATTCAACGCGGATTTTATTTTTGGTTTCTTTTTTAACTTTCGGTGCAGTTTCTACGTTATTCATAAAGCGGCCTCCTTTCTTAATCTCTTCTCTGGTAGAAGACGAATGCGCTGAGCAGTGCGGCTACCAGACCGATCGCTGCGATAACGATGAGGAAGTACATCCACGACATGGCCGAGGAGAGCACCTTACCGTCACCGGTCGCTCCCTGATATACGTTATTAATGTACTCCATGACTTTATTGCTCGACGACGTGAACGAGTCGATGATCGTGTAGATTGCGTTTACGAGGATCATCGGGCTGACCATCGGCAGCGTGATCTTCCAGAAGGTCTCCCAACCGGATGCACCGTCGATGGAGCAGGACTCGTAGATTGCCGGAGAGATAGACTGAAGTCCCGAAAGGAAGATCAGCATCTGTACACCGGAACGGTTGATGATGTTGAAGATGTTGTTGACAAGATCAACGACATACTGCACGAGCTCTTTACCGACCATCATGTTAGAGAACAGCGACTGTACGTCCATAACAGAGACGATCTCCGTAACGGAGCTGTTACCGCTACCGTCATCCATACCGCCCGCCGACTGATACTGCTGCAGAATGTTCTGCTGGTCAATCTCAGCGGCGAGACCGGTCGTCAGAAGAACGGGAATGAAGAAGATGGCACGGAACGCCGCACGTCCTGCGATCTTGCCGTTCAGAAGAATGGCAACGAACAGCGAGAAGATAACGATAGCAGGAACGTCAAGCACCAGCTGTTTCAGACCGCTGACAAGCGTCTGTACGAAACCGGGATCCTTAAAGAGTGCGTTGTAATAGTTGTTCCAGCCGACCCACTCGAGGCGGTAACCGCCGCCTCGGATGATTCGGATTTCATGGAAGCTGTACTTAATGGAGTCGAAGATGATCGGCAGGTAGAGAATGATAAAGCCGATCACGAACGGAAGGACGAACCACCATCCTGCGCGTGCTTTACGCACGTCAAGGGAGGCACTGCGTTTCTTCTTCTTGGCAGATGCGCCGAGAAGATCGCTGTTTTTCACTTTTGTACTCATGTCTGCACTCCCCTTTCTCAGTCGATCCGCACAAATCCGAGTGCGGCAAGTGTATAAGTCTGACCGTTGTACTGAACCGTTACATCAAAGGAGTTATAGTTGAGAAGGAAGGTAACGCCGGCATCATACGTAACGGCAACGATCGAACCGAGCGTCGTCGTATACTTGGTTGCCTCATAGTCACCGAGAAGAGTCGGTGCCTCTGCCTCTGCTTCTTCTTCAGCTGCGTCTTCTGTTTCATCTTCCGTCGCAGTATCCTTGGATGCGGGTGTCTTATCATCCTCTGCGGTGTCGTCACCGTCGGCAAGAGCTGCGTGCATCTCTTCATACTTCTGCGCACGCTCTTCCTTCTCTTTGGCGATCGCCTCAGCCTCAGCCTTAGCCTCCGCCTCGAGTCTTGCCGCCTCTTCATCGGCTGCCAGCTCATCTGCATCCGGGATACGCTCACCGTAGATGAACTCGTGATCGATAATCAGAGAGGTCTGCAGATCACCAATTGCCTCATTCAGCGTGTTGTAGTGCTCGATCAGTTCCTCTTTCCAGATTTCGTAAGAAACGGAGTAATACTGGCTGAGCTCCTTGCTTTCCTTCAGCTTGTTGGTGTTCTGATAAGAGAGTGTGAAGTAGAGTCCGGCACCGTTCTCGATCGCTTTGAGGATAGCGGAGTCAACGTCGCCCTCCATATTGATCGGCGTACCGGCGAAGTACTTGGCACCGTGCAGCACCATTCCCATAAACGGAATAGCCTGGCTTGCCTTGAGGTAGTTCGAACTGTCCATGGACATATTCATGATATGATCGACGTACGGCAGAGTGTATGCGTTACCGCCGTCCGCCATCACGCTTGCGTATTCCTTATCGATACGCTCGAGGATCTCCACCGTGAAGTTCTTGGAGTCCTCGCGGTTGTACGGCTCATCCTCATCAAAGTCGGAGTTGAGCTCCGTACCGAGCGTGGATACGGAAATGCCCACAGGATTGTACTTCTGATAGTTCTTGGTGAACTTGTTGTAGAAATGCTCATACGCGGACGGGGAGATACAGAGCGAGAAGTTGCTCGTAAACGTCTGCGTAGCGGCGTCGTACGTTCTTCTGGAGGTATAACGGTCGTCGATCGTCTTAACCGCATACTTTCTAAGGCTCATACCGTCGCCGAGTTCCGTTCTCGTAACGTATGCGAAATCGAAATCGGGATAGAGGCCGATGCCGTTCTCAGAAGCGTATTTGACGATATCGGCAAAGCCGTCGGCACCGCCGAGAACGTCAACCCAGTTCAGTTTATACGGAACCGTAGCGTTCATACCGCCGTTCGCAAATCCGATAAGACGGAAATTCAGTCTGCCGACACCGGACTCGGTGAGTTCCTTGTGCATCGTCTTGATGTCCTCGAACGTCGTCAGAGGCGTATCTACCGTTACCGGGAAGGAGAAGCGGCGCTCCGTCGTCTCCATGGAACCGAACACTTCGAGATACAGCGGAATATCGTCCGTCGTATCGGCAAGCGTGGTAAGCGTGCCGTTGCCGTAGAGGTAATCGCGGTACGCATTGACCATGCCCATATAGTCGGCGGAATAGTAATCCGTCAGCTTCTTCTGCTCAGCAACCTGAGCATCGGTGAGCATCTTATAGAGAACCGTGATACGTCCCGTATACTTACGGTCGGACTCAACGGTCCACGTAGCGTTTGCCTCTGCCGTGCTCATGGATTCAGAGAGGTTGTACTTATCGCTCGGACGGGGGGTGAACTTTGCATGCACCGTATTGAATGCATGGAGCGCACCGCCGTGTGCGCTGACAAGCGTTGCCAGGGATTCGCCCTGGGTAATGATACCGAACACGCCCATATCCTCGACACGGACCATACGCTGGGTGACTTCCTTCGTCACAGCGGGAACCACGTTGCCGTTCTCGTCGATATACTCATCTTTGACGACAACCGTAACCTTACCGGTATACGGGAATTCCATGTTCGTGACGTTGCCGAATACCGGCCAGCGCATGACCTCCGTATGCTGGTTGGAGATCGTGTGGTATGCGTAGTCGACGCCGTAGAGCTGGCCGTAGATGTTGTACACCAGACCCTTAACGTCCTCATAGCGGACGAGAGCACCGCTTCCGTCCGGAACGAACGTATAGCCGTTGTACTCATTTGCACCTGCGCCCATGTACGGCAGGAGCGTGATATCGCCGAGCTTGTAAACAGACTCGTCGAAACGGATACCGTTTGCGGGAAGGCTTGCCTGCAGGTCACCGTCAGCGGTGATGGTATACTCGATTGCCATCTTGAACAGCGGCGGAGCTGCATCGGAGCCGACGTAGCCGCACTGCGCGTGGTCTGCATCGAGATCCTCGTACGTGTAGGTGGTACAATAGGTCTTGATGTAGCCCTCGAGCTGCTTCAGCTCACGCGCGGAGATATCCTGCTTACAAACGTAGATATCGATCTCCTTGGTGATCGGGTACTTCAGCTGCATCTCCAGAAGCGCACGCTTACTGATATTCTCAGTAGAGGAGAACTTTGCAGAGAAGTACGAGGTAACCTTATTACGGATCCACTCATCGGTGATCTGATCGCGGATCAGCTCCTCAAAGCGGGATCTTTCGATCATACGGGGAACGAGACGGATCGTCTGCTCCTCACCGATCGTATACTCTACACGAATACCGTTTTTGATATTCTTCATCTGGATCTGACCGCGCAGAGCAGCATCGTTATAGCTGTTCATGTACTTGGTCTGACCGTTATCGACGTAAGAAATCAGAATCTGAGACAGAAGCTCGGGCTTCGTGTTTTTGGATGCCTTGTTATAAGTCTGGGCGACATCCCACGGGTTTGAGAACAGAATCTGTCCGCTGGCAAGATCGACGTATGCGATCTCACCGGTGAACTCCTCAAACCAGATCTGATGTCCGCTCTGTTCCTTAACGAGGACCATGTCCGCCAGTTTTTCCTTCGGCGAATCGTACTCCGCATTGAAGTAGTCAATGATCGGATTGCCGTCTTCATCGACCTTATCCTCCCAAGCGGCGGAAACAGGCTCGATTGCGGACGGAACAAACACACCGAATGCCATAAGCAGGGACAGAAGGGCACATACTATTCTTTTCATATTCATATATTCTCCTTTCCCTATTTACATTCGGTAGTTGATTTCCACAATAATGCTGGATACGAAGCTGACCATCTTTGCGAGAAGGCTCGTAAAGAGGACGGCAAGGAACATGATGAAGACCGCACCGACGATCGTACCGATGCTCGTGAGGATGCTCTTGAACATGGAGTAGTCGTGCGTGACCATCATACCGACGAAGATGAGCGCGCCCATCCAGACAAACGAGATTGCCGAGAGAAGCGTGATAATCTGACCCTCATTGAACGTAAGAACGTTCGAGAGGAGAACAGCCGGAATGGTCAAAAGCGGCAGAGGAGTCAGAGCGTAGCAGGACGCCACGAAGATATCCTTAAAGCTGCCTTCACCCTCAAACAGCGTGGTGAGACACCAGTTTGCGATACACCAGAGGAACAGCGGCATGAGGATAGAAACCGCAGTCATAATGATGCTGAGACCGCCGTTATCCTTCGGGTTGAAGATATAACCGGTACCGACTGCCTGATAAGCAAACGATGCGATCGTGATCACGAGAATCAGGAATGCACTGCGGACGGAGCCGCGCTTTTCGTGCTTCAAATCCCAGAATCCGTCGAACGGATGGAAGATCAGGTGGAACGGATACAGCATCTCCTCCTTAAGGGATTTGCGTCCGACCTTCAGCTGTGCCTTCTTATTGATCTTAGCGGCATATCCGAAGAATTTACCGATTAGAACGAAGATGGCAACGATGCCGAGAATCACGGGAACGATCCACTTCGCGAGGAATTCCTTACGGATTTCCTGATATGCGAGGGAGTAGTTCTCCGTCTCGTATGCGTAGCGGTAGTACTCCATAGCTTCCTCGTACTGACCGCCGCGGTAGAGTGCCTTACCGATACCGATATAAGCGGCATCGTAGTTGTTGTTATGCTTCAGAATGGCCGTCCAGTCATCGATTGCGACGTCGTAGATACGGTTGTTCTGATGCTCAAGAGCTCCGAGCAGGAGATCGCCGTATTCCGTGCGGCGGTAGACCGTGATGCTCTTCTTATCCATACCCTTATCGAGGAGCAGGATATTCGATCCCTGATAAGCGATTGCCTTTACGCTGTCGATATTACCGAACTGAACGCCGCCGTCACCGAAGATGAAGAGCAGGCTGCCGTCCTTATCGTACGTATAGACCTTGGAACGCTTCTCGTCGATGATGGACCACGTTCCCTCCGGACCGACTGCGGCATCCACAATCTTGGAGGGACCGGTGATCGGATCGAGCGTAGACTGCGAAACCTTAACCTCACCGTGCGGAGCGAAGAAGCCGTTACGTCTCATAACGTCCGCGCCGGAAGCGTTGAGCTTCTTAACGGGAGCGTTGGTGCCGTCCTTGGACTTGATCGTTGCCTGCTGCGCAGATTCGGAGATCGAGGAGGTCGTTACGTAGATGAAGTTATCCTTATCAATGGAGATATTGTTGAACTCCGTGGAGACGTACTTGGAGGAGTACTCTCTCTGCTCCTTCGTCTGGAAGTTTCTCCAGAGGATCTCGAGCGCGGAGATCTGAACCTGCGTTGCACCGATAAAGCCGTGGAAACCGCCGTCCTCACTCATGACGATAATACCCTGATAAGTCGTGGAGGAGACGATGAACAGCCGTCCGTATTCGTCAACGGCGCAGGCGACCGGCTTATAGATAGCACCCTCATCAAACAGAGCACTGACCGGCGCGGGGATAACCTTGTGGAACTCACCGTCGCGCGTAAACATGATGATACGGTTATTGTTCGAGTCGCAGACGTAGATGTACTTATCGTTTACGAAGACGCCGGACGGCTCGGAAAGGGTATCCGGAACGCCCTGCTCGTTGTTGAACTTGCTGATCTCAAACTGGAGTTTGAAATAGCGGTCCATGCAAACGATACGGTTATTGGTTGCATCGGCGATATACACCGTCTGATCCGGTGCCACGAACAAATCGCGGGGGTCGCCGAGGGGTGTGGACAGACCGATATAGTTGGAATCAACGATTCTGTCCGGAACGTATGCCGCGGGGGAATTCAGAACGAACTCCGAGGAGGAATACGTATACGTCGCATACGGAGTAGCCGCACCGACGACAGTCGTCAGGAGGATCAGAAGCGAAATGACGGACACAAGAATGCGTGAAAGCTTTTTCATTTTCAATACCTCCTTAGTCCTTCATACCGCTGGAGCCCATCGTCTCGATGATATTACTCTGCGTAATAACGAAGACGAGAATCGGAACTGCCATCATGATAACCGTTGCGGCTGCGGCTGCACCTGCACGGGCAACACCGCCTGCCGTAATCTGGCTGATTGCGTAGTTCAGAGACTTGAGCTCCTCACTGTAGATGTAGATGGATGCGCCTGCATTCCAAAGACCCTGGAAGCAGTAGATAATCAGCGTCAGCCAAGCGGGCTTAACCATCGGCATGGCGATAACCCAGAACGTCTTGAACTCGGTTGCGCCGTCAAGACGGGCACTCTCGAGAACCTCGGCGGAGACGTTGGAATCCATGAACTGCTTCATGAGGTACAGACCGAGCGACGTAGCGCAGGCAGGAATAATAAGTGCCCAGTACGTATCGACCCAGCGGAGTGCGGACATCGTAATGAAGTTCGCGATTGCAGTAACGGTAGGCGTAAACATAAGCGCAAAGCGGACGAGCTTAAAGATCGGCTGAGAGCCCGGGAACGGGATCTTAGCGAGCGCGTACGCTGCCATAGAGGAGAGGAGAAGGTTGCCTGCCGTACCGGTTACGGAGATAAACACCGTATTGAAGATGTAACGGGAGAACGGAACCCACGAGTCACTCATGAGTGCAAACAGCTCCTTGAAGTTGTCCAGCGTGGGGCGGACAACGTAGAAGCGGGGCGGGAAGATCCAAAGTTCATCCATCGGCTTGAGGGCGTTCATGACGGTATACAGCATGGGGAGGAACATGAATGCGCCGAAGATGGCAAGGACGACCGTGATACCCATGTCGCCGCCAACACTTCGGTTGAGGACGACGCGGTGTTTTCTTGTTCTTAATTTCTTTGCCATATCACTGACCTACCTTTGCAAGCAGCTTGGTGACCGCCATATTCGAGCCGACCATCATAAGGAACATTACGAACGAGATTGCGGACGAGTAACCGACCTCCCAGCGTACGCCCTGATACTCATCCAGGTGATGCTGGATCGTATACGCGGCGTAGTTGACGGAGGGGTTACCTGCCAGTGCGGTAACGACGGCACCGAAGCTGAACGCACCGGTGATCGCCATGATTGCACCGAACATCAGCTGCGGCTTCATGGAAGGCAGCGTGACGTACCAAAGCTCCTGCCAACGGTTCTTCAGACCGTCAACGGCGGCTGCCTCAAAGAGGCTGACGTTGATACCCTGAAGACCTGCGATAAAGGAAAGGAACGAGGTACCGAGGGACATCCACAGAGCAACGATGATACAAAGTGCCATAACGTACCGTTCATCCTGGAACCACAGAACCGGTGTATCGATAAAGCCCCAGTCAAGGAGTTTACCGTTGACCCAACCCTGTGCGTCGCTGGAGAACAGCGTCTGCCAGATCAGGTATGCGTTACCGGAAATGGACGGTGCGTAGAAGATCAGCGTAACAACGGCACGGATTCTCGGAGAGAGCTCATTGATAAACCACGCGACGAGGAAGGACAGGATATAGGATACCGGTCCGACGACGGCGGCAAAAATGAGCGTGTTTTTCAGTGCGGTTACCCACAGATCATCATCCAAAAACAGAGTGATATAGTTGTCGAGGAAGAGGAACTTCGGCATCTGCAGCATGTTAAACGACGTAAAGCTGAGCGCCAGAGACGCAATGACGGGGATGACCGTAAAGATGAAGAAAATCAGCATAAACGGTGCGATCATCAGATACGCAACTTTATAGCGCTTCATCTGCATCCATGTCCACTGCGCTTTTGTTATGTCTTTGCGCGCAACGACTTGTGCATCAGATTTCTTAGACATTGCATTTTCTCCTTAATCAGAATGTTTCAGCGGGGGGACGGCAGAACGGTGTCCGCCGTCCGCTGATTTCGCTTATTCGTAAAGTGCGTAGGTCTCGTATGCGTTTGCGGCGTCCTTCAGATAGCCGGCAATCGTAGCTGCCGTCTCATCAGCACTGCCGAATGCAGCGGCTGCCGCGTACAATGCGGCTGCGTCCTCGGCTTCGATCGCCGCACGCGCTGCTGCTTTGGCGTCGGCATAGCCGTCGAGCGTCTCCATCAGTTCAAGTGCCTGATTCGAGCGCTTCTCGGCGAGCGTCTGACCGACTTCAAGGGTTTCGTAGTCGAACTCCGCACGCTTACGGGTGACTTCTTTATTGATCGCGTTAATATAATTAAGGAGCGAATCAACCGGGTCTGCCAAGTCGTTATACGCATCGAGGAATGCGAAGTTCGTATAACGGGCAATAATGTAGCTGCCGGGGTATGCGGTAATTGCGGTGAGGTTGTTCATCTGGAGGTCGATGTTGTAGAACTCGCTGGAGGACCACGGGAGCTCCTCGAGTGCCTCACGGTTTGCGGTAGCGTTCTTTGCTGCCGGACCGAGGACTGCTACGAGCTCGTTGGAGTAGTCAACCTGGAATTCGGTATCAACCCACCAATCCATCAGGGCCCATGCGGCATGCTTGTCGCGGGTACCTGCCGGAAGAACGATAGAGGTAACGGTCGAAACAGCAACGTTGTTGATGTTTCCGTCCTCATCCACCATACCGGGGATCGGAACCATTTCCCACAGACCTGCGATTTCCGTTGCGAACAGGATCATCTGGTTATACGTGGTATAGTCGATGATACCGATCGGCATCTCACCGGTTTTGAAACGGTTCGGGAAAGAGTACGAATACGGCAGGGAGTACTGTGTAAACATATTACACATGTCCTCAAACGCCTCGAGTGCGATATTGGAATCAAGGTTGATTCTCATACCGTCGTCCGCCCAAAGCTCGCCGCCCATCTGGTACATGAAGATCTGGTAGTTGTTCGGCAGACCGATTTCCATGTTGTTGAACTGGAGAATCGGGATCATGGCCATCAGCTCATCCCACGTCTTCGGAACCTCCAGGCCGAGGTCAGCTAGGATATCCTTGCGGTAGAACATCATGCAGAAGTTCTGCGTCTCGGGCAGACCGTAGGTCTTGCCGTAGAGAGAAAGCGGAATCAGAGCCGCCTCCGTGAAACGGGAAGCGACCTGCTCAAACGAGGAGTACGCGAAGCGTCCTTCGGGATCGCCGGTCGTATTGAACTGGTCGAGGTCAAGTGCCGCACCGCGGATCGCGTACTGGATCGGGTCCGCACCGGAGCCGTCAAGGGCAACGTCAGGACCGACGCCTGCCAGAATGGACGGAAGGAGCGTACCGCCGGCTACGAGCTTCAGCTCGACTGCGATGCCGGTATTGGGCGTGAACTTATCGTCAACGAGGCTGCGCATGATCTGCGCCTGGTCACGACCGGTAGCAACCCATGCCGTAACGGACGCGTTAATTGCCTGCTCGCCGTCCTCACCGTTTCCGCCGAGGGAGTTATAATCGGCATAGAAGCTGCCGAAGAACATCTTCAATTCATACCAGATGCTCTGGAAGAAGCCTGCGTTTGCCTTCGGAAGTGCGACGGATTCGCCCTGCACGAGAATGTAGTCGATCTCGAGCGGCTGCGTCGTTACGTTGGACACCCAGGTACCCATCGTACCGATATGGTTTTTGAGGTTGGTAAGGTTCTTAGCGATTTCATCCTCGTCCGTACCCATCTTCTCAAGCAGAATCGCGATCTGCTCAAGCGTTGCGGAGTGCTGGCTCTTTACGCCGTTCATGCTCTCGAGGTAATCAATAATCTCGTTGAGGTTGATGCTCTCGAGAATCATGTTCTCGATCGTATCGGGCATGACGCGGGCGAAGCCGTAGTCACGGTACTGGTCGGGGTTGGAGCCGGTCAGCTTCAGAATCTCGAGGTAGGACTTATTGATGCTGTCCAGAGACTCGGAAACGCGGCGAACGATGTCACCCATCTCACCGAGGGTAACCTCGAGGCGGATAGTGTGCTTGCCGGGTTCAAAATAGAACTGCAGCGTATCGTGGATACCGTCCGTCAGGGATGCGACCTGCCAATCGGTATCGTACGAGAAGCGGAGGTAGTTACACTCTGCGAACGGCGTCTCACCGTCGATCGTCAGCTTACGGGACGTATACAGACCGGCGAGATCGGACTGCTTGAAGCGCAGATCGATCGTATAAAGACCGGCGTTCGTGATCTCGAACTCGTACTCGATCCACTGACCCATGCTCGCCCACTTCTCCGCACCGATCGTGTTGCGGTACAGAAGCGTTGCATGCTGGGGCTCGGAGATCGCGGACGTTCTGTCATACACCGGATAGATGGTGTAATCGGAAACGGCGCTCGGCATCTCAGCCGCGAGATAGATCTGATCCGTACCCTCGGTATATCCCTTCTGTGCATACGCAGCGAGCATCTCTTCATAGGTGGGCAGCTCATCGTACGGCACGAGGCGGATCGAACCGATCACAACATCCTCACGGACGCCCTCGAGTGCAATAGTGGTCTCGCCCTTCTCGAAGTAGAACTCAAACGGAGTCGCATAATATGTATTGGAGTCTACGAACTTCTGCGTAGTCCATCTCTTATACACATTGGTACTCGGACGCAGCTCGTTGCCGATTGCATCAAACGTGAAGCGACCGGTCGACTCGTCATACTGATGCTCCCACGTCTTTGTGAGGCGCAGATAACGTGCTTCGCCGAACGGAACGACGTCATCAATATAGAACACGCGCTCGATCGAGTTCGTCTTATCGGACTCGGACGTATACGTGATCTCGACTGCGTACAGAGCGGTCTCGGGAATCGTCACGGGCCACGTGACCTTTCCCTCATCACCGATATAAACAGCCTTGGGCATAGTGGTACCGTAGTCATCAGCGACATTCGAAAGGAGCTCTACCTCTGCCGTCGTAGCGTCAGCGATATAGTCCGCGATGTCGATTTCTACAGTCTCCGTTGCCTTTTTGGCATCGGGATACCTTGTGCGATACGTATCGTACGAGATCGCGTTCAAGGTAGCACTGATTTCCTTCAGAGTTGTCGTTGCAACACTGCCCTTCCCGTCGGAAGAATCATCGGCTGCGAAAGTGGGAACAATACAGCCGGACAGCATAAGCAGCGACAGCACAAAAGCCATCAGTCGCTTGGTGTGGTTTCTTCTCATTGGAACCTTCCTCCTGCTAATTTTGGTTTCGGCGATAAAAGCGGGTCGGAAAACCGACCTCCGACCCGGAATCGCCGAACCGTAACTCCGGGTTTGGTACGCCGATCGGGCAGCACTGACAAAATACTATAAATAAATATGTAGTATTTGGAAAAGCAATACCGTCTCAGGCGAAGAAAGCGCGCAGTCTCACAGCCGGCTGCCAGGCGGCATCCGACAGAAAAACTGCATATAAAACAGCGGCAGAAGCATAAATCTACCGATATTTATGTGCACTTATCATACCATATTGCCCGAAAATTGTCAAGCAAGCCACAGCGCACAAATTTCGCCGTATTGACGCCCCCGGCGCAACGTTCGGCGTGTGTGTAAGAAATCGGCATTTTGCACAGAGGGCCGGGCGCTTTTTGGTACAGTTTGCCACACACCGCTTGGTAAGCTGTTTTTACCTTTTGTGAATCCGGTGGGGAATTAACAGCATGATTTGTGGCGCAATAGCTTGCATTTTTGGCAATGTGACGGGTCAAAGGACACCACGGGTAAATACCGCTTACTCAAAAAACAACAATTCTCACACATCCGTCCGACAGTCTTTTTACAGTTCACCAAGCAGGCGTTCGTCATCTTGCACAATTTTTAAGGAGTTTTTTCTACACATGGGCAAACTGCACAAACTTTGTCAAAAACGGTGTTTTCCAACCCATTTTCGACCATTAATACCAGTTAAATGGTGCACTATCCTTTTTATTCCAATCTTGTGTTATGTTGCGCACCCGTGACTTCCTGTTGACAAACGAGACGAAAACCTATATAATAGACGTATCAGATTCACACAGAAAGGTACTCAATATGTACGCAATTGGAATTGATCTTGGCGGCACGAATATTGCCGCCGGTATTGTGGATAACAACCATCACATCCTTTGTAAGGCAAGCATTCCTACCGAACGCCTGCGTGACGCCGATGCAATCACCGCCGACATGGCCGCGCTCTGCCGTAAGCTTTGCAATGACGCATCGCTCCCGCTTGAGCAAATCGACTTTATCGGGGTAGCCGCACCCGGCGTTGCAAACCGCGCGACCGGATGCATAGAGACGTCTTGCAACCTTCCCTCCTTTGTTATGTATCCGCTCGTGGACAAGCTCTCCTCCCTCTTGGACGGAAAGCGTGTCGCCATCGAAAACGATGCAAACGCCGCTGCGATCGCCGAGGCAGCTGCAGGTGCCGCAAAGGGTACACGGTACTCCGTCATGATTACGCTCGGAACAGGCGTTGGAGGCGGTGTCGTCGTGGACGGTGAGGCGTACTCCGGCTTTAATTTCGCAGGCGCCGAGCTCGGTCATATCGTAATCGAGAAGAACGGGCGCCCCTGCTCCTGCGGCAGGCACGGATGCTGGGAGTGCTATAGCTCCGCTACCGGTCTTATCAAAACGACGCGCGAGAAGCTCGCCGAATGCCGGGCAGCAGGACGCGTGACACAGATCGAATCGCTCTGCGGCGGGGATCCGGAAAAAATCTCCGGCAAGACCGCATTCCAGGCAGCACGCGCCGGGGATGAAGCAGGGCGCGAGGTGGTTGCCTCTTATATCGATCATCTCGTCGAGGGACTGGCGAACATCATTAACATCTTCCAGCCTGAAGTGCTGACATTGGGCGGCGGCATCTGCTACGAGGGCGATTTCCTGCTCAACCCGATCAATGATCGTATCTACAAGGAAATTTACACGAAGGATCACGACCCGAAGACGGTGATCCGCGTCGCTGAGCTTGGCAATGACGCCGGCATCATCGGTGCGGCTTGCCTGCCTCACTGATCTCTCATAAATAAAACACGGGACCGATTGGCCCCGTGTTTTTTTATAGAAGGATCGGCGCACCGTCGCTCACCGTCTCCCCCTCCGGCAATCCGTTCTCCATGCGGATCGTCTGGCGCGACACGCCGTACCGCTTAGCGATCTCCCACAACGGCTCACCTGCATCCGGATAGCAAACGCGGATACATCCGTCATCCGATTTGCGGCGTGCGGATTTATTCAGAACCGCACTCTCCACAAATCGAATACGCCCCCGCTGCATCGCACAAATGCTGAGTGCCGCATCCGCGTGGATATTCAGCTTCTCCCCCTCAGCGCGCACGGAAACCGATACCGGATCCGTACTGCATCTCCACAGAAGCTCCCCTCCGTCAGGTGAGGCGGGAACATCCCACTCATATTTCAGCGGAAGTACGGTTTCCTCGCTGACAATATCCCCATCCTGCAGAATGAGGGTCGTGACCGTGCAGGTACCGGTGAGACAAAGCTTCCCTTTTTGTACTTCGAGACGCTCAGCCGCACAGGAAGCATACGCATCCAGCACGGTCTCTTCAGGGAGCGCTTTACTCTGTCTGCCGCCCTCGCCGGATACCGTGAGAGCCCCCTGTCCGCATCGCAGAAGGCACAAGCTATCCGTCTCCGCCGTCACAGTTTCGCTGGCACAGTCAGTGGAAAACAGATCTGCCGTATACGCACATTTGCACGGCTGTGCGCATTCCGCTTCCAGATCAAATTCGATCTCCCACGTACAGCCCTCCTCCCCGGGGGTAACGCTCACCGAGGCGGCTCTGCCCCACGCACGCGACGGACTGCCCAAAACCGCACCGGGTACTGTCACCGATTCGCTGAAGGGTGCCTTCGCTTCCGACGCAACGTATTTCCCGTCAGGGGAAAGGAAGATCACATGCAAAAGCACGTCGCCGCGGACCTTCACACACCCCTCCTCCGCTGTGGTTTCCTCCACGCGAACAGCTCCGCGGCAGGCAATTACTTTTCCCGCATCGGAAAGCGTGCCGCCTACGGAAGCCGTCAGCTCACCGCGCGAGAGCACCGTATCATCCGCTTCCTCAATCAGCCGTTCTACCGCAAGTTCATCCGCCGTGGTGAGGCGCGCACCCGTCCCCTCCTGCAGTTTATCCGCAACACTGCGCGGATGGAGATACGTGATCTGCGAGCGAAGACGGCATTTCACCGTCATCCGTCTGGGCGCTGTCACACGGCATGACACATTCTCCACCGTCGTATCGATTCCAAACGCAGCGGCATCGACCGCCGCATTCTCTCCGAGCGACACGGATGCGGAATACTCCGACGTCAGCGGCGCGCAGTATATCTCACCGCCATCCCCTATGTAGAGAATCGAGTACGCAAGCGTTCCGCCGAACTCCAGCGCTTTGCCGTTCAAAAAGCGCGTTTCCGGCAAAACCGTTGCCTGCACAGAGATCACGCGGCGCACCGCCGGCATATAATCCGGCAGAAGGTATTCCTCCGACGCCTCGTGCGACTGCGTAGCGTGATAAGCGACCGCGCGAAGCACTGCCTCCTCCCTCGTATGATTTGTCTGATCCATTTTCTCCATAAGATTCGTATCCTTTCTTGTCCGATTTGAATTTACTAAAGGATATGACGCAGGGCACCGTTCTATGACAAAAAAGCGGCGGATTACATCCGCCGCCAAACAAATAGGGGATATGGATTTCTCCATATCCCCTACGTTCGATCACTTATTCAGTTTTCGAAACAGGATTCAGTGCAATATTAGTCGACGTAAACGACTGCAGTGGATGCACCGTCATCCCAGAAGAGGTGAGCGTCAACGGTACCGGTGAATGCAGCGCCGAGCTTGTCGCCGGTGAGCTTCACGTACTTACCGTTTGCATCAACACCGATGAAGGTGATGTTTGCGATGCCGAAGTAGTCCTGAACGGAAACGTACTCGTCCATGCCGCAAACTTCCTCATCAAGGAAGTCACCAACCTCAGCTACGAGGTCAGCAGCGTCCATAGTGCCAACTGCATAGTTGTCGTATGCGTTAGCCTTGTCGAGCTGTACTGCAACGTCGCCAATGGTAACAACCGGAAGAGCACCGTTAGCGAGAGACAGAACGCCATCGTTCAGCTGGAGAACAACTGCGTTAGCCGGAGCCTGAGCAGCGTCAACCTTGTTGAGCTCAGCGATGATAGCTGCGTACTCAGCAACGTTGATCTTAACGAGCGTGAAGTTGCCGGTAGCTACATCGCGCATCCATCTGTAGTAGTAGTGAGCATCAACAGCCTGGTCAGCCCATGCGTTGTTGTGGTCGTTACCGTACAGATCGTACTTGGTGTAGTATACGAAGCTTACATCGGAGCCAACAGTCTGGCTGCGGATGAAGTCAGCAAGCTCTGCCTCGGTAGCAACGAGAACGAAGTCGTTGTCAGCGCTCTTGTAGAGCTCGAAGTGCGGGATGATCATATCAGCGATCTTGCCCGGAACAACGTAAACCTTCTCGATAGCGGTGAGGTCGTAAGCGCCGGTAGCTGCATCAACAGGAGCCTGGAGTACGAGCCAGTTGTGAGCGCTGGAAGTAGCAACGTACTTGCCTGCGTTGTTAGCCGGATCGAACTGAGCGTTGTTGTTGATGAGAACGCCGTCCTTGAACCAGTGGATCTTCTCCTTGATTACATGAACACCGTTCGGGGTAGCGATTGCATCAGCTGCGGTTACAGGGCGGAGGTTGTATGCGCCATTGTTCTGGTAAACAACCTTGTAGAGCTGGTTAGCCTTAACCGGGAGGAGAGTAGCGAGAACGTCGTTAGCGTTCGGGACGTTACCGGAGAGGATGCCTTCCCAAACGAGCTTCTGCCACATCTCGTTCCACTCGAAGCCACCGATGTTCCAGCCGTTGAACTCAGCGATCTGGATATCAGCGTACTCGTCGGTAACGGTGCTGTATGCGTGAGCAATGATGCTGTCCTTCGTGATGCTGGTGAACTTCTCGATTACAACGTAATCGTTGGTCTGAGCAGCACTGGTGAAGTAAACGAGCTTGCCGTCAACTACAACGTAGGTAACGTATGCGTTCTGGTTAGCGAGAAGCAGGTCGATAAGAGCCTGGTTCAGAGCAACGTTTGCATTTGCACCGGTGGTGAATGCCTTCATGGGAGCACCGTTCAAGTCTGCATAGCCGAAGGGCATGTCAAATCTCTGAGACTTGGTGTCGTTCATGTAGATAACGTTGCTTGCAACGGAGAAGCCAAGGATGTATGCGTTTGCAAAGTAGGTGGTTGCACCCTCTGCGTAAGCCTTAACCTCAACCCAGATGTCGATCTCCTTGTTGACATCGTCAACATAGTAGATAACGAATGCATCTGCAGCGGGGGTAAGACCGGTGAAGCGGTAGTTAGCCGTGGTGTAGGTAGCGCCAGCAGCGAGAGAGTTCAGGCCGTTAGCGGTAGCGATGGTGAAGGTCTTCTTGTCAGATGCCCAATCAAGGTAACCGAACTGGAAGTCCTTAACGATTGCGCGATCGTACGTGCCATCGTTGTTGCTGTCAGAAGCGACAACCTTGGTGTAAGCGCTGTCCTTCAGAGAAGCGAAGTTGGTAACCTGAGCGAAGCCGTTTGCGGTAGCGGTCAGGTCAGCACGGATTGCTGCAGCGTCAGCATCGGAGAGTGCACTGTAGGTGTACTTACCGGTGGTCTCAACCTTGCAGCCGTAGATGGTGTCAAAGAATGCGAAGTAGTAAGCAACGAGCTTGAGGTCAGCGATCTGGTAGATGTAACCCTGAGCGTCCATGTAGTAGGTAGCGCCGATGGTCTTCCATGCGCCTACGCCGGACTCACCGTAAACCTTGGTCTCAAGAGCACCGGTAACGTTGTTCGTACCCTGGGTGTTGAAGAGATCGGTGTAAACGGTAACGAGGTTGGTCTTAACACCGCCGAGAGAGATGGTCTTGTTAGCAGCGTCAACAACGATCTCGTTCTTGCCGGTTGCTGCGAAGTTCTCGTAAGCGGTCCAGAGAGCCTTAGCGTCGATGATGTCTACGCAGTTGTCCTTGTAGACGATCTGATAGTTGGTACCAACTGCTGCGTTCTCAGCGTTGTCAGTGGTGAGACCGAACTCAGTAGCTGCAACGTGATACTTAGCGCCGGTGGGGTTGCCCTGATCGTCGATAGCAGCGAACTGAACGAAGCCATCGCGGAGAACAGTGGTGGAGCCCTCGTAAGCAACCTTGTTGGAAGCGGTGATGATAACGGTCATCTCGCCAACGCCGAATACTTCCTCAGCGATGGTCTTGCCGTCTACGTCTGCATTAACTGCATTGTAGAGGATCTGAGCAACAACCTCACGGGAGATTTCCTCAGTCTGGCCTACGCCGGTGATGCCATCCATAAGACCGAGCTCGTCAGCCTTGGTGACATAGCTCCACGGATAACCGGAAGCCGGGTAGGTGATACCGAGTGCACGAACAACCATGGTCAGAGCGTCGCGGTAGGTGATACCGTCGTTAGGACCGAAGTTGCCGTCGCCGTAACCGTTGATGATGCCCTTGTTAGCTGCGTAGCTAACAGCGCCAACGATGTAGCTCTCAGAGTCGTTGAGGTACTCATCGACATCTGCGAAGCCGGAGTTGTTCTCGGTGGTCTTCCAGTACGCATCTTCGGTGCGGCCGGTAAGAACACGAGCAACGTACAGAGCCATCTGCCAACGGGTAACACCGTCGGAATCAGCGTGGCCGTCGCCTCCCTTATAGAGGCCGATCAGACCCAGGAAGTCGATTGCATCCTGGTAAGCGGAATCCTTAGCCGCGGTGGTGACAGCGTCATCTGCAAAAACTGCAGGAACGATGCTGAATACCATCATCAGCGCAAGGACCAGAGAAAGAATCTTTTTCATCTTTTTCTGTACTCCTTTTTATAAAAAAATTTTTTTATACGGGCAAATCTCAGGGATTTCCCCGCGTGTATATCATACCCTATCCCGGAAATTATTGCAATAGGTTTTCGCAATGTGTAATGTTTGTGTAATATTAAAGCGGGTTTAATATTGCGATTATTTGAAACATTTCCTTTTTTCGCAATATTTGGGCGGTTTTCTCCCCTGTTTCGCTCCGCAAACGCAGAATATTTGACTTTGCCGCTCAGATATGGTATAATTTTTGCAGCAAATCCATCCTAATATTATTATACATTACACAGCCGCAATTTTAGGCAACCGTGTAATAAGCGGAGGAACTATGAAAAAGATCCTGCTCGTGTTCGGCACGCGGCCCGAAGCGATCAAAATGTGCCCTCTTGTACAGGAGTTGAAGCGGCGCCCTTCCCTTCAGACCGTCGTCTGCGTAACGGGACAGCATCGGCAGATGCTCGATCAGGTGCTGCGGGCATTTGACGTGGTGCCGGATCACGATCTATCTATAATGAAGGAAAAACAGACGCTGTTCGACGTAACGACGGCGATTCTTACAAAGCTGAAGGCGGTACTGGAAACGGAAAAGCCGGACGTCGTACTCGTGCACGGCGATACCTCAACTACCTTTGCCGCGGCACTGGCGTGTTTCTATCTGCAGATTCCCGTCGGGCACGTGGAGGCAGGACTGCGCACGCACGACATTTACTCGCCCTATCCCGAGGAATTCAACCGGCAGGCAGTGAGCATCGTGGCACAGTACAACTTTGCGCCGACAGAGGCAGCCAAGCAGAATCTCATACGCGAGGGGCGCGATCCGTCCACGATTTTCGTGACAGGCAACACCGCCATCGACGCTTTGAAAACGACGGTGTGCGAAAATTATGCACATGCCGAAATTGATTGGGCATCGGACAGCCGCCTGATTTTGATCACGGCACACCGCCGCGAGAATCTCGGTGCACCGATGCACAGCATGTTCCGCGCGATCCGCCGCATCATTGATGAGAACCCGGACGTAAAGGCGATTTATCCGATTCATATGAATCCCGCGGTACGGGAAGCGGCAGCGGCAGAGCTTGGCGGATGCGACCGTATCCACATCATCGAACCGCTGGAGGTGCTTGATTTTCACAATTTCCTCGCCCGGGCGTATCTTGTGCTGACGGACAGCGGCGGTATCCAGGAGGAAGCGCCGTCGCTCGGCAAGCCCGTGCTTGTCATGCGCGATACAACGGAACGTCCGGAGGGCATCGCCGCAGGCACTTTGAAGCTGGTCGGCACGGATGAATCGGTGATCTACGAGCATTTCCGCCGCCTGCTGACGGATAAAACGGAATACGAAAAAATGAGCCGCGCCTCCAATCCGTACGGTGACGGATTTGCCTCGGTACGGATCGCAGATATTCTGGAGAACGCCTGACGTATGTTTTGACCGAATCGGCACATGCTAACGGATACCGAAGGAGGAAAGAATCATGATTTACTTCGATTTATTATATATCCTGCCCGCACTGATCCTGACAATGTGGGCAAGCATCCGCGTAAAGACGACCTACAACAAATACGCGAAAGTGAACGCGCACACGGGTGTGACGGCAACGGCAATCGCTCGGCGGATTTTGGACGGAGCGGGGCTCACAAACGTCTCCATCGAACGGATCGCGGGGGATCTGACCGACCACTACGATCCGCGCACGAACGTAATCCGCCTGTCCGACAGTGTGGCGGACAGCACCTCGATCGCGGCAATCGGCGTAGCGGCGCACGAATGCGGACACGCAATCCAGCACGCGCAGGCATACGCTCCGATCCGCATCCGGCAGGCGATCATCCCGATCACGAACGTTTCGTCCCGCCTTGCCGTACCGCTGGTACTGCTCGGGATCTTATTAACGGCATATGCCGAAAATTTCATTTCGGTAGCTTACGCAGGTGTGATTCTGTTCGGGGTCGCGGTACTGTTCCAGCTGGTGACGCTCCCTGTCGAATTCAACGCGAGCAGCCGCGCGCTCACAATCCTGTCCGAATCGGGCACGCTGGATGCAGGCGAGATCAAAGGAGCACGGCGCGTACTGAGCGCGGCGGCAATGACGTATGTAGCGGCGCTGACGGCATCCGTATTGCAGATGCTGCGGCTGTTGTCAATTGTGAATAACAGAAGAAGATAAAAAAAGCACTTGGTTCCGAGCGGAATCAAGTGCTATTCTTTTTCAAATTTTATAATATCGTCCACTTCACAATCCAGCGCATAACAGAGCGCATCCAGCGTCTTTGTGCTGATCGCCTCGCCTTTTTTCATCCGATACAGCGTATTTGCCGAAAAACCTTGCTTAAAAATCAGATAATACTCCGTTATTCCCTTTTTGAACAGTGTCTCATAAAACGGTTTATAGGAAATCAAAAACATCACCCTTTTTATTTTATCATACTCAAACCCTTGACAATACTCAAAATATTGAGTATAATATTAAAGGAGCGCCCATTTCCTATTATTCACAAAATCGGAGGATAAAATGAGAACAACGGAAGAAATTATCGCTTTTATGAAAGAACACAAAATCGGAAGCCGCGAAGCCCCTAAGCATGTGCCGCTCGGCGTAGAGGCACTGCTTCCCGACGAAGAGGTTTTGTTTGCTTTCTGTGGTAATCAAAACTCTCACGGGTTGGAAAGCCAGGGAATTCACGCCTATCTGTTGACAGCACAACGTCTGATCGTTGCACAGGGAAATATCGCTTTTCAAAAAGGAAACCTTCGCGGCGTAGAAGTGTACCCGTGGAACTCTGTCGGCGGAATTTCCTATAAAAAGGGATTCCTTACCAACACCATTATAATTCATCTGCCCTATGGAGCCGGGACAATTATGGTTGACAAACCGGGAACACTGCTGATTTTCAACAGCTTAAATGAAATTCGCGCAAATGCACTGAATGCATAAACAGCTACGATTTTCCTGTCTTGCCGCACACCAACGCAAGATAGACACATGTGCGGGCAAGACAGCAAAATACATTTAACGCAAAAAAGACTGACGCGCAAACGTCAGTCTTTTCCTTATTTTGCTCCAAAAGTTTTTGGGGGCGCGGGGGCTTTTTTCAAAAAGCTCCCGCATCGTCTCCCCATTCCGGTCTCGATTCCACCGTCACCGGCTCGCCCGTCTTCGGATGGCGCACCGTGATCCGATGCGAAAAGAGGTGCATCTCACCCTTGCCGCCGCCGTAGCGCGCATCCCCGATCAGCGGATAGCCGCGGGAGGCAAACTGTACGCGGATCTGATGTGTACGTCCCGTCTCCAGCCGCACCTTCACGAGAGACCGATCTCCCACCGTGCGGATCACCTCATAGGTGAGAATCGCCTCGCGCACGCCATGACGGGCACGGGTGACAACGAACGATTTATTCCGACGCGGATCATGATACAAAAGATCGCGCATCTCCCCCACCGGAGCAGGCGTGCCCGTCACCATGGCGAGGTATTCCTTCTCCATCTCCCCGTTCGCAATCGCGGCAGAGAGCGCGGCGGCGGCCGATTTCGTTTTCGCGTACACCATCACGCCCGACGCCTCTTTATCAAGTCTGTGCACAGGATACACCGTCTCCACGCCGAGCTCGGCGGCCAGACGCTCCGGCATCCCCGGCGACTGCGATGCGATCCCCGCCGGCTTCAGAGCGAACACCATCTCGCCGTCCTCCCACAGAATCGGGATTCTATCCTTGATCTCCCCCATGATTTCCTCCGTAAAATGCACGCGCCCTGCTCGAAAAGCAAGGCGCGATTTTGTTTGTCAGTCTTTTGCGTAGGCGTCTACGTCCAGATCGTTCAGGACCTTATTCGCATCCGACGCGATCTTCTTCACCAGATCGGTCTCGACGTAGAATTCACCGTTTCCGTTCACCGTCAGCAGTGCACGGCGTCCCGTAGACGAGTACGGATAGAACCGATATACATTCTCCACCCCGGCGACCGTTTTCAGCCGTACGGTGAGAATACAGTTTTCCTCCACGGCAAGTGCGGCGATCTCCTCATCGGAAAGCGGCACGGTATCCTTGATCTCCATGGTGAGCATCGTCTTGTAGAACTGGCGGAAGTTGTTGACCTCCGCGTTCGGGATCACCTTGCCCGTATCGGAAACGACGTCAAGCGTGGCGTTGCCGTTCTCCGCCACACCGTGCGTGAGCGTAAAGAGCACGTCCGCACCCGATCCGACGGTCTCGATCTCGGCAAGCGTAACGAGCCAATCGTTGAACACCGTCTTCTTCACCCACGAAAGAAGATCCGTTTTGATGAACGGCAGAGTCGCAGCATCCACCGCAACGATCATATGCGGGAAAAGCGTAGACTGTACGTTATACGTTCCGTTTTCCTGCAGCTCGCTGAAGAACAGCAGAACAGGGACGTTCATATACGTAAATCCAACCGTAAATGCAGGATTCGTCAGCCCGCAGGCGGCAGCATCCTCCGCCGTGGGACCGATCTTCACAACGGACGTACCTGTCACGGACGTGAACGTGTAGAGCATCTCCGTGACCAGTCCGTCATTCGGGGTATACCCCTCGGGATAGTCCATTTTATACTCGACGAGCGCCTGCGGATTCTTATGCAGTGCCGGATCAAGCCTTGTGATTCGGCAAAGCTCCTCGCCGTATGCAAGAAGAACGATATTGTCGATGGTGTAGTAATCGTTCTGGCTGATACCCGCAATAAACACAGGGGAGCAAAGCGTCTCAATCGGCGCAAACATGGTCTGCGCGATCTCGTTTCCGAGGACGTAGACACTGCGGCGTCCCTCCACCATGCAGTAGTATCCGCCGCCGGTGAGAAGATCGTATCCCACCTGCACCGTATAGGATGCGCCCGTGACAGACGTGACCGTCCACGTTGCCTGCGGATTGTCAAGACCGTACTCGGCCAGCTCCGCCTCCGTCGCGTTATCCACGACCTTCGTTTTCGTGATCGTGTAGCCCGCCGAGGTCACAAGGCTGGAAAACAGCGTCGAATCGTACGGCGTTCCTTCAAAGCCGCGGATCTGGAAGTTGCCGTCCGCGTCCCGGTAGAATTTGTACGTGCCGTGCTCATTCGTCACAGAAACGGACTGCATCGACGCGCGGGGGATCTGCGGATACATAAAGAGCTGTCCGCCGGGGGTCATATATTCGCCGGGCGTTGTCTCAAGCGGATCCGTCACCGTCTCCTCATCCGGGGCATTGACAGCCGGACGGATGAACGCGAGATACGCGACGAGGAGCAGAATGAAAATGCCGGCAAAAACAATAAGCAGTTTTTTCTGTTTGGCGATCATGAATGCTTTCTCCTAACCCAAATCACAAGACCGACCGCAGCGGCAAAGAGCGGAAGCACCGTTACGAGACCGACCGTCCAGTTGTTCGCCTGTGCCGTAGTGATCGTAAGCTCCGTATTGTCGAATACCTTGAGCGGGATGTCCGCCAGAATCTTGTCACGTCCCGTTCCGCGCATAATGGCGGAGAGAATATCGTTATTCGCATACGCGTTGCTCACGAGGTAGTTTGCCGCGGCAAAATCGGGCGATCCGATCGCGACGACATACGCGGAATAGTAATCGTTATTGATGAGGCGAAGCTCACGGGAGACCGTCATGAGGTTGTACTCGCCCGAGCCGATCTCCTCACCGTCCTTGACAGCGACTGCGGTATCGTACGATTTGAGGATCGGCGAAACCTCGCGCGTGCCGGACAGATCGCCGCCCGTCTCCCACAGAACCTCGATCGGCGTGGTATAAGGCGACACCGTTTTCGGCGGCGTGATCAGATTGCTCGTGATATCCTTATAGAGGGAGGAGCCGAGCGTATCGGCATCGTACGCCGCAACGACGGACGTACCGTCGGTGGATACGGAATGCGCCATATCCTTCACGTACGTATTGGGCGTAAAGGCGATGCCCCACTCCTCAAGGAATTCGGAGAGATTCGTAAGTCTGCCCGCGTTATCAGGGCTGGAGAACACGATCAGACAGCCGAGACGGTCGAGAAACGCGTCAAGCTTTGCGATCTCGTTGGAGAATTCGCTGTCCGCCTCCGCGCCGATGAAATCGTACACGGGATTGTTGATGACCACGATACGCGCGTCATCGTCAATCTCCTCGCTGGCAAGGTCGATCGTGCGCACGTCAAAGCCGTTATCCTTGAACAAAGCGTGGATCGCGTTGGCATCCGCCCCGAGATCCTCGCCGTGCTGTGTCGTGAAGTAAACGATTGGAAGCTCCGCGCTCGTAACCTGCAGAATACCGGAGACGAGCTTGTACTCGCCGTTGTACGCCCACAGCTGATTCGTCGTTTCATCGTAATAGAAGAACGCGTTATACGCATACACGCGCACCTCGCCGCCGGACTCCACGACAACGGAGGTCGTCTGGATATTCGTAGCCGCCGTCGTACGGAACGGCTCAAAGAACGCGCGGTGCTTGACGACGTCCTTGCACTCGACGTTGATATTGTCAAACTCGTTCTGAAGCTGGAGCGCCGTCGTATAGATGTACTTCATGTACGGGCTGTACGTGCCCTCCATCAGCTCGTCCGGCTCGCTCGCAAAGTAGATATTGACCGGAGCATCGACGTCGGCGAGAAGATTCTTCGCAGCCTCACTGAGGGTGAAGACCTCCTCTTTTGTCATATCGATGTACCACATATATTTCGATGCCAGCGCAGTAAATGCGACGTTGAACAGGATCACAACCGCGATGAACGCGCACGTGAACGCAGTCGCGGCACTTCCGTAGCGGAAGCGTTTTGCTGTATAAAATTTGTTCATTTCGGGACTCCTTCTTTCACACTGAGATCATCCCGTCACGCCCAGCGTCTCTTCTCGAAGACGCGGACGGAAAGGAACAAAAACACGGCACAGATCGAAACGTAGTACACCACAGCGGCAATATCGAAAATGCCGTAGGTGAAGTACGCGTAACGGCTGTAGATGGAGATCCAGCTGAGGACGGCGCGCACGGCGTACGAATCGATCAGCGAATTGACGGCGGCAACGATCAGAAGCGCAAACAGGATACCGATCGTACCGACGGCGGCGGCAAACTGATTCTCCGTCAGGGAGGATACGAAAATGCCGATCGCAATAAACGTCATACCGATGAGGAACATAGCAAGCATCGAACCGAGCGCACGCGGCCAGTTCAGCTCGCCGTACTCGGTAAGCGGAACGAAATAGATCGCAGTGACGAGAAGCGTCGACGCAAACATCGTCAAAGCAGAGAGGAATTTCGCCATCACCATGCCCGTCAGCGAGACCGGCGCCGTGAGCAGAAGCTGTTCGGTACGGGTACGTCTCTCCTCACAGAAGGTCTTCATTGTGAGCAGCGGAATAAGAATAATATACGCAAACATCAGAATCTGATAATAAGTGGAAACGTCCGACGTCTGGCTCTGCAGGGTAGTTATGCCGAAAAGGAAGCCGGACACCGCCAGGAACACGGCGATAAAGATATATCCGATCGGCGTGGTAAAGTACGCGCGCATCTCGCGCTTATAGATAGCAAGCATGGATCACTGTCTTCCTTTCCCGTTTTTCTTGCGGACGTTCTCGTCCATAAGCTTCATGAACACGTCCTCCAGCGACATACCGACCGCCTCAAGCCCGATAATAGCCCAGCCGCGCTGTGCGAGTGCATAGAACAGCGGCTTTCGGACATCGACACCCGGCTCGCTTTCGATATGATATGTAAAGCTGTCAAGCTCTCTCTCTCCAACCGCTTCGGCACGGCGGACACCGGGCAGCTCCTTGAGGGCGGCAAGCACCTCTCTTTGCGGACCGCAGATCTTCACGCTGTAAAGGCGTCCGTCCTCCACCACACGGGTGATGTCCTCCGTCTTTTCATCCGCGACGATCTTGCCGTGGTTGATGATGACGATCCGATCCGCCACCGCCTGCACCTCGGAAAGAATGTGCGAGGAGAGGATAACGGTATGATCCTGTCCGAGCGTGCGGATGAGATTACGGATCTCGATAATCTGCTTCGGGTCAAGACCGACCGTCGGCTCGTCGAAGATGAGCACCTTCGGATTGCCGACAAGCGCCTGCGCGATGCCGACTCTCTGCTTATAGCCCTTGGACAGATTTTTGATCAGGCGACCCTTCACGTCGGCAACCTTTGTGACCTCCATGACCTCCGCAATATGCTTTTCGCGGTTCATGGTGCATTTCTTCAGATCGTAGACGAAATTGAGGTACTCCCCGACGGTCATATCGATATACAGCGGCGGCTGTTCGGGTAGAAATCCGATCAGTTTTTTCGCTTCGTACGGTGCTTCGAGAATATCGATACCGCCGACCTTTGCCGTACCGGAGGTAGAGGAAAGGTAGCCGGTGAGGATATTCATCGTCGTGCTTTTGCCCGCGCCGTTCGGGCCGAGGAAGCCGACGATCTCACCGTGACCGACAGAAAAGCTGATGTCGTCCACGGCGAATTTTGTGCCGTACCGTTTTACCAGATGGCTGATTTCAATCATATGTACGCTCCTGCATTGAGTTTTTGAGAAAAGAGATCGCAATTATAGTCATTATAGCATGTATTTATAAATAAATTTTGAACATTTGTCAGGAATGTTGGTTTTTCGTAAAATTTACATTTAGGAAGAGGATGACGCAGGAGGTGTGTAGCGCGGCACACCTCCTGCTCCACCGCCACGGTCAAGGGGAGGCGTTGCCTCCCCCGACACCCCCTCCGTAATAGCGTTCTTTCAGCGGTTACCGCATGACAACATACCACTTTATCTTCAGCGATAGAAGAGAGTCAAAAACGAACTTTGTGCAAACAACGACTAAACGCCCCAGTAAAAGAAGCACCATCCGGCGCTGGGTTTGGCAGGAATTTGTACGTTCGGTTTCCGATCGGAAACGCGAGGTTTCCGGTTTTGCCGCAGGCAAAATTGTGTGCTCTGCACACAAAGGAAATCCTCGACGCGAATACCGCCCGACTTTTGGCGGTATTCGCCCTGCACCCCAGGGGTGGGGAGTTCCAAGAGGGGCGGGGATAAAACCTCCCCGCTCCTCTGCGAGATGCCTTTTTAGAAAGGCATCTCGGCGTGGCAGGTGGTGCAGGAGGTGTTCCACATTTAACACCTCCTGCATTCCCCCATAAAATTTTCTCAAACAATATAGACAAAATCGCAAAAAATGTGTTATAATATAAGGTAGCGAATCTGTGCGCACAGCCACAGCTTCCCAAACGTGAAAAATTGAACCACAAATAAGGAGTACCACCATGAGCAAACTCAAGAAATCCAGCTTCGCCGGCGTTGCCGGCCCCGTACTGACGATCGTAATGGACGGCGTCGGCTTCGCTCCCGACGGGGAGACCAATGCGGTCTATGCCGCCAATATGCCGAATCTGAAGCGCGTTCTCGCATCCTACCCGACCGTCCGCCTCAAGGCGCACGGCACCGCTGTCGGTCTTCCGTCCGATGACGATATGGGCAACTCCGAGGTCGGCCATAACGCACTCGGCTCCGGTCAGGTGTTCGCACAGGGCGCAAAGCTCGTCTCCCAGTCTATCGAAAGCGGCAAGATGTTCGCATCCGATACGTGGCAGACTCTCGTCAGCCGCGTAAAGACGAACGGCTCTACGCTCCACTTTCTCGGTCTGTTCTCCGACGGCAACGTCCACTCCCACATCGATCACCTGAAGGCAATGCTCACGCAGGCGAAGGCGGACGGCGTATCCCGCGTGCGCGTACACATCCTGCTGGACGGCCGTGACGTCGGCGAGACCTCCGCACTCGATTACGTCGAGCCGTTTGAGGCTTTCCTTGCCGATCTGCGCGACGCTTCCTTCGACATCAAAATCGCATCCGGCGGCGGTCGTATGCAGATCACCATGGACCGCTACGAGGCGGATTGGAGCATGGTCGAGCGCGGCTGGAAAACGCACGTGCTCGGTGAGGGACGCGCCTTTACTTCCGCTGCCGAGGCGATCAAGACCTATCGCGAGGAGACGAAGGTCATCGACCAGGATCTCCCCCCGTTCGTAATCGCAGAGAACGGCAAGCCCGTCGGCACCGTCGAGGACGGCGACAGTTTCGTATTCTACAACTTCCGCGGCGACCGCGCCATCGAGATTTCCAAGACGTTTGAGGCAGGCGCGGACTTCGACAAGTTCGACCGCGTGCGCGTTCCGGACGTATTCTACGCAGGCATGCTGGAGTACGACGGAGATTTGCACATCCCGTCCCACTACCTCGTCAATCCCCCTGAGATCACGAACACGATGGGCGAATATCTCGCAGATACCGGCGTCGCACAGTATGCGATCTCCGAGACGCAGAAATACGGTCATGTCACCTACTTCTGGAACGGCAACCGCTCCGGCAAGTTCTCCGACGAGCTGGAAACGTACGTGGAGATTCCCTCCGACGTTGTTCCGTTTGAGCAGCGTCCGTGGATGAAGTGTGCAGAGATCACCGATGCCCTCATCGAAGCGCTCAGAAGCGGCAAGTATCCTTGCCTCCGCGTGAATTTCCCGAATGGCGACATGGTCGGTCACACCGGCTCCCTCGCCGCCACGATCTGCTCCCTTGAGGCGATGGATCTCCAGCTCGGCAGAATCCTCGCCGTTGTCGATGAGCTGAAGGGCGTTGCCCTCATCACGGCTGACCACGGCAACGCCGACGAGATGGCGGAGATGGACAAGAAGACCGGCGCGCCGAAGAAAAACAAGGACGGCTCCTTCAAGGCAAAGACGAGCCACACGCTCAATCCCGTTCCGTGCATCGTGTACGACAACTTCTACACCGATGCGTACACCGTGAAGGCAGATGCCGGCACGTTCGGTCTCTCCAATGTCGCGGCTACCGCGGTAAATCTCCTCGGCTTTGACGCGCCGGAGATGTGGGATGCGTCCATCATCACCCTGAAATAATGTTTGAAAAGCACGGAATTCTGTTTCGCTCCGATCTGCTCGATGCGTCGGGCATCCGCCACGGATTCTCGACCAGAGAGGGCGGTGTCAGCCATCTTCCCCACACCGCTTCCATGAACGTAGCGGACGGACACGGCGATACGCCGGAAACGGTGCGGGAAAACATCGGCATCCTTGCCCGGGCGGTGACGGACGGCATACTGGACGAAACCGCCGTCATCTGCGCGCCGCAGATTCACTCCGCCGCCGTCCGATATGTAACGGAAGCGGACTGCGGACACCCTGCCGAGCCGTGCGACGGCTTTTTCACCGACTGCCCCGGCGTTCTGCTGATGGTGCGGACGGCGGACTGCGTACCGATCCTGTACACGGCACGGCGCGCGGACGGATCGCCGCTGATCGCCGCCGTTCATGCGGGGTGGCGCGGCACTGTCGCAGGCATCGCCGCCGAAGCTGTTCGAAAGCTGACGCAGGCGGGGGCGGATATCTCCACCGTGCGTGCCGCGATCGGGCAGTGCATTCACGACTGCTGTTTTGAAGTCCGCGAGGATTTCACCCATGCTGTCACTGAATTGTGCGGCGCGGATTTCGCAAGCCGGCATATCCGTGCGCAAAACGGTAAGCAGTACGCCGATCTGATCGGTATGAACACGGAAATCCTGCAGGGCGCGGGACTTGCCCAGGCGCAGATCGACGTCTCACCGTACTGCACCGCGTGCCAGCCCGATCTCTTTCATTCCCACCGTGCATCGCACGGAAAACGCGGTGCCATGGGCGCCGTGATCGGTATTCTCTGAAAAAAACACAGGGAGGTATAAACCTATGTTACCCGATATTCTGACCAAATGCCGGCAGTATCTGCCGACGGACGCACACACCGAAGTGCGTGTACAGAAAAACCGTTCCTGCCGCGTGACGCTGCTCAGCGGAAACCTGACCGCGAACGCGAAATCCGAAACGTCCGGCGTATCCGCACGCGTCTACAAAGGCGGCGTGTACGGATTCTCCTCGATGGCGGAGTGCTCCGAGGATGCAGCCCGCGCCGTACTCAAGGCTGCGGATGAAAACGCGCACTTCATGGATCGCCGTGTCGGACGAGGCAAGGGCGCGCTTCCAACGATTCAAGACGGATATCTGCCGCTGAAATCGGACATCAGCGATCCCGAACAGAAGCTGTATGCCGATTTCGCACGCGAGATCGACGCGTACATCGTGGAAAAGTACCCGAATCTCGCATCCCGCGCGGTCATCGCCACGGCGGATTCGCTGGAGAAAATGCTCCTCACGAACGACGGCATGAGCGGACACACGATCCTGCCGCGCAGCTATATGTACGTATTCCTCAACAGCGAGACAACCGCAGGTACGCCGATCGAAATGTTCGAGGCGTTCGGCACGTCGGGCACGTTCGATCAGAACTTCACCGATCCCGCCGCCCTGTACGGCAAGATCGACGCGCTGTATGAGCGCCTGATGAAAAAACGCGAGGGTGTATATGCCGACGCAGGCAAAAAGACGTGTATCCTGAGCGGCGGACTCGCCGGCATGCTCGCACATGAGGCTGTCGGTCACACCGTGGAGGCAGATCTCGTTCTCGGCGGCAGTGTGGCAGGACCGAATCTCGGCAAAGTCGTCGCTTCCGAAAAGGTGAATCTGACCGACTTTGCGCACACCGCTTTCGGTGAGGAGGTTCCCCTTCCCGTCTATCTCGATGACGAGGGTACGCCCGCCGTGGACGCGCCGATCATCAAAGACGGCGTGCTGGTCGGCTACATGAACAGCCGCGAAACCGCACAGCATTTCGGCATGCAGCCGACGGGCAACGCCCGTGCATGGGCATTCTCCGATGAGCCGCTGATCCGTATGCGCAACACGGCGATCCACCCCGGCACCGACAAGCTGGAGGACATGATCGCCTCCGTTGAGGACGGTTATTATCTGATCGACACGAACAACGGACAGGCAGACACGACGGGCGAGTTCATGTTCGGCGTGACGTGCGGATACGAAATCAAAAACGGCAAGCTCGGCCGCGCGATTCTGGATACAACGATCTCGGGCGTGGCGTTTGAGATGCTGAAGACGGTGGACATGGTCTCCGATACGGTAGCTTGGCAGTCTTCCGGCTTCTGCGGCAAAAAACAGCCGATGGGCGTCGGTCTCGGCGGCCCCGCCATCCGCTGTGAAATGATGATCGGCGGACGCTGAGAAAGGAGAGAAATATGCATAATCTGAACGAAATCGCGGCAAAAACCCTTGCCGCTCTGAAAGAAAACGGCGCCGAGAAGGCTGCCTGCACCGCCAGATTTACCGAAACGCACGAATTCAACGTGGACGGCGGCGAGTTTTCGCTGTTCCGCACCCTGTTTGACAACAATCTCTCCATGACCGCGATCTGCGAGAAGAAAAAAGGCTCCGTGGGCATCAACCGCTTTGATGACGAGGCAATCGCCAAGGCGGCATCGGACTGCGCCGCCATCGCCGCCTCCGGTGCGCCGGATGAGGCGTGGGATTTCGCAGACGGCACCGCCCATGCACCGACAACGGACGGCTGTCCCGAGGCAGATCTCGACCGCTTCTTCGACCGCACGCGCGAGCTGATGGACGATATCAAACAGCGTCATCCGAAGATTCTGATGGAGCAGATGATCGTCACGCACAAGAATATCCACTGCGTATACATGAACTCCAAGGGCGTATCGTTCGACACGACGGAGGGATACTACGCCATCGATCTGATGTTCTCCGCCCACGAAGGAGACAAGGCATCCTCCTTCTTCGGCACGGGCGTTATCACCGATTCTCTGGACACACGCTTCATTGATCTCGGCTCGATTGAAACGGATCTCGCCGATGTCGAAAAGCAGCTCGATCCCGTGCCGCTGACCGGCAAGTTTACGGGAACCGCCCTCTTCCCTGCCGGCTCGCTCGGCTCGATTCTGTACAGCGTTGTCGGCAATTTTGCATCCGATATGACGATCCTCGACGGCACAAGCCCGTGGAAGGATAAGCTCGGCACTGCCGTTGCAGATCCGCGCCTGACCGTATCGCTGAACCCGTCCGACAGCCGCGTCGTCTGCGGCGACAGATACACCGCCGACGGTTTTGTGGCGGAGGATTACGATCTCATCAAGGACGGCGTACTCCAAAGTTTCATGCTGTCCCTGTACGTATCCAACAAGACGGGCATCGCAAGAGCGAAGAACTCCTCCGGCTCGATGATCGTGAAGCCGGGCGATACCGCTCTCGCTGACATCATCGCAGGCATTGAGCGCGGCATCATCGTCGGACGCTTCTCCGGCGGCGATCCGGGCACCGGCGGCGATTTCTCCGGCGTTGCGAAGAACAGCTTCCTCATCGAAAACGGCAAGATCACCTGCGCACTGAGCGAAACGATGATCAGCGGCAACATCGGCGATCTTCTGAAAAACATCCGCGCCATCTCGAAGGAGACGGTGGCAGACGGCTCGACCGTCCTCCCTGCGATCGCCTTCGACGGCGTGACCGTATCCGGACAGTAATACGCAAACGAAAACACCGCTGTGCTCCAGCGGTGTTTTATTTTTCAAAAAATTCTCCGACCGATGTGATATTTGCCCTTTGTGATTTGTTTTATATACGAAGCTTCAAAAAATCCACCGAGGGAGGTGAGCGAATGGAGAACGAGCAGATCAGCGATCTGTTCTGCCGATACGGGGATGATGTGTTCCGCTTGGCGCTCAGTTATCTGGGCAATCGGGCGGATGCGGAGGACGTATGCCAGAACGTATTTCTGAAGCTGACAGACAGTCGGATCACGCTGTATCCGGGCAAGGAAAAAGCGTGGCTGTTCACCTGTACGGCAAATGCATGCAAAAATCAGCTGAAATGCTTTTGGCGGCGAAACGTGATCGGCGCGGAGGAGGAAATCCCCTTTGCGCAAAAGGAAGAGCGCGATCTGTACGCGGCGCTGATGACGTTGCCTGCCCGCTACCGCGCGGTGATTCACCTCTATTATTTTGAAGGATACTCCCAAGGGGAGATCAGCGAAATACTGCGCATCTCAAAAACGGCCGTCCAGACAAGGATGAGCCGCGCCAGAAACAAATTAAAGGAGGCATTATCCGATGAAACAGACCTACCGCACCATGATGGAACAGAAAACCCTGTCCGATGACGCCCGTACATCGTTTGCAGAAAAGCTCTCCCGCCCGAAGGAAAGGCGGTATCCTCTGCGCACAGCCCTGATCGCCGCGTGTCTGAGTACCGCGCTCGTCAGCACCGTCTTCGCGGTTGGATACGTGACGGAAAACGGTATTTTCAAACCGAAAGAGCCAAAGGATGTAAAAATCACTGCCGAAATCTCCGGCGAGGACTTTTCCTCCTATCAGTTGGAGGCAACCGTTTCGCTCCGTTCGGGAGACGCGCTGCGCCCAGAGGTCAAAGAGGATCTCGCAGCAGGTAATCTGCCGATCTCCTTTGCAGATGCAGACTCGCTGGAATCGTATCTTGGCATACCTCTCCTCGGCAATCCGCTTCTGGATAAAGCCGAATCCGTCGGCGATGTGGCAGACAGCATTGCGCACGGCTGGACGCTGTGTCCGGAGCTCGCCGCCGATCCGACCGCACGGTATCTTGTAAGCGATGCTTCGGAGAGAATCCCGGGGTTGATACGCATCACGTCACACCGCGTTGCGTACAACACGGAAGTGTACATCCGCGCCTATCTGATGACAAACGAGGGCGAAAGCGTACTTCCCGTGAAAGACTTACCGGGTGAAGATTTCCTGCCCACTCCGATGATTGACAACACGCTTGTCAAAAACGAAAACGGCGACTGGGAGTGGATAACCGAACATTATGTGTCGGCAAACTACCAATTCACCGCCGAGGTGTATGAGATGGAAAACGGAATCGAGGCAACCGTAGTCACCGCCCACATGATCGACCGCAGCGGTGAGGAATCCTTCCGCGAATACGCGGCGTATTTTGTGGCGGACGGCGTGCTCTACAGCGTGCGACCGTGGGCGGTTTATGATCCCGAGCAAGCACCGGGACTCGAGGCTGACACATCTATGCTGTCCGTGCTGAGAAACGTGCTGGACGGATTTGAGTGAGACGCCGTTACATGGGGCGCTGCCCCATACCCCGCAAGCTTTTGAAAAAGCTTGACCAAAACTTTTGGACAGGGGAAAACTAAATCCATTCTTTGCCCCAAAGGTTTTGGGAGAGGGGTTCGGGGAGAGACTTTTTGCAAAAAGTCCCTCCCCGTTCTTCCCGTCGCGCCCGCCTACATTTCGTCCCGCAAAACCATTTGCCGCTTTTTCTTGATGCCACAGGCGCAAGAAAAAGCTAACAAAAAGAACGCCGTTACATGGGGCGCTGCCCCATACCCCGCAAACTTTTGAAAAAGTTTGATCAAAACTTTTAGGCAGGGGACAGCCTAAACCTATTCTTTGCCCCAAAGGTTTTTGAAGAGGGGTTCGGGGAGGGACTTTTTGCAAAAAGTCCCTCCCCGTCTTTCTCCTCACCCCAACAGCACATCGCTCACGAGCATCAGGCAAAAGCCGACGAGAAGCGCGTATGTAGCACCGCGCTCGCTGCCGTGTGCGTGCGTTTCCGGGATCATCTCATCGCTGATGACGTACAGCATTGTGCCGCCGGCGAACGCAAGCGCGAACGGCAGAATCACCGCGGATACGCTCACCGCGAAATAGCCGATCAGCGTGCCGACAACCTCAACCAGTCCCGTAATCATCGCACAGATAAACGTCTTCTTCGGTGTAACGCCGGCGGCGAGCATCGGTCCGATGATGACCATACCCTCCGGAATATTCTGCAAAGCGATACCGCCCGCAATCAGAAACGCCTGCGCCGTATTGCCCGAGCCGAATCCGACACCGGCGGCGATTCCCTCGGGGAGATTGTGAATCGCAATCGCAGTGACAAACAACAGCACCTTGCTGAGGCTGCCGTTGCTGTGCGATTCGCTGTCCGCACCGACAAACTTGTGCAGATGCGGCACGACCTTATCGATCAGATTCAGACAAAACGCACCCGTGAACACGCCTGCCACCGTCACGATCAGCCCGTACTTCCCACCGTAATCGATCGACGGCAGAATCAGCCCAAGCACGGCGGCCGCAAGCATGACACCTGCCGCAAACGACAGCACAATATCCGAAAACTTGTGCGAAATCTTCTTGAACGCAAACCCGATCAGCGAGCCGAACACCGTCGCACCGCCGACGCCGAGCGCGGTTAAAAGCACCATTTCCATAGTCTTACTCCTTAAACAAAAAGTATCCGAAAGCCACCGGCGAACGGATACTCTTTTCTTTTTACGCCTCTCCGTGTCCCATCAGGATCTCGGAGACCACGTCCAGAACCTTCGCGTGGCAGCCGCCGCATCCGGTCGAGCAGTGCGTGACCTTCTGCACGTCCTCAAACGCCTTCAGCACGTCGGTGAAGTTCTTCTCCGTATGCAGGGCATCCGCGATGTCGTTGTAGCTGACCTGCTTGCAGTTGCAGATCATGTAGTTTTCCTTCATCTTACTCTGCCTCGGAGAAGGAATCCTTGCCTACGCCGCAAAGCGGGCATGCAAAATCGTCGGGCAGATCCTCAAATTTCGTGCCGGGCGCGATTCCGTTATCGGGATCACCGACTGCCTCGTCGTACTCCCAGCCGCAAGCGTCACATACGTATTTTTTCATGATGGTTCTTCCTTTCAAATAATATTTTATCAGAGCACCAGAGACGGTGCGGTGTATACGCGGGTACCAAGCTCCTGATTGAGCATATAGAGGCTCTTCGGATCGGAGCCGAACAGCTCCATCTTCGCGATGAGATCGTTGGCGTTCGTCTCCTCCTCGCCCTGCTCCTTCACGAACCAGTCGAGGAACTGCATTGCACGGAAATCCTTGACCTCGTATGCGGCAGCGTAGATATCGTTGATGAGAGACGTGACGTAGATCTCATGCTTCAGTCCTGCCTTGAGCACGTCCATGTGGCACGTGATCTCTGCGACAGGCTTGTCGATTGCCTCCAGCGTGACGGTCTCGTTGTTGTTCTGCAGATACTGGTAGAAGAGCATCGCGTGATCTCTCTCCTCCTGTGCCTGAATCATGTACCAGTTGGCAAATCCGTCCAGATTTGCCGCCTTGAAATAGTTGGAAAATTCCAGATACAGATAGGCGGAGTAGAACTCCTTATTGATCTGCTGATTGAGCAGTTCGCGTACTTTTGCGTCCATCGTATGTCCCCTCCGTTCTCAGAGATCCGTTTTCCACAAGCCGTGGAGATTGCAGTACGCATAAACGGCGCACGGCGTCTCATCGGCGAGAGCGAACGTAACAACAGGAGCGTCACCCGGTTTCAGAGTCTTTCTCTGCCCGCCGCGGCACGTCTGCAGGTATACCCACTCAATGCTGTGCTCCTCCGTCATCGGATGGGCGACGGAGCCGATCTCGACCTTGACGGTATTCCCCTCAACTGTTACGACGGGGATGTGCTTTTCATGGCTTGCCTCGACGACGCCGGGCTCGAGCATCTTCATGTTCTGACCGCAGCACTTCATCGGAACGCCTACATTATGGATCATACCGATCAGATTGCCGCAATGCTCGCAGATATAAAATTTCGTTTCACACATGGTTTTATCCTCCAAATTTTATTATATATTAATTATTCAATGGGTTCAAAGTCGGCTGCGCCGTGCTTACACAGCGGGCAGACATAATCGGCGGGAAGTTCCTCGCCTTCGTATACAAATCCGCAAACCTTGCAGACGTAGCCTTTTTTGCCCTCCGTCTGCGGCTTCGGCTTGACGTTGTTCTGATAATACGTGTAGGTCATCGTCTCTCTGTCGGAGAGTACGCGCGCCTCGGTCGCGGCGCAGATGAACATGCCGTGCGTATCGAGGTCGATATACTGTTCCACCTTCAGAGAGAGGAACGAGTTGATATAGCGGGGCAGGAATACCAGTCCGTTATCGGAGCGGAGCGGTTCGCAGTCCGCAAATTTATCGACGTTCCGGCCGCTTACGAAGCCGAACGCCTCAAACACCTTGAACGGCGCATCCGTGGACAGACAGTTGATATTCATCTTGCCCGTCTGCTTGATGATATGGTGCGAATAGTTCTCTTTGTTGATCGTCACAGCGATGCGGTTCGGTGTGTTCGTCACCTGCGTGACTGTATTGACGATCAGTCCGTTGTCCTTTTTGCCGTCATTGGACGTTACAACGTACAGACCGTATCCGATATTGAACAGCGCCGTCAGATCGTTCTTGTTCGCCGTGGAATCCTGCTGGGCGAGGTACTCCTTGCAAAGTTCGCCGGCCAGCGTATCGATCTGCTTCAGGCTCTCCTCATTCAGCGCGGAGAGAATGTGTACCGTCGTATCCGTATAGGTGATATTCTTCTGCTTTTCGAGCATCTCTTTCATCACCTTGGCGGCAAGCGGCGCCCAGCTTCCGTTCTCGATCAGCGCGACCGTGCGATTCTGGAAATTCCGCTCCGTCAGATGATCGATGAACTCACGCATGAAGGGGAAGACATCCGCGTTATACGTCGTCGTAGCGAGCACGAGCTTGCTGTAGCGGAATGCATCGGCGACGACCTGTGCCATATCCGTGCGCGCCAGATCGTGTACGATCAGTTTCGGACATCCGTTGGCTCTCAGTTTTTCGGCGAGAAGCTGTACCGCTTTCTTCGTGTTGCCGTACACGGACGTGTACGCGATCACGATGCCCTCTTCCTCTGCCTGATACGACGACCAAGTATTATAGAGGTTCAGATAATACCCGAGATTCTCCGTCAGCACGGGACCGTGCAAGGGGCAGATGATCTGAATGTCGAGTCCCGCCGCCTTCTTAAGAAGCGCCTGCACCTGCGCGCCGTATTTGCCTACGATGCCGATAAAGTAGCGGCGGGCTTCGTCCGCCCACGGCTCGTCGGTATCGGGCGTGCCGAATTTGCCGAATCCGTCTGCGGAGAAGAGAACCTTATCCTTGCTGTCATAAGTGACGATAACCTCCGGCCAGTGCACCATCGGTGCGGCAACGAATGCGAGCGTGTGACTTCCGAGCGTGAGGGTATCTCCCTCGCCGACAATGATCCGTCTGTCCGCAAAATCGGTGCCGAAGAAGTTCTGCATCATGTTGAATGCCTTCGCGGAGGAGACGATTTTTGCCTCCGGGTATGCCTTAGCGAAATTCATGATATTCGCAGCGTGATCCGGCTCCATGTGCTGGACGATCAGATAATCAGGCGTTCTCTCTCCGAGCGTGTCGCGGATATTGTCAAGCCATTCGTGCGTAAATGCGGCATCGACCGTATCCATGACGGCGATCTTCTCGTCCAGGATCACGTACGAGTTGTACGAGATGCCGTTCGGGACCCTGTACTGTCCCTCAAACAGATCGACCTTACGGTCATTTACGCCGATATATTTGATATCGTTTGTGATTTCCATAGCCTGTCTCCTTCAAAAACTCTATATAAATTATAGCACGCTTACGTTCAATATGCAACAATTTCCACAGTTTTATTCAAGAATTTTTCCGTCGGTAGAAATCGTCACGACGCGCCACGGGATGAATTTTCCGCTTTCCATGAGCGCGCGTTTCGCAGCGTTTTCGATGCCGCCGCAGCAAGGGACTTCCATGCGGACGATCGTGACACTCTTGATATCGTTGTCACGGATGATCGCGGTCAGCTTCTCTGCGTAATCGCCCTCGTCCAGCTTCGGACAGCCGATCAGGGTGATGTGATTTCTTATGAAATCATTGTGAAAATTGCCGTATGCATATGCGGTGCAGTCAGCGGCGATCAGGAGATTCGCGCCATCGAAGTACGGCGCGTGGACAGGCACCAGTTTGATCTGGCACGGCCACTGCATCAGTTGGCTCGTGACAGCGGCAGATTTTGCGGGAACGGAACAGCCTTCGCGCCGGATCGCCTTGGACTGCGTACCGGGGCATCCGCACGGAAGCTTGCCGCCGTGCTTCTGCATTTTTGCCGCACGGACGGCATCCTCATCGTACGCAGGTGCTTCCCTTTCCTCGAATGTGATCGCACCGGTCGGGCACGCGGGCAGGCAGTCACCCAAGCCGTCGCAGTAATCCTCGCGGGTAAGATGCGCTTTGCCGTCGATCATTTCGATCGCGCCTTCGTGGCAGGCAGCGGCACACGCACCGCATCCGTTACATTTTTCTTTATCTATTCGGATGATTTTCCGTACCATATGTACCTCCTCCTGTATTAAAAGCATTTTCCGCATTTGCAGTCTTCAGCGGAACCGCCGCGGTAGCAAAGCTCGTTCGGGCATTGGTTGGTGGCGAAGAAGCCGGTGATATTCTCCACCGTCGTCTCCGCGATGTTGGCGAGTGCCTCCTCCGTCAGAAACGCCTGGTGCGAGGACACGATCACGTTCGGCATGGAGATGAGCCGTGCGAGCGTATCGTCATCCAGAATGTGACCGGAGAAATCCTCGAAAAACAGTTCCGACTCTTCCTCGTATACATCGAGGCACGCCGCACCGACCTTGCGGGATTTGATCGCCGCCAGCAGTGCTTCGGCATCGACCAGCGCACCGCGCGACGTATTCAGCAGCACGACACCGCGTTTGCATTTTTCCAGCGCATCGGCACCGATGATGTGGTACGTATCCTCCGTCAGCGGACAGTGGAGCGAGATGATATCGCTTTCGGCTAACAGCTCGTCAAGCGAGGCGTATCGGATATTCTTCCCGTCGGCCAGATCGGCGGCAGGGTATTTATCATACGCAAGCACCTTCATGCCGAAGCCGCGGCAGATTCCGATGAACACCCGTCCGATCCGCCCCGTTCCGATCACGCCGACCGTTTTGCCGTGCAGATCGAATCCGGTCATTCCCGCAAGGCTGAAATTATAATCTCTCGTGCGGATGTACGCTTTGTGGATTCTGCGCACGGAGGCAAGCAAAAGCGCCATCGTGTGCTCTGCCACCGCGTACGGGGAGTAGGCAGGCACGCGGAGCACGTGGATTTTGCCGAAAGCGTACTTCATATCCACGTTGTTGAAGCCTGCGCACCGCAGAGCGACTACGCGCACGCCCATCTCGCACAAACGGTCGATCACCGCTGCATTGACTGTATCGTTGACGAACACGCAGACTGCATCGGCACCCGCCGCGAGATCCACCGTGTCCTCGTTCAGCTTTGTCTCGAAATATTTGATCCGGATACCGTGCTGTTCCGCCGCCTTCTCAAAGGACTGTTTATCGTACGGCTTGGTATCGAAAAAAGCAACTTTCATTCTGAAACCTCCTTGCTTTTACGGTACTATTATAGTATAATAAAAGCGATAAATCTGTTGAATTTTCAACAGAACGAGGTGCAAAATGAAAAAATATTTGAAAATTTTAAGGGAATGCCCCCTTTTTTCGGGAATTGAGGAAGAAAATCTCCTCAGGATGCTGACATGTCTGGGCGCGCGGGTGGAATCGTTCGACAAAAAATACACCGTGATCGCGGAGGGAAATCCGGCGAAGTACATCGGTATCGTCCTGACAGGCTCGGTGCAGATCGTGCGCATCGACTACTTCGGCAACCGCAGTATCCTCTCCGAAATCTACCCGTCGGAGCTGTTCGGTGAGGCATTTGCCTGCGCGGAGGTGGACGCAATCCCCGTTACCGTGATCGCCAACGAGCCGAGCGAGATCATGCTGATTGAGTGCGCGCACATCCTGCACACGTGCGAAAACAACTGCGGCTTTCACCAGCAGCTGATTTTTAATTTGATGAAGGATCTCGCGACGAAGACGATCCTGTTCCATCAGAAAATGGAGATCACATCCAAGCGATCAACGAGAGAAAAACTGATGACATATCTGATGATGTACGCTAAAAAGGTGAACGCGAGCCGGTTTGAGATCCCGTTCGACCGGCAGGAGCTGGCGGATTATCTGGAAGTGGACCGCAGCGGGCTGTCCGCCGAGATCAGCAAACTCCGCCGCGAGGGAATACTGGAGAGCGAAAAAAATACGTTTGAACTGTTATAAAAAAAGCGGTCGCAAAACGACCGCTTTTTGATTTATATCTCAGGATTGAATGACGGCATCAGCGAAAGCTTGAACAGATTCGCCGCGTGACGCTTGTCGATCAGTGCCTTTTTTGCCGCATCCGCAATCACACCCGTGCGGATATACGTATCCAGCTCCGCGTACGTGAAGCCGAGATTGTCCTCGTCTGTTTTTCCGCACAGCCCGTCGCTCGGCGTCTTCTCCACCAGCTCCCACGGCAGACCGAGCAGATGCCCGATCTCCTTGACCTCGGTGACGGTCAGATGGGAAAGCGGCGAGAAATCGCCGACGGAATCGCCGTATCTTGTGGAATAACCGACGTAATCCTCCGAGAGATTGCACGTGTTGCACACCCGTCCGTTCATGCTCTGCGACACGGCATACAGCGTCGTCATGCGGATTCTCGGCGGAATATTCTGCACGGTCTGCGCCGTGACCTCCATCCCCTCGGGCAGATTCGCCCGCACAGCGTTCACAGCGTCCGCAACATCGATGACAAAATGGCGGATACCGAGATGCCGGACGAGCCGGTACGCGCAATCGATATCGGGCTGTTCTCCCTGCGGCATCAGCACGCCGATCACGCGGTCATACCCGAGCGCCTCGACGCAAAGTGCCGCGCAAACAGAGCTGTCCTTCCCTCCCGAGATGCCGATCACGGCATTACATCCGGGACCGTTCTTCTCAAAAAAATCCCGTATCCACAAAATGCATTCGTTTTTGATTTTCACCGCATCAAACATGATTTGTACCTCCGACGCGCGATTTTCGTTATCTGATCTCCACAGAGTTGTCCTCTGTATGCAGGATAACGGCGCGCTGCGTCACCCATTTCTCGCCATAGCGGTCGCTCTCGCCGTCACAATCGGGATAGTAATCCACTGTCACCATGCAGCCGAAGGTGACCGAAAGCGCACCCGGCTCCCAATCGATACGCGCCTCATTATAGGTGGTATCCGTCTTATCCGCCTCTGCAAGAACAGCACCGTTCTCATCGCGGATGACGGCGGCACCGTCGACAGAAACAAGAATCTCATACGCACCGCACGCGCTCTGACGCAGTGTATCACCGCCAACGGCAATTGAAAACTCGTGCGGTCTCACGGTGATGTTCATCTGTGTCTCCTCACCGAAAGCGGTATCCTGCTCGGTGATATACTTACCGAGCGAACTATAATAATAGATGATATTTTTCATAAGACCCTCCGCGTTTTTTCTTCATTATATACTATTTTTCCCGCTTTGGCAAGAGGAACAGCACGCTGTCGCCGTTCCCCTTACTCTTCATTCCGGAATTCCAGCACGTCTGCGACATCGCACGCAAGCACCTCGCAGATTGCCGCAAGAGTGGAAAAGCGAATCGCCGTCACCTTGTTGTTTTTGATTTTGGAGAGATTGACGGTAGAAATCCCCACACGCTCCGCCAACTCATTCAGGGACATTTTTCGCTCCACCATCATCCGATCGAGCCGAAGAACAATTTTGCCCATAGCCTCTCCTTACAAAAGTCCGTCCACGTCGTTTTCCAGCTCAGCGCCGCGCACAAACCAGCGGGTAAGGATCAAAACGACGATTCCCATAAAGACACCGCCTAGATCAAGCGCAATCTCCGCCGTCTCCGCACCGGTCACTAGGCGCACGACGATACTCATCAGAAAACCGATCACAGGCACAGCGAGCACGAGCACACCGATCGCCCGCAGCAAACGGACCGTCTCCTTTTGAAACGGAGTCGCATCTTCGGACAGCTTCAGAACGCGGTACAAATTTCGGAACACCATCGCCATCACGGCAAGGATCAAAGTTGCCCCGATACCGAACAGCAGAAAATGCGTACCGTCCACCTGCCCCGCCGTCATGGGTGCGTTGATTTCAAATCCGTACACTTCAAGACTTGCGCCGCAGCACTCTTTTCCGTCAACGGCAACAAACTTCCCTACCCACTGCGGAGCGATCACGGAGCAGACGGTCGCCGCCGCCATCAAAGCAGTTCCGACCCAATGAAACACCTCCAAAATTTTTGCGATAACCGTACCAAGCTTGTGAATCCCTTTCATATTGCATACCTCCTGCATATTTTGTTGATATCAGTATAGCACACGATTTAATGTTTGTCAATATATTTTTAATGTTTGCCGTTAAAAATAATATGTTTGCCGTAAAACAATCATCCCCACCGATCACTCGATGGGGATGATTTTGTTCAGGCAGCCTGTGCTGTAGTTAACATGTGGAGCATTATCAGATGCAGGGCTTGTATTCGTCGAGACCTACTTTATGGTACACCCATCTGTATTCCTTCATGCGTTGTTCCTTGCATTTTTCCCATAAAGCATCGTTATAGCAGTCACGGATCAGATGATATGCACGATCCATCATAGCATCACATTCTTCCAGACGCCCGAGTTTGTAAAGGCATCCGGCAGCCGCAAGCCGTGCGAGACCTTCCGGAACATACGGACCCTGCAGCAATGCATATTCATCAGGAATCGGTCTCTGCCAGAAACGTTCGATCAGGTCCGCCGCTTCTTCAAATGACCAAAGCGCATTTTCATAGTCACCGACGGCAAAGAAACTGAATCCTTCCGACTCGCAAACCATGTGCAGTTCCTGATGCGCCCACCGTTTCCATTCTCTTGTTTCATGAAGCCCATCTTTATCGTTCAAAAACATTGAAGTACAGCGCATTCTATCGTAAATATCCAAATGATACCGATAGGGCATGGATTCGATCAGCTTTTTGCCTTCTTCATATCGTCCGGTTGTGATATAGATATCCGCCATATCTCCCATAACGCCGAGATAGATGAAAGAATCCTCGCATTCCTCGCAGATCTGTTTTCCGAGTTCCAATGCTTTTTCTATCAGGTCAGTTCTGTTATATGCTCGGATTTGACCGGCATACCACTCAAGAAGTTCCCGTTTCAGAATATGCCCGCTGGGATAGTCGGCGATTCCTTCGAGAAGAATCTTTTCAGCCACTTCAAAGGGTTTTCCGCCTCTGGAATTGTACAGCACATTCATGATGTTTTCTTCCAGTTTGTCCGCGTCATAATTGAACAGCGTATCCATGCTCACGCCGAAATACCCCGCAATCACCGGAAGCATGGCGATATCCGGGTATCCGGTGCTCATCTCCCACTTGCTGACCGCCTGCGATGTAATACCCAGCGCAGAGGCAAGCTGCTCTTGTGTGATTCCCTTTTTCTTACGCAGTTCACGGATTTTGTTTCCAATATTCATTTCCATAATCATTACTCCTTTCGGAAGATTTCGCATCGGTACCTTGCTTGATTACAGTATATCATATCGCCATCGGCAAATCAACAACCGCATTTTTGGAAAAATCCAACGAATCGTTGTATGAGGGGACACAAAAATCCCCACCGATCACTCGGTGGGGATGATTTTGTTTATGCGGTTATACAGATGCGTATCCGAGATTAACCTTTAATAGCAGCCTGAGCCGCTGCCAGTCTTGCGATCGGCACACGGAACGGCGAGCAGGATACATAGTCAAGACCGAGCTTGTGGCAGAACTCAACGGAGGTCGGGTCGCCGCCGTGCTCACCGCAGATACCTACGTGGAGGTTCGGGTTCACGGGACGTCCGAGCGTGATTGCCATGTTCATCAGCTTGCCTACGCCGGTCTGGTCGAGCTTCGCAAACGGATCGTTCTCGAAGATCTTCGCGTCGTAGTAAGCGTTGAGGAACTTACCTGCGTCGTCACGGCTGAAGCCGTACGTCATCTGGGTAAGGTCGTTCGTACCGAAGCAGAAGAAGTCAGCGTTTGCAGCGATCTCGTCAGCGGTAAGGCATGCACGCGGGATCTCAACCATCGTACCAACCTCGTACTCGAGGGTAGCGCCTGCAGCTGCGATCTCAGCGTCAGCGGTCTCGATAACGACCTTCTTAACGTACTTGAGCTCCTTGACGTCGCCAACCAGCGGGATCATGATCTCGGGCTTGACGTTCCAGTCAGCGTGAGCCTTCTTAACGTTGATAGCGGCACGGATAACTGCCTTGGTCTGCATAGCAGCGATCTCGGGGTAGGTAACTGCAAGACGGCATCCGCGGTGACCCATCATCGGGTTGAACTCGTGGAGGGATGCGATGATCTCCTTGATCTGTGCAACGGTCTTACCCTGCGTCTTAGCAAGCAGAGCGATCTCGTCCTCGGTGTTCGGAACGAACTCGTGCAGCGGCGGATCGAGGAAGCGGATGCAGACCGGGTTGCCCTCGAGAGCCTCATAGAGCTTCTCGAAGTCGGACTGCTGGTAGGGGAGGATCTTTGCCAGAGCAACTTCTCTCTCCTCAGCGGTATCGGAGCAGATCATCTCGCGGAATGCAGCGATTCTGTCTGCCTCGAAGAACATGTGCTCGGTACGGCAGAGGCCGATACCCTCAGCGCCAAGCTCGCGAGCCTTCTTAGCATCAGCGGGCGTGTCGGCGTTGGTGCGAACCTTCAGCGTGCGGAACTCGTCAGCCCAGCCCATGATGGTGCCGACGTTGCCGGAGATCTCCGCGTCAACGGTCGGGATGATACCGTCGTAGATGT
>JAFTUH010000036.1 GCA_017466375.1 Clostridia bacterium | reverse complement strand
GTTCCCTCCGCAAGCAGAGCATCCGTCCGTGCTTTTGCCTCGGCAGACGGATCGGATTCCGTCTGAGCGATCTCGGCGGTGTCCGCTGTTTCGGTCATTTCGGCGGTTTCCTCTGCCGTGTTTCTTTCGTTCATATCCATAAAAGACAGTTTGTCCTTTCGTTTAGATGGGATTACTTCTTCAGAAGAGCGAGCTTTTTGATGCCCGTCTTGGCGATGCGGATGTCGTTGGTCAGCTCCAGCCCGCCGGGGCAGTTATAGGAGCACGTGCCGCATTCGACGCAGGACATTGCACCGAACTTTTCGGCACGGTCAAATTCCCGTGCACGGGAGAACTGCGCAATATAGTTCGGCATCAGAAACATCGGGCAGTTTTGGACACACCGTCCGCAGCGGATGCAGGCAGGCGGTGTACCGTCCGTGTACACATGCTTCTGCGAAAGCAGCAGGATCGCGGACGTGCCTTTGGTGACGGACATGTTTGGATCCCAGACAGCCCGTCCCATCATGGGACCGCCGACAACAATTTTCTTCGGCGTTTTGGTCAGTCCACCGCAGAAATCGATCAGATCACGGAAGGAAGCGCCGATGGGCGCGAGGATGTTTTTCGGCTCGGCGATACAGTCACCGTCCACGGTGACGATGCGTCTGACAAGCGGCATACCGTACGCAAACGCGTTGAATACGGCGGCGCATGTCTCTGCGTTGAAGATGACGCATCCGACGTCGGCGGGGAGCTTGCCGGCAGGCAGTTCACGCCCGGTCAGCGCGTAGATCAGCTGACGCTCGTCGCCCTGTGGATATTTCGTTTTCAGAATTTTGACGGAGATCATCTCGCTGTCCGCGATGAGGGCTTCGATTTTGTTCGCCGCGTCGAGCTTGTTGTCCTCGATGGCTATGTATGCCGTATGTACGCCGAGCGCCTTGAGCAGAATCTTTACGCCGTTTACAAGCGAGGCGGGATTTTCCAGCATCAGGCGATGGTTCGCGCAGATGAACGGTTCGCACTCCGCGCAGTTTATGATGATCCTGTCCGCTTTTCCGATCGCGGAGGAGATTTTGGCGTGGGTGGGGAAGGTTGCGCCGCCCATGCCGGAGATGCCTGCCTTGCGCACGATTTCGATGATCTCCTCGGGAGAGGTATCCGTGAGCGCCTTGTCAAACGGCTTCACGGTGTCGGCAGGGGTGTCCAGCATATCGTTTTCGATGATAATGTTCGGGAGCTTGTTGCCGAAGGGGGCGTATTTGTCCTCGACCGCGATGACTTTGCCCGACACACTTGCGTGGACAGGGCAGGAAAGACCGCTTGCCGCCTCGCCGATGCACTGACCGATGGCGACCGTATCCCCGACTTTGACAGTCGGGACACATGGCGCGCCGATGTGCTGGAGCAGCGGAATCGCCACCGTTTTTGGGGCGGGCAGCGTTTCGATGCGCTTTGCGCGTGTATTCTTATGTTCTTCAAGGCGTATACCGCCGCGGAAGGTGTAAGCCAAAAATATCACCTCTTGCAGATTTGGTATATAGTACTAATGATAATATTATACAATATTTGCGTGTGAATTACAATAGGTGTTCGGCAAAAATGCAAAGAGAAGGCAAAAAAAGAGCGCGGATCACGGTGTGATCTGCGCTCGGATGCGTGGGGGGAGCGTCTTAGCCAAAGACAAACCAGAGATAGATATACGCAGGGATAATGGCTGCAAGCGTGAACGGGATGCCGATACGGAAAAAGTCTCGGTTTTTGACCGTATACCCCTCGCGGCGGAGGATGCCGATGCCTGTGATGTTTGCGGATGCACCGATCGGGGTACAGTTGCCGCCGAGGGTAGCGCCGGAGAGAAGTCCGAAATACAGCACGGTCGGATCCATCTGCATCGCAGCCGCGAGTCCGCCGATTACGGGGATCATCGTGGCGACGTACGGGATGTTGTCAATAAACGCGGAGATCAGCACAGACGCCCATACGATCAGCGTGTACAGCACGAACGCATTGCCGCCGCCCAGCGTCTTGAGGAGATTTGCCGCCGCATCGATGACACCCATGTTGTCGATGCCGCCGATCATCAGAAACAGACCGAACAGAAGGCCGATCGTTTCAAAATCGATTGCCTTCAGCGGTACAAGTACAGCTTTCGGTGTCTTTTCCCGGATGCAGGTGTATACAAGCCCGATCAGCAGCATACCCATGCATACGAGACCGTTTGTAATATCCGGTTTTTTGTCGATAAAGGAGGTGCCGACGAGCAGTGCAATCGTAGCCAGCAGAAGTACCGTCGGGACGTAATCCGTGACGGCGGTGCGCTGCCCGGTTTGCTCTACCTTGTCTTTTTCTTTGCAGAACAGATATGCGAGGATCAGCGCCGAGACGATGGCGCCAAGCTCGACGGCGAAGAAGATACTCGGTCTGCCTTTGTACCAGAAGAAATCGAGAAAGCTCATACCGGCTTCCGAGCCGAGCATGATTGCCGTCGTGTCACCTACGAGCGTTGCCGCCCCCTGCAGATTCGATGAAACTGCGATACCAATGATGAACGGCACGGGATTCGTGTTCAGCTTTCTGCAGATGGCGAGTCCGACAGGCGCGACCATCAGAACGGTCGCGACATTATCCACAAACGCGGAGATGATCCCGGCAAAAAGCGCGAGGGAGACCGCCGCCATCTGCACGTTCGGGACCTTTTCCATCACAAGATCTGCAAGCAGTGCGGGCATTTTGCTGTCGATAAACAGCTGTACAAGTCCCATCGTGCCGGCGATCATGAGAAGTACGTTGAAATCGATTGCGGCGAAAAAATCCCCGTACGGAAGCATACCGCTTACGAGAAAGACTGCGCCCGAGACGATTGCGATCCACGGACGCCATTTTGAAAAGATGAGCATCAGGACATAGGTGACGGCAAACAGGATAATTGCGTAAATCATGGGGCTGCCTCCGTTGATTTATATAAGATTCCTCAGATAATACGCACCCGAAAAGCAAAAGGAGGGTGCATGATACCGCACCCTCGTGTTTTTATGTATCTGCCTTCTGAGAGCCGGTGGGATTCACAATACTGAATCCGACGTTCACAAGGTGGTCTGCAACGCGCTCAAGTCCCGCGATAAGGGAGGAATAGTATGGGCTGACGTCGGCACTGCAGTTGCCTTCTGCGAGCCGGGCAAAATGACTTGCGATGAGTTCCTTTTTCATGCCGTCCACGCTTTCCTCCAGAACGGTCAGCTCGGACAGCTCCTCCTTGTTCAGGTTTTCAAAAGCGTCCCCGGAGATTGCGAACATCTGGAGAATACGCTCGCGCATAGCCGTGATGCCTCCGCGCGCTTTTTCGGAGAAAGCGATTTTTTTGTCCAGCATTTCTACACCGATCTCGTGGAAATTTTCCGCGTGATCGCCGATGCGTTCCAAATCGTTCAGTACGTGGAAATACGCGCCGATGATTTTTTCATCGCTCTCCTCTACGTTTACGGAGAGCTTGATCAGAAATTGCGTCAGTGCGCTGTTGGTAAAGTCGATGATTGCCTCGTTTTGGCGGATGGTTTCGCTGTGCTCCATCGATCCTTCGTCAATGGAAACAAAGGATAGGCGGGTGTTTTCTTCCACCAGAGAGAGCATGTAGTCGATTTCCTTTTTGACCTGCATCAGGGCAACGGGAGGCATCGTCAAAAGGCGGTCGTCCACATATTTGAGAGACAGCGTATCCTTCTCCTCTTTTTTGTCCTTGATAACCGTGCAGGAGTATTTCACCAGCTGCTTGACAAACGGGAGTAGCAGAACCGTTGTAGTCACGTTAAAGATCACGTGGAACAAAGAAACACGCATCTGCAAAGACATCGGATCGTCTCCTGGGAAGGTCGAGACGAGGAGGCTTACGACAGGATCGCGCAATATCCAGATGATTGCGGTAAATACAGCCGTGCCGATTACGTTGAATGTAAAGTGAATGAGCGCTACGCGCTTGGAGTTCGCGTTTGCACCGACCGAGGCAAGCAGGGCGGTCACACAGGTACCGATGTTGGCACCGAGGACGATAAACAGTGCAAGATCCAAGGGGAGCACGCCTGTACCGACCATAGTAATCACGACACCGGTGGCGGCGGACGAGCTTTGAATCAGCGCGGTAAAGATCGCGCCGATCAGAATCAAAAGAAGCGGGAAATCGATCGTTTTGAAAATCTCCGTGAACATAGTTTCCACGAGGGGATTTCCGAACGCCTGCTCACTGCTCATGATGTTCAAGCCGACAAAGATCAGACCGAGACCGCTACAGAGGCTGCCGGCGATTTTGACTTTTTCCTTTTGGACGAAGCCCATCATGACGCCTGCAAAGGCAAGCGCGTACATCGCCATGTTGAAATAATCGTTCTTCAAAGCGACCAGCACACCGGTGATCGTTGTACCGATATTGGCACCCATGATGATCGGCGTTGCCTGCATCAGCGTCATAACGCCGGCGTTCACGAGACCGATGACCATGACGGACGTGGCGGACGAGCTTTGGATGATCGCCGTTACACCTGCGCCGATACCGACGCCTGAGAAGCGGTTGTTGCTGATTTTTTCGAGCAGACGCTTCATGCCCATGCCGGCACTTTTTTCCAAAGCGTCGCCCATAAAGTTCATGCCGACGATAAAGACGCCGACACCTGCGAGCAGCCAGATAAGGCTTTGCAGCAATTGCATAATTTCTTCGGGGGATAATGCCATAATTTTTTCTCCTTCCATCTTCCGGATGTTCAGGAACCTGAATCCCGAATTCACCCTTTCTGCCACAGTATAGCACAAAGATGGTAAAGATGCGGTTAAGAAAAGTTATTCCTCCGATTTCATGCGGTAGCCGACGCCGAGCTCATTTACGATGTATCGGTTGTCGCCCGGGCGTTCGCCGAGCTTTTTGCGGATATTTGCCATGTTGACCTGCAGCTTTTTGATGCTGCCGTCATCGGGTGTTTCGTGCCAGATTTCTTTGATAATGGCGGCGTACGTCATCACCTTGCCGCAGTGCTCGGACAGCAGAGCAAGGATGTTGTACTCCGTCTGTGTCAGCTTGATTTCGCTCCCGCCGATGTGCAGACGCCGTGCGTCATAGTCGATCGTCATCTCTCCCACGGTAAATTTTCCGCCGGGCAGATGTCCCTCCGGTGCGCTGTGCCTATATCCGCGCAGAGCAGAGCGGATACGGGCGAGCAGCTCATCCGAGCCGAACGGCTTTGTGACGTAATCATTCGCGCCGAGATCGAGAGCCGCTACCTTTTCGCGTTCATCGCTCCGCGCGGAGAGAACGATCACGGGAGTCAGATCCTGCTGTCGTATCGAGCGAAGAAAAACGGTGCCGTCCGCGTCGGGCAGACCTAAATCCAGTATGACGAGATCCGGCACGTGCGAGGTGTACATGGCAGATGCCTCCGCACAGCTTTCCGCGCAGATCACGCGGTATCCGTTAGCTTCGAGAAGTGCCGTGATGAAGGTGCTGATGTGTGCCTCATCCTCTACAAGGAGGATTTTGTATTTGTTATTCATCGGAAGCGTCCTCCGTTTTGAGAGTGAAGCGGAAAACAGCACCGCCGCCGAGCGCGTTTTCAGCAGTGATTGCACCGCCGTGCGCCTTTACGATCGTGGCACAGACGGACAGACCGATGCCTGAAAATCCGTGCGTGTTATCCGTGTGCGTCTGGCGGTCGTAGTATTCGGTAAATATGTTTGCCAGCCGTTCCTTCGGGATACCGCAGCCGTTATCCGCGATCGTGAAAATGGCAAAATCTCCGGCAATTTTCACCTGCAGGGAAAGCTTGGTGAATCCCTCGGCGTGCTGGACGGCGTTCTCCAGCATGTTGATGAGCACCTGCTCCATCAGCATTGCGTCCATCGGAATGACGACGAGAGAATCCGGAATACAGATTTCCAAAGGGGCATCCGGGTACCGCTTTCTGAATTTTACGATCACCGCGTCGATCAGCTCATCCAGTACGGTCGGTGTTTTGCGGATCTTCACCATACCGCTGTCGATGCGTGTGACGGAGAGCAGGTTTTCCACCATGCGCGTCAGCCACTGCGCGTCTTCTTTGATGCCCGTGATCAGCTTGATCTTTTGCTCGTCACGCAGCGTTTCGTAGTTGTCGAGAATCGCGGAGCTGGCGCCGTAGATCGTCGTCAGCGGCGTGCGCAGATCGTGGGAGACCGCCCGCAGGAGATTTGCGCGCATGCGTTCCTTCTCACTTTCCGCACGCAGGGATTGCCACTGTTTCAGTTTGGTCGTAAGTGTGCTCGTCGATAGGGAAATGACAAGCATGATAACGGCGGAAAGAATATTCGCCGGGACGGTGAAATCGAAGCCGTAGTACGGATTGGTAAATGTGTAGTTGATCGTAAAAATGCTGATGAAAGCGGCGGCAATGCCGTAGGTGTATCCGTCGGTGAGCAGGGAGATCACGAACACGGCAAAGACAAACACGGTGGTGATAAGCGCGGGAATGTCGAATACGTTCATCAGAAGAAGTCCGCTTGCCTCGGAGAGGGCAAGCACGCCAAGCGTCAGAAGAAGATTTCGTACCGTTCTTTTGGTCATTCTCCCGCGCTCCTGTCATTCAGCAGCATGCCGCTGTACATCGGAACGCCGAACCGGACGGCAAACAGCTTGCATTTGCACATAAAAATGTAATACACGTTCATGCCGCAGGCGCGGAGCGTTTCGAAATTTGCCTGACCTTTAGCGAGGATGATGTCCGCCTGCGAAAGCTTTTCGAGCGTGGCTTCGGAGATGTCCGTCAGACATGTCCCCGCAATCGCGGAACCGTTATCGCTTACGGGCAGAAGATCGGGCAGACGTACTTGTAAAGCATCGTCGATTGTTGCGTCGTTCAGTACCGGCGCACCGCGCACAATCGCTTCGGCACGGATATTCGGAAACGCCCGTAAAATCTCGGTAATCAGGATTTTATCGAGCACAATTTCGCCGCAGTTATCCGTCAGGAAAACGAGCCGTTTTGCGCGGGCAAGATCCTCTTTCAGTCGGGCAAATTCCCTGTCGCTGTAGGTAAGATTTTTCGCCCCGTCCAGCATGGCGGACAGCTTGTCCTCATCGATATTTGCCACCGTGCCGAAGTCGATATAATTGCCGAGCATCGAGTACGAGAGGGCGAGGCGCAGAGGATCGTCTGCGGCGTTGAGGGATGCGGTAAGTGCATCTGCGCGTGCCAGCATGAGATCGTTGAAATACCGCTTCGCATCGCTCACGTCCTCAACCGTGCCAAAGATCTCCTTTGCGGCTTTTGTGAATTGAGCAACCAGTTCGGGCGCGCTTTTGTCCATTGTCGCCTCTGCGAGTGTGCGGCAGACTGCCTGCCTGTATCGGATGATGTCCTCTTCACTTGCATCGGCAGGATGCTTGTACAGATATTTCTCCGCCAGACAGGCGATGCACAGCGAGGTCAGACGGGTAACGGGCTTCGTTTTCGGTGTCATGATTTATCCTCCGGAAAGATCGGTTGGGGTACAGTCAGTTTCTTTCTGAACTGCTTCGGCGTGATCTTTTTATGCTTTTTGAACAGGGAAATAAAGTGGCTCGCGCTGGAAAAGCCTGTGGCAAGTGCGATATCCGTCACGCTTTCCTCTGTTGAGATGAGCAGCTTCTCGGCTTCGTGGATGCGCAGAATCTGGACGTAATCGAGGAAGCTTTGCCCCGTCCATTTGCGAAATGCGGCGGAGAAGTAGTGGTAGCTGAGGCCGCATACCTCGGCGGTGGATTGCTCCGTCACGGTGGTCAGATTCTCAGAAATATGCGCAAGCGCTTTCTTCATGGTTTCGGTTGCCTGTACGTGCGGGATCGTCAGATCATTTTTGCACCAATGACGGAAAACGGCGGCGAAAATCTTCAGAATATCCGCACGGATGACAAGCTCGTAGGCGGTCCCCTTCTTCTCCCATTCCCGCATGATTTCCTTCGTGAGAGATTGGATTTTCGTGCCGCGGAGCTGTTCCTTCGTGAAAAACTTCGGCAGCGGCGTCTGCGAGATGAACGGGATCAGGTATTTCAGCTCAAGCAGTGCCTGCTCGTCCGCGTACAGGATGCCGGGGGAGAACTTGACGCAGATGTACTCCGCCTCCGAATCAAACGTGACGGTGTGATAGTCGCCCGAGTTGATGATGACAAGATCGCCTTCGCCGAGCGGGTGGCATACGCCGCTGATCCACACGTTTGCACCCGGCATGGTTCCGTAGAGAAATTCGATATAGTCATGATAGTGATAGCGGCGTGAGTTGTGTGTTATCGGATCGGATACATGATATCTCAGACAGTGTATCCAGCTTTTTACGCCGCCTATGACAAACGGCTCTTCCGCAAAAGCATTCATAAATTTTTTCCAATCGTAAAAATTTGATATTTTACTGTAAAGATATTATATCATATCTGCACGCGTTGTGCTATACTTTTTTCAGAAATATTTATCCGAGAGGAGATTTTTACAATGGAAAAGAAACTGAAAGTGGGACTGATCGGCCTCGGCGGCATCATGAAAGGCGCGCATATGCCCGGCTACGCGCGCATGGATGACGTGGAGATCACAGCGATCTGCGACATCGTGCCGGAGAAGATCGAGGCATTCAAAGCACAGTTCGGTATGCCCGACGTCGCATCGTTTACGGACTATAACGAGCTGATCGCCAAGGCGGACGTCGATTTTGTCGATATCGCAACTCCGAACTATCTGCATTCCACCATCGCCGTTGCCGCACTGAACGGCGGTAAGCACGTGTTCTGCGAGAAGCCGGATGCGGTATCTGTCGCTGAAGCGGAGAAGATGCAGGCGGCAGCGGAAAGCTCCGGCAAGCATCTGATGGTCATGCGCAATAACCGCTACCGCAAGACCTCGAAGTATCTGAAAAAGTTTATCGCCGAAGGCAAAATGGGCGAGATCTACTGCGGCAGATGCGGCTGGCAGAGACGGCGCGGCATCCCGGGCAAGGGCGGCTGGTTCACGACCAAGGCGCAGTCAGGCGGCGGTCCGCTGATTGACCTCGGCGTACATATGATCGATCTCACCGTATGGCTCATGGGCAATCCGACTCCTGTGGCTGTATCCGGATGCACGTACATGAAGTTTGCCGATAATGACGCCTCCGACTCCGTTCACTCCGCATTCGGTGAGAAGAAGGCGGACGGTATCTTCGACGTTGAGGATCTTGCGATGGGCTTCATCAAATTCGACAACGGTGCCTGCCTGCAGATCGAGTTCTCCTGGGCATCCAATATCGAGAAAGAAAAGATGTTCGTCGAGCTGCGCGGCACGAAGGCAGGTTCTACTTTCACGGATAACGGCCTTGACATCTATACGGAGAGCGAGGGCGTTCTCGAAAATCTCCATCCCTGCGTCACCGATCCGGATACGATCCACGGCGACAATCTCCGCCACTTCGCCGACGTTCTCGAGGGCAAGTGCGAGCCTGATTTCGTACCCGTACAGGGTGTCAATATGATCAAGATTCTCGAAGCTATGTATAAATCTGCCGAAACCGGCATGGAGGTAAGACTGTAATGAAAGTACTTGTCTGGAACGAAAACGAACACGAGAAGCAGGAGCCGATCATTGAGGAAATCTACCCCGGCAGACTGCACGGCTACATTGCCAATTTTCTCAGAAGCGACGACGTGGAGGTTTCCACCGCAACGCTTGACGATCCCGAATGCGGACTGACCGAGGAGGTTCTCGCCGAGACGGACGTTCTCATTTGGTGGGGACATATCGCGCATAAGAACGTACCTGACGAGGTCGTGGAGAGAGTGCATAAGCACGTGCTCGGCGGCATGGGACTGATCGTTCTGCACTCCGGGCACTTCTCGAAGATTTTCAAGAAGCTGATGGGCACGACCTGCTCGCTCAAGTGGAGAGATCACACGAGAGAACGCGTATGGACGATCATGCCGAACCATCCGATCGCCGAGGGTGTGGACGAGACGTTCGTGCTGGAGGACGAGGAGATGTACGGCGAACCCTTCGATATTGCAAAGCCGGATGAGGTCATCTTCCTCTCGTGGTTCAACGGCGGCGAGGTCTTCCGCTCGGGCTGCACATGGACGCGCGGTCACGGTAAGATCTTCTACTTCCAGCCCGGTCACGAGACGAACACGGCTTTCCAGAACGCAAACGTACAGAGAATCATCAAAAACGCGGTCAAATGGGCATGTCCGGTAAGGAAAAACATCGAGATCATCTGCCCGAAATTCATGCCGCTTGAGAACGTGGAGGGCTGATATGGAACTTTCCGTAATGTCTCCCGTTCTGAATCAGATGAATACCGAGGACGCGATCAAGTATCTCGCAAGCCTCGGTGTGGACAGCCTGGAGATCGGTGCGGGCGGGTATCCCGGCAAAGCACACCTCGATCCGAAAGAGATGCTTGCCGATCCCGCGAAGATCGAGGCATTCCAGGCACTGCTTCAGAAATATAACATGAAACTTTCCGCCGTCGCGTGCCACGGCAACCCCGTCCATCCGAATAAGGAGATCGCGGCAAAATTCCATGAGGAGTTCGTGGACGCGATGAAGGTGGCAGTCGCCCTCGGCGTCGATACAATCATCGGCTTCTCCGGCTGCCCCGGCGACTGCGCAACTTCCGAAAACCCGAACTGGGTGACCTGCGCATGGCCGCCGGAATATGTCGACATTCTTGAGTGGCAGTGGAACGAAGTATTGATCCCGTACTGGAAAGAGACCGCCAAACTCGCCAAAGAGATCGGCATCACAAAGATCGCGTTTGAGATGCACCCCGGTTTCTGCGTGTACAATCCTGCCACGCTTCTCAGGCTGCGCGCCGCAGTCGGTGATATTATCGGCGCGAACGTCGATCCGAGCCACCTGTTCTGGCAGGGAATCGATCCGTGCGAGGCGATCAAGGTGCTCGGCGGCGCGATCTACCACTTCCATGCGAAAGACACGAAGATCGACGAGGCGAATACGGCGAAAAACGGTGTGCTCGACACGCAGAACTACGGCGATATCCTGCACCGCAGCTGGGTGTTCCGCACCGTTGGTTACGGACATTCTCCCGAGGTGTGGAAAAACATCATCAGCACGCTGAAGTGCGTCGGCTACGACGGCGCGATCAGCATCGAGCATGAGGACGGACTCATGTCCCCGAAGGAGGGACTGGAGAAAGCGATTGCGTTCCTTAAAGATACGATCATTTACGAAAAAGCAGGTGAAATGTGGTGGGCGTAAAGACGCATAAACTGGGCATTATCGGCTTCGGCGGTATCGCCCGTTGGCACATCGATACGATGAAAGACGCCGGCTACGACCGTGTGGAACTAAAAGGCGTGTTCGATCTGGCGGAGTCCGCTTTGCAGGCGGCACGGGACAGAGGATTTATTGCATATCCGTCGCAAGAGGCGCTCCTCGCCGATCCCGAAATTGATGTCGTGATGGTCGCTACGACCAACGAGGCGCATAAATCCATCTGTATGGACGTGATGCGTGCCGGCAAGCACGTTATTTCCGAAAAACCGGTCACGGTCACCTCGGCGGAACTTGAGGAAGCGATGGCCGTTTCCAAGGAAACCGGCATGGTGTATACGGTCGATCAGAACCGCCGCACCAATCGCGATTTTATCGTGATGAAGCGAAGCGTGGAGGCAGGACTGATCGGTAAACCGCTCGTGATCGAGTCCCGTGTGGAAGGATCCCGCGGTATGCCGAAGGGCTGGCGCACGATCAAGCGTCTCGGCGGTGGCATGATGCTCGACTGGGGCGTGCATCTGATCGATCAGTTCCTTTATATGATTCCCGAAAAAGTCACGCAGGTGTACTGCAAAATGCTCAGCGTCCAGTATCCCGAGGTCGAGGATAACTTCCATCTCATGATGACGTTCGAGTCCGGTCTGATCGGTATTATCGAGGTCGGTACGAATCACTTCATCACGCATCCGCGTTGGTACGTGATGGGAGAGCAGGGTACGCTGCAGGTGGATAACTGGAACTGTGACGGCAGAATCGTCCGTGCCACCACTACGGAGAACGAGTGGGATGAGGAGATCATCTACACGATGGCGGGTCCGACGAAAACGATGGCGCCGCGCAACAAAAAATCCACCGAAACCATCGCGCTTTCCGCGCCGACGGATGTGGTGGACGATATTACCGTTGTGTTCGATCAGTTCCTCGATGCCGTGGAAGGCAAAGCGCCCCTTACGATTAAGCCGGAAGAGGCACTCCGCACCATGAAGGTTATGGAGGCCGCATTTGTTTCCGCAGAGGAAAAGCGTTCCGTGAACGTGGAAATCTAAGTAAAAAGCCGATGGCTCAGCCGTCGGCTTTTTTTCTTTGGTCAGTCTCTCTGCGCGTCGATGCAGGCATCGATGATCAGCACAACCGCAAGCGCCGTGACCGCATCTACGTGATCGGCAATCGAGATCTGGTACGCGTCTCCCCATGTGAACCATTCCTTCGAAACGGCGGCGACCGTGCCCATGCCGTTTGAGATCTCGTACTCGTGGTCGAAGAAATCGCCGTTCACCTTCCAACCGAGTCCCTCCACGGTGTATTCGTGTCGGAAAAATGTAAATTCTTTCACTACCGTCGCGACTTCTGTGCCTTCCCGGGAGATGTGGTACCTCGGCAGAAACGTCAGCACCTCCTGCTCGATGAATGCAAGCTCATTTCCGGACAGATCGTACAAATGCAGCTTTTTGCCCCACGTGAAGATTTCGCCTTCCACGTAGAACTTTTCGTTCCCTGCCGCGTCATATACGGAGAATTTGTCTCCCCACGTGAAGATATGCTGCTTGATATACAGTTCCATGAAACCACCCCTTCGCATGAATGGATTGTCTGGTACTATCATATCATAAAAATCCAATCTGTGCAACAGTGATTTTATCACAGCAGTATATGAAAAAGACTGCAAAAAAATTTTTTGAAAAATCTCAAGAAACCTATTGACAATCACGTGACCGTGTGATATAATTATTACACCGCAAGCAAATAAGCGTATGCGGACAGCCGCATATGTGCGATATTCTGACAGAAAGGAGAAATACTATGTTTGCAGAGTGGTGGAATTTGCTGGACGCCGCGTCACAGGTGTTCTACTGTATCGCGATCCCCGCAACACTCGTTCTCGTGATCCAGACGGTGATGCTTTTCATCGGACTCGGTGAGGCGGGTGACGGAGCGGACGGGATCGACGGTGCGGACGACATCGGTGAGCTCGGAGCGGACAGCAGTGCCGATGCACACGATCTGTCCGACTTTGACGGATTGCGCGTGTTCACGATCCGCGGTATCGTCGCGTTCTTCGTCGTGTTCGGCTGGGTTGGCATTGCGATGCGTTCATCCGGCGTCGGTCTTGGTATCACAATTCCTGTGGCACTTGTCTGCGGTTTTGCCGTTATGGTCGGCATTGCCTACCTGCTCCGTGCCGTTATGAAGCTGCGCGGTGACGGCAATATCGACAACCGCAACGCAGTCGGCGTGCCGTGCAAAGTGCATCTCACTGTGCCGGGCGAACGGTCCGGGCAGGGAAAGGTACATCTGATGCTGCAGGGCTCGTACGTGGAGAGAGATGCCGTGACCGATCAGTCCGAGGCGATCCCTACGGGCAGTGAAGCAGTCGTTGTCGGCGTCAGTGGTCAGACAACGCTCGTAATTGAAAAGAAATAATTTTTCGGAGGAAAACAAATGAAGCAAGAGTACATCATTTTAATCAGCGCGCTCGTTTTGGTCGTACTGTCTTTTCTTGCATGGATCTGTTCCCGCTACAAGAAATGCCCGTCCGATAAGATCATGGTTGTTTACGGTTCTATCGGTAAGAACAAGGATGGCACCAACCGCAGTGCGAAGTGTATCCACGGCGGTGCGGAGTTCGTTATTCCTGTGTTCCAGTCGTACGCGTACCTCGATCTGACACCGATTTCCATCCAGGTCGATCTGAAAAACGCGCTCTCCAGACAGAATATCCGTATCGACGTTCCTTCCCGTTTCACCGTCGGTATCTCTACCGAGCCGGGTGTCATGCAGAATGCCGCCGAGCGTCTTCTCGGACTCCAACTTTCCGAGATCCAGGAGCTTTCCAAGGATATCATCTTCGGTCAGCTCCGTCTGATCATCGCTACAATGGATATTGAGGAGATCAATACCGACCGCGATAAGTTCCTCGCCGCTGTCAGCAGCAACGTAGAGACGGAACTCAAAAAGATCGGTCTGCGTCTCATCAACGTAAACGTAACGGATATCAGCGACGAATCCGGCTACATCGCAGCTCTCGGTAAGGAAGCTGCCGCAAAGGCAATCAACGACGCAAAGAAGAGCGTCGCCGAGCAGGACCGCGACGGTTCTATCGGTGAAGCGAACGCGAAGATGGATCAGCGTATCAAGGTATCCGAGGCGGATTCCATCGCAATCCAGGGTGAGAACGAGGCGAAGATGAAGATCGCCATGTCCGAAGCCGCACTGAAAGAAAAAGAGGCAGAGGCTTTGAAGATCGCTACCACGGCAGAGAAGATCCAGGCGGCTAAGGCGCTGGAGGAATCCTACGCGGCTGAGCAGGCAGCAGAGGAAGCAAGACGTGCCAAGGAGCAGGCAACGCTGGAGGCAGATATCATCGTCCGTGCCGAGGCGAAGAAGAAGGAAATCGAGCTTGCCGCAGAGGCAGAGGCTGAGCAGATGCGCCGTATCGCAAAGGGTGAAGCGGATGCAATCTATGCGAAGATGGAGGCTGAGGCACGCGGTGTCGAGGAGATTCTGAAAAAGCAGGCGGCCGGTTTTGCAGAGATCGTCAAATCCGCAGGCGGCGATGCCGAGGCGGCACTGAAGCTGCTGATTGCCGATAAGCTTGAAGAGCTGATGCGCGTACAGGTTGATGCGATCAAGAACATCAAGATTGACAAGGTCACCGTCTGGGACGGCGGTCAGAACGGGGACGGCAAAACGTCCACGGCAAACTTCATCTCCGGTATGATGAAATCCGTACCGCCGCTGGATGAGGTGTTCGCCATGGCAGGAATGAGCCTGCCTTCGCTTCTCGGACAGAAATTGCCCGCGGAGAAGGGAAGCGCTGCTCCTGCGGAATCAGATACACCCGCGGCAGAATAATCCTACTAAAAACGCCCGATGCATATGCGTCGGGCGTTTTCGTTTGCATTACGGTTGAAAAAACTTTGAAAATGTAGTATAATACATCATATATATCGGTTTTCGGGGGATCGGATGAGGAAGATTATCTGGACGCTGTCGTTTTTGTGTGCGCTTTGCGTGCTTTGTACCTGTGCGGTTTTTTCGGCGGACGGTACGGCACGTGATATTACTGCCGCGGTGACTGTCACAGCGGTCGGATTTGAAAACGGGCAGCTCATGACGGACGGTGCGGCGTCGTCTCCCGCCGTCTGCGGTGCCGGTGGACGTGTCACACTCAACGCGCGTGAGCATATCGGGGCACTGTATGTGAAATTTCATACAGCTCCCGATTCATGGACCGTTTCGGGGGACAGCGGAGAAATCACCTGCGGCGGCAGCAGATTTTATCATGAATACGTGGACGTATCCGCGCAGATCGGTGAGAGTACAAGCCTGACACTGTCGTTTGCCGGCGGTGCGGAGATCAGCGAGATCATCGTTCTTTCCGAAGGGGAGCGTCCTGCCGATGTGCAGGTGTGGCAGCCTACGTGCGATGAGGCGGAACTCCTTTTGTTCAGCGCGCACTCTGATGACGATCAGCTCTATTTTGCCGGCCTGATCCCCTGTTATACCGCCCGAGGATACGATGTGCAGGTAGTGTATCTTACGAATCATCCGTACAATCCCGTGCGGCGGCATGAGGCGCTGGACGGACTGTGGGAGGCAGGGTGCCGCTATTACCCGATCTTCGGTGAATTTGCCGATTTCCGTCTGGACGATTACGATCAGACTGTGGCGGAATACGCACGTCTCGGTACGTCTTATGAAACGCTGGAGTCATTTGCCGTATCGACGATTCGGCGCACAAAGCCGCTCGTTGTCGTTACGCATGATGTGGACGGTGAGTACGGGCATGGAATGCACCTTGTCTTGTCCGATGTTGTGCAAAGTGCTGTAGGAAAATCAGGAGAATCGGCGTATCCCGCATCGGCAGAGGAGTACGGCACGTGGACTGTGCCGAAAACGTATATTCATCTGTACGGGGAAGGGAAGATCGTCTTGCCGATTGATGTTCCGCTGGCGGCTTTCGGCGGTCGAAGTGCGTTTCAGGTATCGCAGGACGCGTTCCGCCTGCACAAATCCCAGCACTGGATGATGTTTTACGAATGGCTGTACGGTGAGTGGGACGAGATCACGAAATCGTCGCAGATCAAGGACTACAATCCCGCGTATTACGGTCTGTATGCAAGCGAGGTTGGGGCGGACGCCGCGGGATGCGATATGTTTGAAAATCTGGAGATGCACCTTGCCCGCCGCGGCATCGGCGTGATGGGTGAGGAGCTTTCCCGGACGGAGGAGGAAATCTCCGCACTCAGAGAGGAAAACGCGGCGCTCAGCGAAGCCGTTTCCGCTTTGGAATCGGCGATGGCGGAGGCGGAGGAGACGGTCGCTGAATTGAAGGCGGCGCTTCTTGCCGAACGTGCGGAGAATGCAGATGCGGATCGGTCAGCGGAGGAGATCGCGTCTCTCCGGGCGGAGAATCGGCGGATGCGTACCGCAGTGACCGTCCTTGGAGGAGCGCTTGCCCTTTTCGTGATTGTAACTGCCATCCTTGCCGTATATCGGAAAAAGAAATAAAAGAACCTCCCGAAGCGTATGCCTCGGGAGGTTTTGATTATACCTCGTTCGTCATATTCCACGTCGGATACAGCTCGCGCCATACGTCGGTGTGCGCCTCGCAGTCAAGATAGTGCGCAAAGCGCTGGAGCTTGCGCTCCTCGTCACACGCTTCGAGAATCGGTACGTGATAGATCGCGCGGTCAGGGCTCGCACAGAAGGCACGCCATCCGTCGATCCATGTGCCGTCCTTGAGGGAGGCGTTGCGTGCTTCGAAATCTGCCATGATTTTTGCGGCAAAATCGTCTGCGGCAAGATCGCATCCCGTCTCCGTTTCCACAATCGGGATAAAGCGGATGCCGATTCCGTCATCGATGTTCAATTCAATGAGCAGGGCATAGTGCCAGCCCTCCTCGGGGAAATCCGGCCAGGCAAAGTTGAAATTGCCCTGTCCGTACACGATGTGCGCACCCTCGAACTGCTCGTAGCAGCCGATGCAGTGGCTGTGCTGCGCGATCACAACGTCCGCACCGCAGTAGACCATCTCATGCGCGAGATTGTACAGGCGCGGAGAGGGATATTTGCAGTGCTCCTTGCCGCCGTGGTAGATCACGATCAGGTAATCGCACTGCTTTTTGGCCTCGCGGATGTCCTGCATTGTGAGGAACGGATCAAACGGATTTGCACCCATGCGGTTCGGCAAAGCGTAGGTGTATTCGTGCTCGCATACGTTCACGATACCGATCTTTTTGCCGCCCTCGGTGAAGAAATACGGCTTTCTCGAATCGGTGTCGTTTTCGCCGATGCCGGTGTAGGGAATTTCCGCCGCATCCAACGCTGCCACCGTGTCGCGTAACCCTTTGCATCCGAAATCAAACGTGTGATTGTTGCTCAGAAGCACATCCGTCACGCCGAACGCTTTCAGTCCGTTTGTGCAGCGGGGATCGCATTTCAGATTGGGACCGAATTTCCGGATGGCTGTGTCCGCATTCGTGAGCGTACATTCCAGATTCAGGATGATTCTGTCCGCTTCCGCGGCAATCGGGCACAGATCGCCGAACAGCGCTTTTGCGTCGCCGTTTACAAAGTATTGCTCCGTTTGCGCGGTCGGTACCGTATCCGCGCCGATCAGAATTTTCATAATCGTCTCCTTGATTTGTTTTTTATGAGAAAAGTATAGCAGAAAAGGAATTGCAAGTCAACGGGGGACGGAGAAAAAGTGAAATTTTTCTGAAATTGCTTCTCTCATCCGACACAGATTCTGCATACGGATGCCGGATCGCTTCGGATGATCTCCCCGACAGACGGGACGCGGATCGTACCGCTCGCCGGATTCTTGATGCTGACGACGGGCGTCGTGATTTCGGCATCCACGCCGGATTTTTCAAACGCAAGATCCGCGCCGTGCATTTCGCATCCGATCAGCTTCAGATTTTTGCAGTAACACAGCGGCTGTGTGCCGATGATCACGCAGTTTTCAAACGTCACGTTTTCGCAGTACCACGCCAGATATTCGCCTTTCACGGTGCTGTTGCGGACGGTGACGTTTTTTGCGTGCCAGAATGCGTCTTTTGTATCAAATCGACAATTGTCGAAAACGCAGTCCTCTACATACTGGAACGAGTATTTTCCGGTGAGGGAAGTGTCCATACAGCGGATCTGCCGGCTGCGCATGAAGAAATATTCTCCCGCCGCATGTACGCGATCCATGGTGATGTCTTCGCAGAACCAGCCGAACTCGGCGGAATCCACAGTGCAGTCTGTGAGACGGATGTCCCGGCACTCGCGGAGCGCTTTGATGCCGCACAATCGGCTGTCCGCGGCGGTGATTCCTTCGGAATACCACAGTGCGGCGCGGCACAGCGACGTCATCTCGCACTTTTCGATATGCACACCGCTGTCGTGCCAGAACGGATAGCGGAGGTTGAAATAACAGTTCTCCGTCCGTATATTGCGGGATTCCTTGAACGCGCTTTCGCCGTCTGCGGGACCGTCAAACCGGCAGTGCACGGCTTCGATTCCGTCGCTGCCGTACAGGGCGCGCTCTTCGTCAAAGGTTTCGTTTTCAATTCGTTTTATGTACACGTGCTGTCTCCTCGTGTCGGATGATCTGATCGGCTATACAGTATACCATATTTTTGTCGGATTTGCAAGCAATCATTTTGTCGGATGCGCATCCCTTGTTCATGTTTCTACTATATAAATATAATTTTTTCGAAAATATTTGGCAGATTTCCGAAAAACTATTGCTATTTACAAGAAAATATTGTATAATTTATAATTGGAGTAGCGTAACATCTAATGCTATACAAAAAATATCAGATGAGGGAAATGCTATGAAGAAACTTTTGGCACTTGTGCTCTGTCTTTCCATGGTATTCTCCGCGATCCTCCCCGTTTTTGCGGCGGATGAGACCGAGGATTATATCATGTCACTGACAGACAACAACACCGCGTTTACCATCGGTAACCCGGCAACAACAGTCTATCTGATGGACTATCTTGACAATCAGACCGGACTGACGAATTTCACCGGCAAGACAGCGAGTAATTTGAAAGCCGGATATTCGTGGGCGCAGGGAGGAATGTATCTGACTTTCTACGGATATGATGCTCTTTGGGCAAACGTTTCCTATCAGGCTCCGTTTACCATTGCGGAGGACGGATACTATTCGTTCGCCTTCCTGGGTGATGGCGGAAACGGAACCAATGCGGTAAGCTATATTCCGGTTTCGATCGATGACGGTCCGACGTACAAGGTTGAGATGACCAACTATGCGGGCTACGGCCGCTCGTACTACGGTATGGAGCACGTCTGGCTGGAGGCCGGTCAGCACGTTTTCCATGTCAAGAGAAATACCGGCAGCAATAATACGCAGTATTACTACGGATTCAAGTACGTGAAAGAAGGCTATCTGCAGGAGGAGTTTACGCTTCCTTCGCAGTTTAACAATGCGGAATTCGTGGCGGCAGCAGACCGCGTAGCTGTGGATAACCCCGCGATTACGACGTATACGATCAACCAGGGCACACAGTGGCCGATTTTTGACGGTACGGTCTATCTCGAGAACAGCAGTACGCGGTATGCGTTCAAGTTCAACGCACCTGTTTCGGGGCATTATGAGATTGCTTTCCGTATGATCGGCGACGGCGATACCGAGCGTATGTTCCCGCGGATTACAGTGGACGGTACATCGTTTGTATATTCGCTGCTTCCTTCCGGCGACGGCATTTTCCCGGAGTATGCTTACTATACCGGCATTTCTATGGATCTGCTTGAGGGTGAGCATACTCTGTACATTACGCCGAACAGTCACACGGCGTATTTCCAGGGCTTTTATGTCGCATGTACGGAAGAAAAGCCTAACATGGAATTTGATTTCACCAAGAATGCACTCGCTACAACGCCTGTGATGAGCGAGGCGTTTGCAAATGCAGCGACTGTCACGGAATACAAGTTCTATGAGGATGACGTTGTTGCGGCAAACATCGCAAACGGTCTTGTGAAGGTTGTTGATGACAACACCGGATGCGACTTCGGCGTGGAGAGATATGCGGATTATAACCGTTACGATGCGGTAACCATGTTTCCGTGGTCCAAAAAAGCGTACACGGTAGAGTTCACCGTCCCGCAGGACGGCTGGTATGAATTCCGTTACGATTTCATTTCCGATAACAATACGCGCGGGGCATACCTGCAGATTGACGGCGGTGACATCTATTATGCAGCTCTTGCGGAGCCGTGGCCGAATCCTGTGAGTGTCTACGGTATGAAGGCTAAGCTGACTGCCGGCTCGCATACGTTCAAGCTGTATTCGGATTTCGGTGGTAGCTGTGCTTATTCGCAGGGCTTTGCCTTTGTAAAACTGGAGGACACAGCCGGTACTTCGAATATGTTCATAGGCGCGAATACGATCGCGTTCTATGACCACCATGAAACGAGCGGCAACGTCATGACGCCCGACGGCGGCAACACCTACAACTATTACATCTGGAACCCGAGCGATTACAAGGGATCGATGCCCGGCAGATACGGTGTGATGTCCACCGGTACGTACGAGTATAAGATTACTTTCACGCCCGTAGCTTCCGGTCTGTATGATCTCGGCGCATTTCTTGTGCATAACCATTACGCTACAAACAGAGCAGCTGCGTATAATGTCACGCTGCGTGACTCCTCCGGCATTGTGGATGCATTTATGCTGAAGGAGATTCCGTCTTCGTATGGTAGCAAGCTGTATTATAAGTTTGCTGAGGACGTAGAACTGCGTGCAGGCGTTACGTATACGATCGGCTTCGCCCGTGAAGGTGTCAGCGATTCCACGCTTGTGGATTTCTACTATAAGCAGACAGGCAATATCGGCTCCGAGACGCTTCCCGAAGGCTTTGAGGATGCAGATATTGTAACCCTGCGCGATCAGGAAGCGGCAAATCTCCCGAACGGCTCGACTACATACTGGCCGTGGAATGCGAGCGACTACACGCCGGATCTTGATAAAGACGGTGTTCTTCTCAGCGGTGATTCCTTCATTTATAATATAACCTTCACGCCTGACGAGAGCGGTGTTTATTCCCTCGCCGCATATCTCGTCAATAGCGGCAGAAATAATTCTGTTGGATCCCGCCATATCCGTTTGAGCGATGCAAACGGCGAGATCGCAACCTATACGCTGTATGACCGTGCACCCGGCGTGCTCGGCAGCAAGCTGTATTACGAATTTGCACAGGGTGTGGAGCTGAAAGCAGGCGTAACCTACACGGTCGGCTTCTTCACACACGAAATTTCCGAAACTACGATCGTTGATTTCCTGTACGACCGTACGGGTGACAGCATCGAGGAACCGACCTCCGGCAACTGCGGGGAAAATCTCATTTGGGTACTCGGCTCCGACGGTGTCCTGCATGTATACGGCAACGGTGCCATGTATGATTACGCAAATTCCGCGGATACGCCGTGGTATCCCGTGCGTGATTCCATCATGGCGGTCAGCATTTCCTCCGGTGTCACGTATGTCGGCGCACACGCTTTTGAAGCCTGCCCGGCTCTCACTTCTGTAACAATTGCGGACACCGTGGCTTCCATTGGCGCGTATGCTTTCGCCAATAACAACCTCATCTCTGCAATCAGCCTGCCCGGCGTTGCACAGATCGGTGAGGGTGCGTTCGCAAATTGTGCGGTACTCACCTCCGTTGGACTTTCCGAAGGCGTATCGATCATTTCCGGCAGTGCTTTCGCATACTGCCCGGCGCTTACGACCGTTTCGCTGCCCGCATCTCTCTCGACGATCGGGGCAGAGGCATTCCGCGGTTGTTCCTCCCTTGCCGGGGTGACGATTCCTGCGGCTGTTACTTCGATCGGCAACGGTGCGTTTGCAGAGTGTGCCGCCCTTACAAGCATTCATCTCCCTGCATCTGTAACCTCCATCGGCAGCGGTGCGTTTGCTTCCTGTCAGTCTCTTACCGCTATCACTGTGGATTCGAGTAATTCTGTTTACACGAGTGACAGCAACGGCGTGCTGTATAACAAGGCAACCTCTGTCCTTGTTCAGTATCCGGCAGGCAAGACCGCAGCGTCCTATACAGTTCGTGCTTCCGTCACCGCAATCGCGGACGGTGCTTTCGCGGGCTGTATCAGCCTCTCTGCTGTCGATCTCGCGCAGGTCACTACGATCGGCGCGAATGCATTCAGCGGATGCGTGAATCTTGCTGCCGCAGCACTCCCCGCTTCTGTCGTTACCGTCGGTGAAGGCGCATTTGAATCCTGCGCACTGACGGCTGTTGAAATCCCCGCTTCTGTGAAGTACGTTGGCAGCCGTGCATTCGGCGGATGTAAGAGCCTCTTCGCTGTAACGGTTTCCTCTGATACTGTCTATCTTGCCGCTGATGCTTTTCCAGGTGCTTTTGCAAATCTCGCTATCAGCGCAAATGCAGGCAGTACCGCCGCTGCACACGCAGCACAGAACGGTTACGCCTTTACACAGCTTTCCGCCACCTCGACCGTTGCTTCCGGCGTCTATGGCGGCAATATCGTCTGGTCGGTGGATTCCAACGGTCAGCTCGTGATTTCCGGCTCCGGCGCGATGGCAGATCCGCTTGTGATCTCCGCGCTGCCGTGGTATCCCTACAAGGATTCCGTTAAAACCGTCGTGATTCAGAGCGGCGTAACGTCGATTGGCGAGTACGCGTTCTACGAGTTCACCTCACTGACGAGCGTTTCTATCCCCACAACGGTTGCGAGCATCGGTGCATACGCATTTGCACGTTGCTCCGCACTTACTTCGGTTCAGATTCCTGCCGGCGTTACGACGATCGGAACGTACGCATTCGCCTATGCGAATAAGCTTATGAGCGTAACGATTCCCGCAACGGTTACGAGCATCGGCTACCGTGCCTTTGCTGAATGCCGTACCCTCAGAAGTATTTCCGTCGATGCTGCAAATACTGCATACACGAGCAGCAACAGCGGTGCACTTTTCAACAAGGGTATGACTACGCTTATCCTGTACCCGATCGGTCTTATGAACACTACGTTCACGATTCCGAATACGGTAACCGAAATCGCACCGTATGCTTTTGCATTGAGTTCGAAGCTTACGACAATCACGATTCCCGCGAGCGTACAAACGATCGGTGAGCATGCTTTTGACGGATGTACGGCTCTCACGAGTGCAGTCGTTCCGGCAGGTGTGACGAATCTTTCCGTTTATGCATTTGCAAACTGTAAGAAACTTGCTGACGTTACCATCAATGCGGGCGTAGCAACGATTGGGGCATTTGCATTTGCAAACTGCTCTTCTCTCACGAACGTTACGCTTCCTGTAAGCGTTACGGAGCTCGGTGCCGCTGCATTCCAGAACTGTGCTGCACTGACAACCGTCACCATGCCGCAGGAGCTGGAAACGATCTGTGTGGCCGCTTTTGAGGGCTGTACGAATCTCTCGAACGCTTCGATCCCGAGTAGCGTAACAACGCTCGGCGGACGCGCGTTTGACTCCTGCGAGAGCCTGACGAGTGCCTCCATTCCCGCAGGTATGACCGCAGTCAGTGATTATCTCTTCAACGGCTGTACGAGCCTTACGAGCGTAACCGTTCCCGATTCCGTAACGAAGATCGGTGCCGGCGCGTTCTACGACTGTATCGCCCTTACGACAGCTCCGATTCCGGCAGCAACTGAGCTTATTGAAAGCTTCGCGTTCTATAACTGTAATGCGATCAAAACGGTTGCGCTCCCGGCGACGCTTACCGCGATCCGCTCGATGGCGTTTGCATCCTGTAATGCCCTCACAGCGTTCAGCGTTGACGCCGAGAACCCGAACTACTCCAACGATACGAACGGCATTCTCATGAACAAAAAGCAGACCACGCTGCTTCAGTATCCTCTCAACAGAGTGGCGGCGGTTTACAGTATTCCCAGCACTGTATCGAGCATTGGACCCGCCGCATTCATGAGTTCAACAAGACTGATGAGCGTCAGCGTTCCGAATACAGTCAGTACTATCAGCATGTATGCTTTTGCCAACTGTACAAAGCTGGCGGTTCTCACGATTCCCAACAGTGTTGCTACTATCGCTTACGGGGCGTATGCGAACTGTTCAGCACTCAGCAGCATAAAATTCGGAACCGGCGTGCGTACCATTCAGCCGTATGCATTTGCCAACTGTGCAAAGATTGAAAAACTTGATCTTCCAACAAAGCTTTCTCGGATAGATTGCAACGCATTCTACGGATGCACGAAGCTTACCTCGGTTACGGTGAATAACTCCACTGTTTCTCTTGGAGAGGGTGCTTTCCCGATGGCCGGTACTTCTCTTACCGTAAATGCTCCTGCCGGCTCTACTGCTGAGAAGTACGCAGTGAATTACGGTCATACCTTTGTTGCCACCACCACGTCCTCGGATATGGATGGATTCTATGGCACATGCGGTGATACGGCATTCTGGGAACTCTCGAAGGACGGCGTTCTGACCGTAACCGGTACGGGCGCTATGACGGATTACGCATACGGTGAAACGCCGTGGCATAATTACAGAGAGAGTATCAAGCGCGTCGTTATTGCTGAAGGCATAACCGCGATTGGTTATTATGCATTCTATAACTGCACGGCTCTTGCCGATGTTTCGATTCCGACTACGCTTACGGCGATCGGTGATCATGCATTCGTGAATACCGCTATTACGGAGATTGATCTTGCTGATACCGTGACTTCGATCGGTGCCGGTGCATTCGCAATCAATCCGTACTTTGTGAAGATCACAGTCAACGGTGCATCGACTGCGATCGGTGCGGATGCATTCTCCTGTGCAGCGTCCGATTTCACTGTATATGGCTACAGAGAATCTACCGCGAAAACGTATGCAGCTAATAACGGTCATGCGTTCGTTGCATTGGACGGTGAGGCACCGCACGTATGTGACTTCACCTACGCAACCGAGATCGATGCAGAGCATCCGCATGCGGTTTACGGTATCTGCGAGTGCGGCGAGAAGCAGCTTCAGGCTGAAAGCTCCGATAAGGCAGACTGTCTTGTATGCCATCCGTTTTCAATGAGCGGTGCATCGATGACGCTTGGTAACGAGCTGTCTCTGAGCTTCTTCTTCCCGGTAGCTAAGATTCCGGCAAACGACGCATGCTATGTAGTCGTAACAAAGGAATACGCAGACGGCAGAGCAGACGTAACCAGAACCTTTACACCCGATACCTGGCAGAAGCTCGGCTCCACCCTTTACTACGTATCGTTCAACGGTATCGCAGCAAAGGAAATGGGCGACAAGATGACCGTTCAGGTCTTCAACAGCCAGGGTCAGCCGATCAGTGCAGTCTGGGTAGACAGCATCCAGGATTACCTGACGCGTAAGTTCAACGACTTCAAGCCCGAAGAGAAGACGTGGGCAGTTGACTGTCTGAACTACGGCGCAGCATCCCAGGTAGACTTCAACTACGCTACCGATAAGCTCGTTAACGCAAATCTGACCGAGGAACAGCTAGCACTCGGCACGCAGAGCGTAACGATGGTTGATCAGAGCGATATGGGCACTGTTGGTGTTGGCGCATCCTTGAAGCTCGAGAGCAGCATTGAACTGGTCGTATTCTTCAAGGGTATCACGGATAAGACCGGTATGTACGCAGAGATTTCGTTCACCAACTACAACGGTGCGCTGAAGACCTCTACAGTAGCAGCCGAAGAGTTCATGGCACTTGGCTCGTTCACCGGTGTCAGCGTCAAGACGATGGTTGCAGCAGACGTATCTCAGCTGATCACAATCACGATGTACAACGCAGACGGCAGTGTATACGGAGCGATCAAGGATAGTGTAGAGAGCTATGCATCCCGTAAGTCCGCTGAGAGTCCGCTCTTTGAGAAGGTTGTCAAGTTTGGTATCGCCGCTCGCGAAATGTTCACCTGATTTCAAATAAAAAAAACCGACACCTTGGTGTCGGTTTTTTTTATTCTTCTGTAAACCAGCTCATATCAGAAACAACTTTTTCCGTCTTCTCCCGTCGTACTGTTTTCGCCGCGGTCACGATAACGATCTCCTTGGCACCAGCCTCCTTGAGGAGGGAAGCGCAGGCGGTAAGCGTGGCACCGGTTGTGAGAACGTCATCACATAGAATCACGCGAGCGCCTTGCAGAGAACGCGGCTTTTTGAGGTAAAACGCATTTTTCATATTCGCCTCGCGCTCGGCACGGTTCAGCGATTTCTGCTCCTTACCGCCGTATCGGGCAAGCAGAATTGCGAAGCGTGCACCTGTGTACTCGGCACACATCTGCGCCAGCCGTTCCGCCTGATCGAAACCAATGTCGTCCACCTTTTCTTCCCGCCGCGGCGGATACGTAATGATCCACTCACGAATATCCTTGCCCGATTTGGTGAAGCGGAGCAGGATTTCGTGAGACATCATCTGCGCAAAAATGCGTGCGGCTGTGTCTTCCGGATCATTTTTGAGAGCGTAGATCAGCTTGTTCACATACGAAGAGCGCTCTCCCGGCTGATAAAAAGCAGTTGTGAACACGCGGTGTCCGTCAATCTTGTCTGTGAACCGTTTCAGTCGCCCGGGCGTGCAGATACACTCCGATGCGGCAAGGCGGCACACGGGACACCGGAGTAACAGATCCGCCTCAAACACCATGGCGCAATCTGCACAAAGCTGTGCGGCATCGGATCCGACGGTGATCTCCTTGCAGATCGGACAGTGCCGCGGAAATAGATGCTGGACGATCCGTTTGAAAAACATCCTCAGCATCAGCATTCCTCACGCAGAAACGTCGTGAGATACGTACAGCGGAGCGCGTGGCGCTCGTTTTCCACCATCTCCGAGAGGATGTCCTGCCGTCCGACAAGAATGACCATGCGCGCCGCCCGTGTGACGGCAGTGTATAAAAGGTGTCTCGTCCGCAGCATGGGCGGGCAATTGAATACGGGCAGGATGACGACGGGATACTCGCTGCCCTGGCTCTTGTGAACGGTGATCGCATAGGCGTGTTCCAGCTCATCCAGCATGGCAAAATCGTAGATTGTCTCTCGATCGTCAAAAGAAACGACAAGCGTCTCTGATACGGGATCAATATCCGTGATCATGCCAATGTCGCCGTTGAAAACGCCCATGCCTTCCTTGCCGTTTTTCGTCCAGGCAAGGGAGTAATCGTTTTTGATCTGCATTACGCGATCCCCCACGCGGAAGACGCTGTCGCGCACCTTGCGCTCTGCCTTTTCGGGCGTGGGAGGATTCAGCGCTGCCTGCAGAAGTCGGTTCAGATTCGTAGTCCCTGCCGCACCGCTGTGAGATGGTGTGATGATCTGTATTCCCGGCACGATCGATTCGCCGTAGGAACGCGGCAGTCGGTTTTTGCAGAGATCCGCCACGGTTGCGGCAATCTCGTCATCCGTGCGTCGGTGGAGGAAGAAGAAATCCCCGTCTTTTTTCGTAATATCGGGGAATCGCCCCTCGTTGATCGCGTGAGAGTTTGTCACGATACAGCTTTCCTTTGCCTGACGGAAGATTTCCGTGAGGCGGATCGTTGGCAGCGTATCCGACGCGATCAGATCGCTCAGAACGTTGCCTGCGCCGACGGAGGGAAGCTGTTCTGCGTCTCCGATCAGGATCAGCCGCGCCCCGTTTTTCAATGCACGCAGAAGCGCTTCCAGCAGCAGTACGTCGATCATGGAGCATTCGTCGAGAATGACAACGTCCTCGTCCAGATAGTTTTTTTCGTTTCGTTGAAAAGACATACGGTCATCGCTGCCGTGATCCATTTCGAGAAGGCGGTGCACCGTTTTCGCCTCGCGTGAGGTCGCTTCGCTCATGCGTTTGGCGGCACGTCCCGTCGGTGCGGCAAGCGCACAGTCGAGATCGAGGCTTTCGAATATCGAGATCAGCGCCCGGATGACCGTCGTTTTACCCGTACCCGGACCGCCTGTGAGGATCATGACACCGTTTTCCAGCGCAGTGCGGATCGCCTGCTTTTGCAGGGAGGCGTATTCAATTTTGTTTTGCGCTTCCAGTTTCCAGATCAGTCTTTCGACGTCTCCGGGATCGATTTGCGGGCAGACTCGGTTGAGCAGTGCAAGCTTTTTAGCTGAAAAAGATTCCGCACGGTGGTACAGCGGCAAAAAGAGCAGGGCACCCTCGCCGCTTCCGATCTTATACAGCCGTTTGTCGGCGATCATATCATTGACCGTTTCAACAATATTCTGCATCTGCACGCTGAGAAGCTCCGCGGACAGACGGACGATCTCCGCTGCAGGAAGGCATGTGTGCCCGTTCAGCTGTGCCTCATTTGCAAGAATATGCGAAACGCCTGCGGCGATGCGTTCTTTTGCGTCAGGTGCGATGCCGATGGACATGGCAAGCTTGTCCGCCCCCGCAAAGCCGATGCCGTCGATGTCATTCACAAGGAGATACGGATTCTCTTTCAGGCGATCTACGGAGGCGCCGCCCCATCGTTTGTAGATCTTCACCGCGGCAGACGGCGGAAAATAGTCCTGACAGAACATCATAACCGCGCGTACGCCTGCCGTTTCGGCAAAGGATTCGCTGATCGCGGCGGCTTTTTTCGGCGAGATACCCGGGATATCCGTCAGCCAGTCCGGATGATTGGCGATGATTTCAAACGTGTCCGTGCCGAATTTGTCCACGATCCGTGCCGCCGTACGCGGGCCGATTCCTTTGATGTTTCCGGCAGACAGGTAGCGGAGGATATCGCCCTCCTCAGCCGGAAGCGTTTTCTCGTACGCCTCTGCCTTGAACTGCTCACCGTAGACGTTGTGGTGTACCCACGCACCGCGCGCGGTGATCTTATCCCCCTCTGCGAGGTAAGGAAGGGTGCCCGTCACGGTGATCGCCTCGCCTTCGGCCGTTTCGATCTCGCAGACAGTGTAGCCGTTGTCCTCGTTCTGATAGATGATCGCGGTGACCGTACCGGCAACGGTGTGCTTGTCCGCGTTTGTCATGGAAATCTGCATATGATCCGTGCCGATGAACGGCATCCTTTCTCAGTCTGTATGAGTATTATTATACTCCTTTTCAGCGTCTTTGTCAATTTGCTTTCCGCCCCGTCTGCAGAATTGCAGAAGCAGCCGCTTTACCTCACAAAGGGCGGCATAAAACCCGTACACGCAAAACATCGCAATCAGTATGGAAAGGATTTCGTTCATGCCGCACCTCCGTATGTTTCTATTATACGGTATGCGAAAACAGTCCGGTTTGACAATAAAAAAGCCCGAGTTCAATCGGGCTTTTTGTGTATTAAAGCAGAGCTTTCTTCATATCCTCGGCGAGATCGCGTGCTTCCCACGGAATGTCGAGATTCTCGCGTCCCATGTGACCGTAGGCGGCAACCTGCTTGTAGATCGGGCGGCGCAGATCAAATTTAGCAATGATCGCTGCCGGACGCAGATCGACGTGCTCGCTCACATAGGCGGAGATCTTCTCCTCGTCGATCTTTGCGGTGCCGAACGTGTCGATCAGTACGGATACGGGACGTGCCACACCGATGGCATACGCAAGCTGTACCTCGCACTTGTCGGCAAGACCGGCAGCAACGACGTTCTTGGCGATGTAGCGTGCCATGTAGGAGGCGGAACGGTCTACCTTCGTCGGATCCTTACCGGAGAAGGCACCGCCGCCGTGACGGGAGTATCCGCCGTAGGTGTCCACGATGATCTTGCGTCCGGTGAGACCGCTGTCGCCGTGAGGGCCGCCGATGACGAAGCGTCCGGTCGGATTTACATGGATCGTCGTATTGGCATCCACCATAGCTGGGTCAATAACGGGCGTGATCACGTGCTTGATTACGTCCGCACGTATCTGCTCCAGCGTAACGTCCGGATCGTGCTGGGAGGAGACGACGATCGTATCAATGCGGGCAGGCTTGCCGTCGACGTACTCCACGGTGACCTGCGTCTTTCCGTCGGGACGGAGATAGGGCAGGGTGCCGTTTTTGCGGACAGCGGTGAGCTGCATCGCCAGCTTGTGGGACACAGAGATCGGATACGGCATCAGCTCAGGCGTCTCGTTGCAGGCGTAGCCGAACATCAGACCCTGGTCTCCTGCGCCGATATCGTAGGCATCGGCATCGCCGTTCTTCGCCTCAAGAGATTTGTCGACACCGAGCGCGATGTCGGCGGACTGCTTGTGGATCGAATTGAGAACGGAGCAGGTATCGCAGTCGAAGCCGTATTTGGCGCGGTCGTAGCCGATCTCGCGGACAGTCTCGCGGACGATCGTCTGGAAATCTACCTGTGCGTTCGTGGTGATCTCACCGAGAACCATGACGATACCGGTAGTACAGGTTGTCTCGCAGGCAACGCGGGACATAGGGTCTTGACGGAGCATTTCGTCAAGGATCGCGTCGGAAATCTGGTCGCAGATTTTGTCGGGATGTCCTTCCGTAACGGATTCGGACGTGAAAAGATGACGTGCGGCAGTGCTCATATGTAAAGAATCCTTTCTGACGGAGTAAAAAAGCCTCGGACAAGAGTCCAAGGCAAAAAACTTGCGTATCGACTCTTATCTATCGGGAATTAGCACCTTGCCGAAATCGGTAGGTTGCCGGGCTTCATGGGGCCTGTCCCTCCGCCACTCTTGATAAGATTAAAATTTAGCGTATACAGTATAGCATATCTTTCGGCAATTTGCAATAGGATATTTGAAAAAAATCAAAAAAACGTGCGCCGGGTATGTACGGCGCACGCAGAATCATGCAAGAAAGGAGAGAAACGACAGAAATCCGTAGGAGATACCGCTCATGATGAACGCGGCGAGGACAACGCCTGCAAAGATGGAGGGCAGGGAATACTTCATGCGCATGTTCATGAGGGCGGCGACAAGCGCGCCGGTCCACGCCCCAGTACCGGGTAGGGGGATTCCGACAAACAGAGCCAGACCGAACGTTGCGTATTTCATGACTTTTCCTTTGTTTTTCTCCGCTTTTTCCTCCAGCCACAGTGCAATTTTTGAAAAGTGCTTTGTAGTCTTCATCCACGCAAGGATATGGCGGATAAACAGGAGAATAAACGGAATGGGGATCATGTTTCCGATGATGCTGAGCGCGAAATTGGCAAGCCACGGGAGGCCTAAAGCGGCACCGATCGGAATTGCTCCGCGCAGCTCGATCAGCGGTACCATGGAACAGAAGAACACGTATAAGTAATGTTGAATTTGTTCAAGCATAGCGGCAGTTTCAAGTCGCTCCTTACTGTACGATATGTATTTAGTATACCATAGAATTGCGCGGGATGCAAGCCGTTAGCGGAATCTTAGCCGATTCTTAAATATGCAGGATCTTGGACACACGCTTATACAGAAGCAGATTCACCGCGGCACACAGGATTCCCTTGACAAGATTGAACGGTGCGACCGCGAACACAACAAGTGTTTTGAGATCGGTGACGAGCGGATTGACTGCAGTACCCATTCCGATAATCGTATCCAGCGGCATGTTGTAGAATTTGGAAAAAGCGGGGACGAGCACAAAATAGTTGAGCAGCCCGCCGACCGCCGCAAGGGAGAGCGTACCGACGCCCAGTGCGAGAAGCGCACCTTTGCGATTTTTCATGAATGTATAAATCAGCGAAGCGGGGACGACAAATGCGCATCCCGTGATGAAATTGGCGAATTCACCTATGTACGCGGTAGAAGTGCCGTTCAGAAGAATGTTGATGAGATTTTTGAGCAGCTCAATAACGGCAGCGGCAACCGGTCCCATGGCAAATCCACCCATGAGGATGACCGCTTCGGAGAGGTCGAGTTTATAGAATCCCGGAGCAAACCACAGCGGGAATTCGAACAGCATAATAATGGCGGAAATAGCTGTCAGTACAGCGATTTTCGTAATGTTGTGGATGTTTTTCTTTCGGCTTGTATGGTTGTTTACAGACATAAGAATTCTCCTTCGTAAATAGTACAAGGAGAAGATAATCCCCCGAGAAACAAATCTTCCCGGGGGATGAAAATCAATTGTGGCAGGATGTGCCGCAGACTTTCTATCTTCTCTCATCCGGACTGTGACCGTCGGTGCAGGAATCACACCTGCTCGGCGCTTTGCAGCGTTCGTGGACTGTACCACCGGTATGGATTTTCACCATTCCCTGAAGACATATTCAGTTTTGGAAAAAGCACCGACGCGGGTGCGCCGGTGCTTTCGGAAAAATCGGTTTAGTATCCGATTCGACGAGTAAAATTACTCAGCGATCTCGGAAACGACGCCGGAACCAACCGTACGACCACCCTCACGGATAGCGAAACGGAGACCCTGCTCGATAGCGATAGGCGTGATGAGCTCAACGTTCATAACGACGTTATCGCCAGGGCGGCACATGTCAACGCCCTCGGGAAGGGTGATGGAGCCGGTAACGTCAGTCGTTCTGAAGTAGAACTGCGGACGGTAGCCGGAGAAGAACGGCTTCTGACGACCGCCCTCTTTCTCCTGAAGGACGTAAACCTGACCGGAGAACTTGGTGTGCGGGTTGATGGAGCCGGGCTTGCAGAGGACCTGACCGCGCTCGATCTCGTTCTTCTGGATACCACGGAGGAGCAGACCGACGTTGTCGCCTGCCTCAGCGTAGTCAAGCAGCTTACGGAACATCTCGATACCGGTGATAACGGTGGTCTTCTTCTCATCGGTCAGACCAACGATCTCAACGTTATCAGCCATCTTAACCTGTCCGCGCTCAACACGACCGGTAGCGACAGTACCACGACCGGTGATGGAGAATACGTCCTCGACGGGCATAAGGAACGGCTTGTCAGCCATTCTGTCCGGAGTCGGGATGTAGTCATCAACAGCAGCCATGAGCTCCATGATAGGTGCATAAACTGCATCGGAAGGATCGGTAACTGCGCTCTCAAGAGCCTCACGAGCAGAACCGCGGATGATCGGAATGTCATCGCCGGGGAACTCGTACTCGTTAAGGAGGTCACGGATCTCCATCTCAACGAGGTCAAGAAGCTCCTCGTCGTCAACGATGTCGCACTTGTTCATGAAAACAACAAGAGCGGGAACGCCAACCTGACGAGCAAGAAGAACGTGCTCTCTGGTCTGTGCAAGAGGGCCGTCAGTACCTGCAACAACGAGGATAGCGCCGTCCATCTGAGCAGCACCGGTGATCATGTTCTTAACGTAGTCTGCGTGGCCGGGGCAGTCAACGTGAGCATAGTGACGAGCGTCAGTCTCGTACTCAACGTGTCTGGAGTTGATTGTGATACCACGAGCTCTCTCCTCGGGGCAGTTGTCGATCTGGCTGTAGTCAAGGAACTCAGATCCGTTGATAAGGGAGAGAGTCTTGGTGATAGCCGCAGTCAGAGTGGTCTTACC
>JAFTUH010000035.1 GCA_017466375.1 Clostridia bacterium | reverse complement strand
GCGTAGCCGTGATGAAAACGCTCCGGTGGAGCGTTTTTAGCCCGTTGCGTACAGCTGTGTTCGCACTCGCAAATGAGCGCACGAGGCGAAACGCGTTTCGCCGTGTTGTCTGCTCGACCTTAGTGCCCCTGCCAAACAAAAAGCCGATGCAAAGCATCGGTTTTTTGTTTTCTGAACAGAAACGGGCACTGACATGAGATACCGCGTCGCAGCAAAACACACAAATCTCATGCTCGCCATTGACATCATCAACACAGTATGATAAAATATTTTATGGTAAAACAATTCTACACTAATTACAGGAGAGTTTACGATGGAATATTTAGCAATAGTTTTAGGCATCATTCTTGTCATTCTCATCGCCTGCATCAAAATCGTTCCGCAGGCAACGGAATACGTCATTGAGCTTTTGGGTAAATACCGCTGCACATGGTCGGCAGGCATTCATCTTCTGATCCCGTTTCTTGAGAGAATCTCCAACAAGGTTACGCTCAAAGAGCAGGTTCTTGACTCCCGCCCGCAGCCTGTTATCACAAAAGATAACGTAACGATGCAGATCGATACCGTCGTGTATTTCAAAGTTTTTGATGCAAAGCTCTTCACATACGGTGCCGTAAGCCCGCTCAGCGCGCTTGAAAATCTGACTGCAACGACGCTTCGTAATATCGTCGGTGAGTTGGAGCTTGACGACACGCTTACATCCCGTGATCTAATCAACGGCAGAATGACCGAAATCCTCGATTCCGCAACGGATCAGTGGGGTATCAAGGTCAACCGTGTCGAGTTGAAAAACATCATTCCGCCTGCCGAAATCCAGAACGCCATGGAAAAGCAGATGAAGGCAGAACGCGACAGACGTGAAACGCTGCTTGAGGCGGAAGGACACAAGGCGGCTGTTATTACCCGCGCTGAAGGTGACAAGCAGGCAATGATCCTTGCCGCGGAAGGTGAACGTGACGCAAGAATCGCAAGAGCCGAGGGTGAAGCGAAAGCGATCTTCCTTGCGAAAAAGGCAGAGGCTGACGGTCTTGCCGCACTTAAGGAAGCAGGGGTTGACGCTTCCGTTCTTGAACTGAAGAAATATGAGGCACTTGTTGCCATGTCCAACGGAAAAGCGTCCAAGATCATCGTTCCGACGGATGCTGTGGAGATGACGAAAGCCAACGTAATCTTCTCCGAGACTTCCGGATTGGGCGATACCACTGCTCCCGCGGCGGATGAAGAAAAACCTGCACCTACCGATCCCTGCTGCGACGAATAAATCCAATTGCAAGAGCCGATGTATTCCATCGGCTCTTTTCGTTAGACAAAAACAGCCAAGCTTCACAGCTCGGCTGTTTCTTTTTTATTCTGCGTCAGGAATCTTTTCAAACGGGATCTCAATGATAAACGCGCCATCCCCGCGATACGGCGCATTTACATCGTCCGTATAACCCTTATACGATCCGGCGAACAGGTACAGGCTGTCTTCGGACAGATAGAAATCATGAGCAAAAGTACTCTCCGCATAGGTGGAATTAGAGGAAAACCAATGCAAAAAGTGCTGCGCTACTTCGTCCAACGGATAGATTTCGAACATCTGCGGATATTTCGACGGATCCAGCGATGCAAAAGCGCCGCGGATCGCACGATCGATCTGATCCTCTGTATAAAGATCGGTGAGTTTTACGAGCTCACCCGTCTTCAGATTAAACGTGAATCCATGATCATAGACATATTGCGGACCGCTCTGACAGTAGAGCGCGAAGATGTGGATGCTGAGTCTATCCGCCGTACAAAGCGTAACCTCGTACTGCATTTTTGAATAGAACGAATCGGCCGCAGCGGTAAAGGTGCCCGTCATATATTCACCGTACAAGGAATTGACGTACGCCTGAATCTGTCCGTTGATCCGATCGGCAACGGCAGAATCGTTCATCGAAACAACCGGATACGATGCCTCAATATCAATGATGGCGCCCGATTCTTGCTTGAACGTCAGCGTCTCGACGGCGACAGTCGGAACACCCGGCGTAGACTGCGGCGGCTCCTCCGTCTTCTTCTCACCGCAAGCAGCCAGCGAAAGCACCAGAACCGATGACAGCGCAAACAAGGCGATTTTTTTGAACATACAGCGTCCTCTTTTCGTTTTAGTACTTCAATTATACAATACCGCGTATTCCCTGTCAAGTAAATTTTCCTTTTCCTCTTGACAAGCACAGACTATTGTGATAGTATATACTACAGAAGTAGTCCAAGGAGGGACAAATCATGCAAAAACTGTTTGACAGCGAGCTGAAAGTCATGGAGCTGATCTGGGAAAACGAGCCGATCAGCGCAAAAGACGTGAGCCTGCTCGCCGAGGAAGCATTCGAATGGAACAAAAATACAACGTACACCGTCATCAAGAAAATCGAAGCGAAGGGATACGTGAAGCGCACAGATCCCGGCTTCATCTGCACGTCGCTGATCACTCGCGAGGAAGTATGCAAGGCGGAAACGCGCGGATTGATTGAGCGCTTATTCGGCGGATCCAAGAAAGCACTCTTCTCTGCTCTGCTTGATGACGAATCATTGACACCTGAGGAAATCGACGCACTCAAAAAGATGATCGATCGGAGGTGAGGCGATGCTCGGCGATCTCTTTTACTGGATCTTCAACATGAGCATCGCGGCACTGATCTGCGGGGTTCCCGTTCTGCTTCTGCGGCTTGTGAAGCGGATTCCCCGACGCGCCGTCTGCATCCTGTGGCTGATCCCGTATCTTCGTATGTGCATTCCCGTCTGGCTGACAGGTCGATACGGACTGATGACACTTCTGTCCCGATTCACAACGAAATCTGTGACGGCGCACGAGCTCGCGCACGGTCTGTCCGCCACCTACATGAATCACGTTATGGCGGCGAATACGTACTTTCCGATTACGTACAAGGTTGATCTGTTCGAGAATCTCTTCGGCGCCGCTTCTGTGATCTGGCTTACGGTCGCGCTCGCTTTGATTCTAACTTTTGCCATCATCTATATCTCCACGCTCCGCGAGATGCGTGATGCACAGCCGTACAAAGATGGCGTATACATTTCAGACAAAATCCGCACGCCTGCCGTGTACGGGATCCTCAAACCGAAAATTATAATTCCGTATAGGATGAAGGACGGAAATCTCCGTTATGTGATCCTGCACGAGAGGGCGCACATCCGCCGCATGGACAATCTTTTCCGTTTGTTGGCATTTACCGTCACGGCGGCACACTGGTTCAACCCGATGTGCTGGCTGTTTCTGAAGCTTCTGCTCACCGATATGGAGATCGCCTGCGACGAATCGGTGCTTGCACGGTGCGGTACGGAGGAAAAGAAAAGGTACGCCCATGCCCTCCTCTCCTCGGCGGAGAAAACGAACGTATTCGCATCAGCGTTCGGCGGTGCAAAAATACGGATGCGTATCGAGAATATCCTGTCATATAAGAAGTTGTCCGCGCTGTCGGTTATCGCCATAACGGTGCTGATCGCGGTCGCTGCATACATTCTGCTGACCAATGCGGTCTGAAAGGAGAATATTATGAAAAAAGCTGTATTTTCCATATTTCTCGCTGTTGTTACCGTTCTCGTATGCGCCTGCAGCAAGCCGGAACCGGTAGGTCTTGCTCGCTTACCGCAGAAAGGCGAGGACGGTGCGTATATCGGATTCAACGATATTCCCGACGGGTACACAGCCGATGACGCGCTCGCCGACGGCTGTCTGCTGATTGATATCACACAAAAGCCGAACGAGTACGGTGTGAATGTAGAAGACACCAGACGGACGGGCGGATATGAATATTGGCTTGCGTTCAAATCCGCGGCAGAAGCCAATATTGACGCATTTCTGCGCATCGCATACTTCATTGACGGAGTCGGATATTATCACGATCTGTATCACACAAACGGAAAATATTTCATGTATGAACTGAACGAGTACGGGATCTCAGGCGGCAAGGAATTCAAATATCTGCGCCGTCTGGACGGCATCGTCGGTCCGCAGAAGAAGGAGGATTGCTACTACGTACTGACGGACAGTCTGGAACTGACATACCGCGACGTAGAGTGGAGCTACATTTCCAGCAATTTTGAAACGGTCACAAAAATCCCGTTCAAATGGCTCGGATTTATGATCTATTTTGAATAAGGAGTCTTGCATGGAAAACAAAACGTTCAAAAAATACTGTCTGTGGTCCCTTTTCGGCGTACTGATCGCGTCGTTTTACCCGATTTACATGGGTGTCGCCGTTGTCACGGATATGATCCGATACGGCACTGTATACGCGGAGGATTACCCGAAATACATCATCCCCTACACACCGATCGCCCTTGCGCTGATCCTCGGGATCGCGCTGATGCCTTTGCTGTTCAAGCGGATCGAAAAATTCGCGCTCGCAATCGGCACGGTGATTTCGACTGCGGCGTTCTTCGCGGCGGAGTTTCTGCTGGAGAGCATGGTGACAGTCACACATACCGTAGTTCAGCTCGTTCCGAGTAAGCTGGAAAGCTGGCAGATGTATATGTGTGCGTATTTTCCCGGCGAGATGGAAGAACGGACGCTGACCGAGGTAGATCTCCTGATGGGCGAATACTCCCCCGCGTTCAAGATGCATTTTTACATCATTTCCGTGGTGCTGATCCTGTCAGTGCTGAACTGTTTCTACGGCTTTGCAAAAATGATCCGCACGGGTGACACCTCACGCAGAAAACCGCTGATTCTGCAATCGGTTGCAAGCGGCGCGTTTCTTGCCATGTGCATCTGGGCATGCTTCACCGCCTTTTACAGAACGGGCGATGTTTATGTCTCCGCGCTCTCTGCTGTACTGATGTGCGTGTTCTTCGTCCTGTTCGGCTTGACGGTCGGCATTTATGCGGTCTCCTTCACGCTTGGGAAGCGGGTAATTCTCTCTGTATTACTTCCGTCCGTTTTGGCATCGACTGTAACACTTGTAATGTACATCGGTGAGATGATCCTTCTGAGCGGGCATCTGTACCGATTCGGTGAGGGATTTCTCTTTGACGGGATCGCGGGCATCGTCCTCGCGCCGATCGACATCACCGTAGTTCTGTTATCGGGTGTGATAACCGCGATAATCGCCCACGCCATCCGAAAAAAATAAGCACAAAAAAAGGACTGCCGTCAGCAGTCCTTTTCATATTACAGCGAAACACCTTCCATCGTCGGAATGACGCGGAGAAGATTTCCGTCCTCATCAAAGCAGAGTTTGTCGATGCAGACCTCACGGTGCATTCCCGCTTCGGTACAGGGGCCATTGACATTTCCAAAACGCGCCGCGCAGAAGCGATGATAGAAGATATACCAGTCATCCGTGCCGGGAACGTTAATGACTGCGTGATGACCCGTAGCCTTGATACGGGAATCGGCGGCAGTATCTTTGGAAAGCAGCAGGTGATCGCCGCGCGGAGGAGACATCGGACCGTCGCTTTTTGCCCAACGCACCTGATAATCGGGCGAGCGCGCATCATTGACGGACCATGTGAAGTAATAGATCCCCTTTCGTTTGAAAACACAAGTAGCTTCATTGTACCACGGCGGCGTGATATCAACCACCTCACCGTCGAACGTAATCATGTCATCCGCGAGTTTGACAGCGTGCATCCGCTTATTGCCCCAATAGAGATACGCCTGTCCGTCATCGTCTCTGAAGAAATACGGATCAATCGAACGACCGCCGTACTGCTTATACGTCAGAAGCGGTTTGCCGATATCGACAAACGGACCAACGGGCGAATCACCAACGGCAACGCCGATGTATTCGGTATTCGCGGTATAGTAGAGGTAATACTTCCCGTTTTTCTCACCGACGGAAGGTGCCCACGCGTTTTTTCCCTCCGTCCACGGGATGTCGGCAAAATCAAGGATAACGCCCTCATCTTTCCAGTTCACAAGATCCGTCGAAGAAAATGCGTGAAACGACGTCGGTGACCAGTTCGTACCGTCCGTCGTCGGATAAAGATAAAACTTCCCGTTAAAATACGCGATATCGGGATCGGCATAGTAACCGGGCAAAATTGGGTTTGGCATAGAATAATCCTCCATTGAAGATAAAATTTTAGAGAGAGATGCCTTCCATCTCGGATTTGGCATAGAGCCGACTCTTTTGGAATATGTCGTTTTGTATGCACTCTGATACAATTATACTGAAAACAAAAAAAATGTCAATACACGAAAACAAAATTAAAAAGCCGATACCGCTATATAACCGGTACCGGCTTAAAGATTGCTTATTTTCTCATCATTCTCATAATAATTTTTACCAGATCGACGAGTGTGCCAATTCCAAACAATCCCATTGTTAAGAGATACAGAATACCCATTCCTATCTGCTTCGCATAGAATTTATGGACGCCAAAACAACCGAGAAAAAGACACAAAACAAGCTCAACCACTGCACTGCGCTTGTCATCCTCAACAACCTCGTGAATTGCATTTTGCTGCTCGGCATACAACCGATCTGCTTCACGCATCTCTTCATCGGAAAATTCACGCATCGTGAACTCAGGAGCATCAAGAATATGACCACTATCATCCGAAACAACCGTTAAAAACAAAACGTCATTTTCATCAAAGCTCTGCGTTACGCTTCCGTCCACCGAATCCTTTTCTGCCCACAGAGCCGTTCGATAATTACCAAGTGCAACGTTTGCTTTCGTCAAATTTCGCTGTACCGCTGTCTGACTAGAGAAGGAGAGGTAATGCGTTCCAGTCTCAACGGGTATAATAAGACCGTCAAAAAGTTGAATCTGCGCTCCGTTATCTATTCTCAGATAACCTCCAAATGATTTTTGCCCTGCGAATTCTACGCTAATGTATGCCATACGAACCCTCCATACCGCAAAATGCGGTTTATTTTCTTCATTATACCGCAATTTGCGGTATTTGTCAATACAGAAGCTAAAATTTTTTATAATATATTTATATATATAAAGACAGATTGTAAGGTATTAAAATTGTTCGAGAATATTAGAGCATTGCGGGAAGACCGCGATATAACACAAAAGCAAGTTGCAACCTACCTCCACTGCTCACAGCAAGTATACAGCAATTACGAGCTTGGCCAACGCGATATTCCTACCGATATTTTAATTAAACTGGCAGAATACTATGATGTATCGGTTGATTTTCTGCTCGGCCTTACAGAAAACCCAAAACGAAACAAATAAAAAAAGTCCGTCGCAGCCAGACGGACTTTTCTATTTATACAGGAAATTACTGCATGCTGTTGAGCAGCTTCGTGAACTGGCTCTTCTTGTGAGCAGCAGCATTCTTGTGGATGATACCGTGCTTTACAGCCTGGTCAGTCTTCTTGACAGCAGCCTTGTATGCGAGCGTAGCCTCATCCTTATTGCCAGCCTCAACTGCTGCGAGGAACTTCTTCACAGTAGTACGGTACAGGCTCTTGAACATCTTATTCTGAAGGGTCTTGGTAGCGATAACCTTAACTCTCTTCTTCGCACTCTTGATAATCGGCAAAACATTCACCTCCCTACATAAAATATACATCCCCGGATACGGCATCTGAGAGGGGATGCCGACATCCTTTCATACAGTTACACATTATATCACACTTCAAAACAAATTTCAATAGATTTTCAAAAGATTTTCAAAAATTTTCTTAAAAGTTTTTTGCTTGCGAACGACGCACTTTTTTTAGGAAAAACCTTGTACTTATTCACGATTTGTGGTATACTATAGTTTGGTATATTTTTGATGCAAATCGGATGCTGAAACGGTATCCGTCTACATATTCCACTCTGCGGAGGTATACATTTTATGAAGTATTTTGTTCTGATTCCCGACGGTATGGCTGACCGCCCCTGCCCCGGTCTCGGCGGCAAAACGCCCATGGAGGCAGCTGTCAAGCCGAATATGGATACGCTTGCAAAAGTCTCGATCGGCGGCACGGCGATGAACGTACCTGCCCACATGGTTCCCGAAAGCGACACGGCAAATCTTGCCATTCTCTCCTATGATCCCGCGATCTATTCCAAGGGACGCTCGCCGCTGGAGGCTGTCAGCATGGGTCTGACCCTCGGTGATAACGACACCGCCATCCGCTGCAACCTTGTCACGCTCTCTGAGGAAGAAGCAAACTACGAGGACCGCCACATGCTCGACCACAGTGCGGATGAAATCTCGACCGCTGAGGCTGACGAGCTTGTAAAAGCGCTGAACGAAGCACTTCCGATGGCGGGACGCAAGCTGTACACAGGTGTCAGCTACCGCCACTGCCTCGTCTGGGACGGCGCAGATGACCGCTACAACTTCGACCGTCCGCATGACATCATCGGTCAGCGGATCGGCGATCATCTCCCGAAGGCGGAGAACGGCGGCGCAGAGTTTCTTGCCTTTATGAAAGCAGGATACGATGTGCTGAATCACCATCCGGTGAATGAGGAGAGACGGCACCGCGGACTTCGTCCTGCAAACTCTCCGTGGCTGTGGAGCCCCGGTAAAAAGCCGGCGCTTCCCTCCTTCAAGGAGAAATGGGGGCTGAACGGCACGATCATCTCCGCGGTCGATCTGATCAAGGGCATCGGTCTGTGCGCCGGCATGAACGTCGTGAACGTAGACGGCGCGACCGGCAACTATCACACGAATTACACGGGCAAGGCTGACGCCACGATTGCCGCATTCAAGGATGGCAGTGATTTCGTATACGTTCACGTTGAGGCACCGGACGAGTGCGGACACCGCGGTGAACTGGATGTCAAGGTTAAGGCGATCGAGAAGATCGATACGCTGATCCTTGCACCGGTGCTGGAGTATCTGAAAACGTGCGGCGAGGACTTCAAGATCCTCGTTCTGCCCGATCATCCGACTCCGATTGAGATCCGCACGCACTCCCATGAGGCTGTGCCGTTCTTCCTGTACGATTCCCGCAAGACCGCAGACGGCATGCCCGTATTCACTGAGGCAAACGCAGAAGCAATGCAGAACTACATCGCTGACGGCAGCACGCTTCTCTCTCTGATGATCGAAAAATAAACGAAAGGAGCCGCAAAATGGCTTCCAATGATACCAATATCGTGACTGAAAACGAAGGCATTACCGGGAACACCGGTGAACAGCCCGGATTTTTGCACCGCATGGCACGCGACCTCTTCGATATTGCGGAGTTGTTCGTGTTCTGCGCCTCTGTCATACTGATTGTTTTTACATTCATTATCCGTCCGACCGTTGTTGACGGTCCTTCTATGGAAGACACCCTGCTCAACCGCGATTATCTTCTCGTCAGCGATTTCGCTTATGCACCGACACCCGGCGATATCGTCGTCGTGCACAACGTCGGTTTGTACCTGTATGACGATCCGATCATCAAACGCGTGATCGCAACGGGCGGGCAGACGGTGGACATCGATTTCAGCACGTGGACGGTCACAGTAGACGGTAAGGTTCTTGATGAGCCGTACATGAAGCTGACAAATGACGACCTGCGCACGTCTGATTGGAATTTCCCGATCACGATTCCCGAGGGATACATCTTCGTAATGGGCGACAACCGCAATCACTCCGCTGACAGCCGTTCAAGGAATATCGGCATGATCGATACGCGCTGCGTTGTCGGCAAAGCCGTCATGCGCGTACTTCCCTTTGACCGATTCACCGTTTTCGACTGATTAATTACAAGGAGGGCGGCTATGCCATCTCAAACAATTCAATGGTTTCCGGGGCACATGGCGAAAACACGCCGTCTGATCGCGGAAAATCTGAAGCTTGTCGATCTGACAATTGAACTGCGCGATGCACGCATTCCGAATTCTTCGCGTAATCCCGAGATCAAAACGCTGACGGCGGGCAAACCGCGTCTCGTTCTTCTGACGAAAACTTCTCTCGCCGATCCTGCCGCTACGGAAAAGTGGATCAAAGCGTGCCGTGAGGAGGGTGCCGAGGCACTCGCAATCGATTCTGTCACGGGCGAGGGGATGAACAAAATCGCACCGACCGTGCGCCGTATGATGAGCGAAAAGCTGAAGCGGTACGAAGAAAAAGGCATGACAGGACGCCGTCTCAAAGCGATGATCGTCGGTGTGCCGAATGTCGGAAAATCGTCTCTTGTCAACAAGCTCTGCGGCGCAAAGAAGGCGAAAGTCGAGGACCGTCCCGGCGTCACGCTGAACAAACAGTGGGTGACGACGAATGCGGGCATTGATCTGCTTGACACGCCCGGCGTGCTTTGGCCGAAATTTGAGGATGCAAGAACTGGCGAAAACCTCGCGCTCACGGGAGCGATTCGCGACGCAATCCTCGATATTGAAACGATGGCAGGGATTCTCTGCCTCAGACTTCTTGAGGTTGCGCCGACTGCATTCTGCACAAGATACAAGCTCGGTGATCCTGCACCTCTGTCCGATCTGAAGGGGCATGAGCTGCTCGCCCTCGTCGGACGTAAGCGCGGCTACCTCATCAGCGGCGGCGAGATCGACACCGAACGCGCCGCAACTATGCTGCTTGATGAATTCCGCGGCGGCAAAATCGGGCGTATTTCCCTGGAAATCCCCGGAGAAAGCGCGGACAAAGGAGCCGACACCGATGCTGACACTTGATTTTGACAAACAGTTCAAGGATGCCGGCATCCGCGTTCTCTGCGGCACGGATGAGGCGGGACGCGGTCCGCTTGCCGGTCCTGTCGTTGCTGCGGCATGTATCCTGCCCGACGGATTTTTGCCCGAGGGGCTGGACGATTCCAAAAAACTGACGGAACGCCGCCGCGAAAAACTGTACGATATCATTACCGAAAACGCGATCGCGTGGTGTGCCGCTTCCTGCTCCCCCGAAGAGATCGACGAGATCAACATTCTCGAAGCATCGCTGCTCGCCATGCGCCGCGCTATCGACGGACTCGGCATTGAACCGGAGCTCGTGCTTGTGGACGGCAACATCGACCGCGGCTTCCGCTTCCCTGCCAAGGCGATCATCGGCGGAGACGCGCTCTCTCCCTCGATTGCCGCGGCTTCCATTATTGCAAAAGTAACTCGTGACCGTCTCTGCGCCGATTACGAATCCCTGTATCCGCAGTACGGTTTCGCGAAGCACAAGGGATATCCGACACCTGCGCACAAGCTCGCCGTGTTTGAGCACGGTCCCTGCCCGATTCACCGCCGTTCGTTTCTGACATTTCTGACGAGGGATCGCGCGAAGCTGGAGGAAGCGCTCGCGAAAAAGCGCGCTGAGGAAAGCCAATGAGCACCCGCTCGCTTGGCTCAGCCGGGGAGGAATCGGCAGTACAGTATCTGAAAGATCACGGATTCACCGTTCTCGGGCGAAACGTGTACGTCGGTCACTATGAGATCGACATCCTTGCACGCGACGACACACATCTCCTGTTTATTGAAGTGAAAACAAGGCGGCAGTATCCGGATACGAAAACAAAATTCGGGCGCCCTGCCGACAGCGTGGATGCAAAAAAACGCGATTCGCTGGTCAATGGAGTCCGTGCGTTTCTCCGTGCGCATCCGGATGAATACGCCGATCTGATTCCGAATATCGATATAATGGAAGTGTATCTGGATCCGGCGATCGACGCGGTCTATCACGTTCTGGATATCCGGCATTTCCGAAACGCAATCAACGGTATGAGGTGAGTATGAATCTGTTCGATCTGCACTGCGATACGGCGCTGGAGCTGTATTTGCAGAATCAGCCGCTGAAAGACAACACACTGCATGTCTCGCTCGGCAAATCCGCGCCGTTTGATTCTTATATTCAGACGATGGCTGTATGGAGCGACCGCTCGCTTTCCAATGAGGACGCGTACAGACAGTTTTTGAAAACGGCGTCACGTTTGAAGGACGAACTGAAGGCAAACGAAATTCCCCTGATCAGGCAAGGCACTTCCCTGCGACAAAAGCCTGCACGCGGTGTGATCCTCGCAGTGGAGGACGCGCGGATTCTGAACAGCGATCTGGCACGGCTGGATTATCTATATCGCCTCGGCGTGCGTTTTCTCACACTGATGTGGGGCGGTACTACCTGCATCGGCGGCTCCCATGACACGGACGCGCCGCTGACCGATTTCGGACGCACGGTCGTAGAAACCTGCTTTGAAATCGGTATCGTGCCCGACGTATCCCACGCATCCCGTCAGGTAACGGCAGAGGTGATCGCCATGGCAAAACAGGCGCGACGCCCTATAATTGCAACGCATTCCAATGCATTCGCCGTGCATCCGCACTCACGGAATCTGACGGATGAAGAATTTTCGGCAATCGTCGAATCAGGAGGCATCGTTGGTATCAGCTTGTGCCGACCGCATCTTACCGACGGTGACTGCACAATCGCGGATGTGATCCGGCATATAAAGCACTACCTCCACCTCGGCGGAGAGGACGCGCTTTGCCTCGGATGCGATTTTGACGGCATCGATACGCCGCCCGATGGAATCGCTGATCTGTCCGATCTTCCTGCGCTGTACCGTGCCATGCTTGACAGCGGTATTTCCGAGGAAATCACGCAAAAGATATTTTTTGAGAATGCATACGGCTTTACTGCCGCAAACATATAAACGAAATACGAAAACATAGAAAAGGACTACGAACATGAAGTACATCAGCACACGTGACACAAGCAAATCGCCCCTCGCCGTCTCCTCTGCGGAGGCGATCAAACGCGGTCTTGCACCCGACAAAGGTCTGTTTATGCCGACGGAGATTCCGACGCTTACTGTGGAGGATCTGAAAGCAATCATGGATATGCCCTACGCACAGCGCGCGGCAGATATTCTCGGACGTTTTCTGACCGATTATGACCGCGATGCGCTCCTTGCTGACTGCGAAACGGCATACTCCGAAACGAGTTTCCCCGGCGGTGCGGCTCCGATCGTGCATATCGGTGAGAATATTCACTCGCTGGAGCTTTGGCACGGTCCGACGTGTGCGTTCAAGGATATGGCTCTGCAGATCATGCCGCGGCTCCTTTCCCGTGCGCTCACGATGACGGGGGAGACGAGACTTGCACACATCCTCGTGGCGACCTCCGGTGATACGGGCAAGGCGGCGCTTGAGGGCTACCGCGACGTTCCCGGCGTGAAGATCACTGTATTCTATCCCGTTGACGGCGTCAGCACGATGCAGAAGCGACAGATGACGACGCAGGAAGGTGCAAACGTCAACGTATGCGCCGTATACGGAAACTTTGACGACGCGCAGAGCGGTGTTAAGGCAATCTTTGCAGATGCGGCTCTTGCGGAAAAGGCTGAACAGAACGGATTCTTCTTCTCCAGTGCGAACTCGATCAACTGGGGACGTCTCGCACCGCAGATCGTGTACTATGTATCCGCTTACTGCGATCTCGTAAAGAACGGCACGATCAAAATGGGCGACGAGGCGAATATCTGCGTACCTACCGGTAACTTCGGCAACATTTTCGCCGCCTATATCGCACGGGAGATGGGGCTGCCGCTGGGCAAGCTGATCTGTGCTTCCAACGCAAACTGCGTGCTTACCGACTTCATCCGCACGGGTGTATACGACCGTACCCGTCCGTTCTACAAAACGATGTCCCCGTCCATGGATATTCTGATCTCCTCCAATCTGGAGAGACTGCTCTTCTTGCTCGGTGGTGCGTCTATGACGGCTGACTGCATGGCACAGCTTGCTGAGACGGGCAAGTACACCGCCCCTGCCGATCTCATGGATCGTCTGCGCAAGGTCTTCGCCGGCTACTACTGCACCGAGGAAGAAACCGCCGCCGTAATCGGCAGCAGCTTCGCTGAGCGCAAGTACCTCTGCGACACGCATACCGCCGTCGGTCTCGGTGCGGCTGAAAAATACCGCAAGGACACCGGAGACAGCAGACCGATCATTCTCGCATCGACGGCGAGCCCGTTCAAGTTCCCTGCCGACGTTTGCGAGGCTCTCGGCACAACTGTAGCAACTGACGATCCTGAGACACTGCTCGGCACACTTAAAAAGGCGGGCGGTGCTGAGCCGCCGATGCCGCTTGTACGCACACTTTCGCTCCCCGTTCGCTTCACGAAGGTAGTAAATCCTGCCGAGATGGCGACCGTGGTATTTGAATAATCCGTACAGTCTTACCGAATATGATAGGTGCCGCCCTGTGGACGGCACTTATCTCCATCAAAGAGTCTTCGGCTTGAACGTTGCACAGACAGTTTCGCCGGACGATTTTGCAAAACTCGGACCAACTGCAATACGCGAGGCGGCACAATACGCGTCGCCGTCGTGATAGGCGCAGTTCTTCACGTCGCACACGACGCCTTTCAGATGCTTGTAACGCTTCCCTTCAGGATTCTGTTTTCTGGTATCCATCTTTCCCCTCCACAGCGCATACGCGCCGTATACAGTTTCTCCGGGTTCTGCCTCTATCATACTAAGAAAGGATTTCCGCCACGCGGTGGTGACGCCATGTCTCTTTTTTCCATAGCTGATCTGCATCTCTCCCTCGCGGCGGATAAGCCGATGGACGTCTTCGGCTCTCGCTGGACGTCCTACACGGAGAAAATCGAAGCGCGCTGGCGTGCCGTCGTGAACGAGGATGACACCGTAATCGTGCCGGGGGACATCTCCTGGGCAATGACGCTGGAGGAGGCACGGACAGACCTTGCCTTCATTGAGTCCCTGCCCGGTCGAAAGCTGATTGGCAAGGGCAACCACGACTACTGGTGGGCAACGATGTCGAAGATGCGCCAGTTCACCGAATCGTGCGGCTTTAAGACAATCGATTTTCTCTATAACAACGCATTTGCGTGCGAGGACTACATCGTCTGCGGCACGCGCGGATGGTACGTGGAGGAACGTCTGCAGAATGCATCCGAAAACGCCGATTATCAGAAAATCGTCGCACGCGAGGCAACGAGGCTGGATCTCAGTTTGACGGAGGCAGCGTCGCTTCGGGGAGATAGTGAGAAAATGATCCTCTGCTATCTGCACTTCCCTCCTGTGTTCCGCAATTTCGTCTGCCGCGAACTCGTGGATGTCCTCCACAAACACGATGTCCGGCACTGCTATTTCGGACACATTCACGGCGTTTACAACGTACCGCGATCGACCGTTTTTGAGGGAATCAACATGACGTTGATCTCTGCGGATTTTCTCGATTTTGTCCCGATGATCACGATGCCGTATGACTATTGAGCGTTTTTTGTACGTTTTTCATCATTTTGTATAGTTTTTTTTGCAAGATTCCAAAAGATTTTCAGGATTTATCATTGACAGAAGCGTAAAAAAAAAGTACAATATTATATTAGAGATATTATTTTGGAGGAAAAACCAATGAGTTTGAAAAAATCCGAGCTTACCGATAAAAATCTGTACGAGCTCACGTTTGACGTGGACAAGGCAACCTTTGACGCTGCCATCGACCGCGTGTACAAGCGTATGGTGAAGAAAATCACCATCCCCGGCTTCCGCAAAGGCAAAGCACCGAAGTCCATCGTGGAGAAAATGTACGGCAAGGGTGTCTTCTACGAAGACGCTATCAACGAGGTTCTTCCCACAGCCTATGCAGATGCCGCTAAGGAATCCGGTCTTGAGATCGTCAGCCAGCCTGAGTTCGACGTTGACACCATCGACGATAACGGTGTTGTCTTCAAGGCAAAGGTTTACGTTAAGCCTGAGGTTTCTATCAAGGACTACGCCGGCATCGCTGCAGAGCGTACTGTCGTTGAAATCACTGACAAAGACGTCGATGACGAGATCGCAAAGGTACAGAGCCGCAACTCCCGTATGGTTGAAATCACCGACCGTGCCGCACAGAATGACGATATCGTCAACATCGATTTCGAGGGCTTTGTGGACGACACTCCTTTTGACGGCGGCAAGGCTGAGGGTCACGAGCTGAAGCTCGGCTCCGGTCAGTTCATCCCCGGTTTTGAGGATCAGATCGTTTCTCACAATATCGGCGACGAGTTTGACGTAAACGTAACCTTCCCGACCGAGTACCATGCTGAGGCACTCGCCGGCAAGGAAGCTGTGTTCAAGGTAAAGCTGAACGGCATCAAGTTCAACGAGCTTCCTGCTCTTGACGACGATTTCGTCCGCGACGTTTCCGAATTCGATACGCTCGATGAATACAAGGCTGATATCAAGGCAAAACTGACCGAGAAGGCTACGAAGGAAGCTGACAACGCTGTTGAGGACGCACTCCTGAACGCACTGATCGAAAAGCTTGAGGCTGATATTCCCGAGGCTATGTTTGCCGCTGAGACTGAAAACTACGTCCGTGACTACGACAACCGTCTTCGCATGCAGGGCATGGATCTTTCCCTGTACTTCCAGTACACCGGTCTGGATCTCGACAAGCTCCGCGAGCAGCTTCGCCCGCAGGCTGAGAAACAGGTCAAGGTTCGCCTCGCGCTGGAGAAGATCGCTGCTCTCGAGAATCTCGCCGTTGCGGATGATGAGATCGAGGAAGAATACAAGCGCATCGCCGATGCATACAATATGGAGATTGACCGCGTCAAGGGCATGATCGAAACCGACGCTCTCAAGGCGGATCTCCTCGTCAAGAAGGCATCCGATTTCGTTAAGGAAAAGGCTGTCATCACCGACATTGCCCCCAAGGCTGAATAATTTGACATATTTCATTACCGCTGTCCAAAAAACAGCGGTAATGATTCTATCAGGCACTTTTTATCCATTTCTTTATATTTCCCGCGCACAGACGCGATACCTACTCATGAAAGGCGGTATTTTTTTATGGCACTCGTACCAATGGTAGTCGAACAGACCAGCCGCGGAGAGCGTTCGTATGACATCTACTCCCGACTGCTCAATGACCGTATTATTTTTCTGGCAGATGAGGTGAACGATGTTACGGCATCCCTCGTCGTCGCGCAGCTTCTTTTCCTGGAGGCACAGGATCCCGACAAGGACATCAGCCTCTACATCAACTCCCCCGGCGGCTCTGTTACCGCAGGCATGGCGATCTACGACACGATGAATTTCATCAAGTGTGACGTATCGACGATCTGCATCGGTATGGCAGCAAGCATGGGCGCGTTTCTCCTTTCCTCCGGCGCTAAAGGCAAGCGACTCGCTCTGCCCAACAGCGAAATCATGATCCACCAGCCACTCGGCGGTATGCAGGGGCAGGCATCTGACATCAAGATCCACGCCGATCACATCCTACGCACACGCGACACGCTGAATTCTATCCTTGCCGCAAACACCGGCAAGCCGATCGATATTATCGCTGCGGACACGGAGCGCGACAATTTCATGAGCGCAGCGGAGGCTGCCGCTTACGGACTGATCGACCGCGTGATCGACCGCCGTCCGTAATCCCACACGAAAGGATTTACCATGGCTGACAACAACAACGGTAACAATGAGCAGAGACTGCGCCGCTGCTCCTTCTGCGGACGGACGGAAAAACAGGTTCTTTTCCTGATCCCCGCGTCAAGCGGCGCGTGCATCTGCGACAACTGCGTGGAGGCGTGCAGTGAGCTGATCTATGAGCAGACGCACCAGAGCGCGTCCACATACGATCTCTCCTCTGATTCCCTGCCTACGCCGAAAGAGATTAAGGCAACACTTGACGAGTACATCATCGGGCAGGACAGTGCAAAAGTTGCACTCTCCGTTGCTGTATATAATCACTACAAACGCCTGCTTTACAACGATAAAAAAAGCGCGAAGAAGGATGCTGATGAGGACTCTGTCGACATCCAGAAGAGCAATGTCCTGCTCATCGGTCCGACCGGCGTAGGTAAGACATACCTCGCACAAACGCTGGCACGTACTCTCCACGTGCCGTTTGCGATTGCAGATGCGACGACGCTGACTGAGGCGGGCTACGTCGGCGAGGATGTCGAGAACATCCTGCTCCGTCTGATTCAGGCGGCAGATTACGACATCGAAGCGGCAGAGCGCGGCATTATTTACATCGACGAGATCGACAAAATCTCCCGCAAGAGCGAAAATCCGTCCATTACGCGCGACGTATCCGGCGAGGGCGTACAACAGGCGCTTCTCAAAATCCTCGAAGGTACGGTTTCCAACGTTCCTCCGCAGGGTGGGCGCAAGCATCCAAATCAGGAATTCATCCAGATCAATACAGAAAACATCCTGTTCATCTGCGGCGGTGCCTTTGACGGACTCGAAAAGGTGATCGAGAAGCGCACGGCAAAGACCTCCATCGGTTTCGGCGGTGAGATCAAGGGCAAAAACGCGAATGCGAAATCCGAGCTGTTCAAGGATGTCGCCGCGCACGATATCGTGAAATTCGGCTTGATTCCCGAGCTGGTTGGACGTGTGCCGGTCATCGTTCCCTTGGAGAATCTCGACGCGGACGCGCTGGTGCGGATTCTGTCCGAGCCGAAAAACTCGCTCACGAAGCAGTACACGAAGCTGTTTGAGATGGACGGCGTTACGCTCAAATTCGAAAAAGGTGCTCTCCGTGCCGTTGCCGAAAAGGCAATCGAGCGCGAGACGGGAGCACGCGGCCTGCGCGCGATCCTTGAGGAATGCATGACGGAAATCATGTTTGACATTCCCTCACGCAAGGATATTGCAGAAGTGATCGTGACGGCAAAATGCATCAAATCGAAGGCGGCGCCGAAGCTCGTTCTGAAAGCTGAAGAACAGAAACCCGCAAGTGAAGGCTGACATAAAAGCGGCTGCAATGCAGCGACATCTTACAGGAGAAAGCTATGCTTCATTTAATTCCGCAGCCGAAACGGCTGATTGAAAAAAACACGTTTCTCACAAAAAAAACGATCCTCGCGGATCTGACCAATACGGATCAGCGGCTGAAAAAGCAGATTTGCAAACTGCCGCTTGACGAGAACGGCATTCCTTTTTACATTGAGTATGGCACGGGGGAGCGCGAGGGATATACTCTCTCCGTCAACGATACGGAAATCACGCTCACCGCAGACGGAATCCGCGGTGCCTTTTACGGGATCCAGACGCTTCGCCAGATTTTTGCGCATGAGGACATCCCTGTCTGCGAGATCGAGGATGAACCGGATCTTGGCTATCGCGGATTCTATCACGACGTAACACGCGGTAAAATTCCAACGCTTGAGACGCTGAAATGGCTCGTCGATCAGATGGCGTACTGCAAACTGAATTCACTTCAGCTGTACGTCGAACATACATACGAATTTAAGGAGTACGCCGAGGTTACCGCGCGCACGGGATGCCTTACTGCCGCTGAAATTCGCGAGCTTGACGCATACTGCAAAGAAAACTTTATTGATTTTATTCCCTCCCTGGCTACGTTCGGTCACCTGTATGAGCTTTTGGAGCTCCCGCAGTACAAACACCTCACAGAGATTGAAAACCATGTGGTGGATCAGATATTCTGGAAGGACAGAATGGAGCACCATACGATCGACCCGACGAATCCGGAGAGTTTTTCCCTTGTCAAAAGCCTGATCGACCAATATATGCCTCTGTTCTCGTCAGAGTGGTTCAACATATGCTGTGACGAAACGTTTGATTTGAAAAACGGCCGCCATAAAGATGAAGATACTGGTAAATTGTATGTCGACTTTGCCAAGAAGATCATCGAATATGTCCGGTCGTGCGGTAAAAAAGTCATGATGTGGGGGGATATTCTGCATCAGCATCCCGAACGCATCAGCGAGATTCCCGAGGACGTTCTTCTTCTGCATTGGGATTACGGCGCAAATCCGGACATAGACCGTGCGGCACGCTTCGCAAAAATGAACCGCACACAGATCGTCTGCCCGGGTACCCGCACATGGCCGTACTTTTGTGAGGATATAACGAACGCGCTCTCGAACATTGCGCAAATGGCAGACGCGGCTTACAAGTTCGGTGCCAGGGGCCTCCTCAACACAAACTGGGGCGATTACGGAAATACATGTTCCCTTTCCCTTACGATGTGCGGCATTTTCTTCGGCGCGGCAAAATCGTGGAATATTTCAACGAAGCAGGAGTCTTTTCTGCATGATTTTGAAGTCCTCGTTTACGGCTTCGAAGGAGGCTCCGCTCATTTGTGGGAGCTTAGTGAAATCGAAACCAAAATCAGTTTCATGCAGCTGTGCCGCCGCTATTCAAACCACCTGTACGAGAAACAGCTTGAATGTCTGCAGCCCACTCCTGAAACGATCCGAAGCGCGCACACACGCTGTCTCTCGCTTATGGATGCACTGACAGCGGAAACATGGCGCGAGGACAGTTACCGCGAAGCGCTTCTCCTTGCCGCGGAAGCTGTGCTTGTCATGACGGAGATTTACGCAAATATCACCGGCACCGAAGTAACGAAACATTCGGATGTTGAGACCTGGCTGAAAAAGTACAGAACGGCATGGCTTTCCCAAAACAAGGAGCCTGAGCTTTGTGAAATCGAAAAGCTGTTCCGCTTTTACGCATAACAAAAAGGCTGATGCCAATGGCATCAGCCTTTTTCATGTCAGTCGGGGTTTCTCTCCGCCAGAAGCTCGTGATACTTCTGATAGAAGCTCTCGAAATAATCGCCGTCGAGAGCATCGCGGATCTTCTGCATGAGTTCGTTGTAGAAATACAGATTATGGATGCACGCAAGGCGCATACCGAGTGCTTCCTTTGCCTTGATAAGGTGACGGATATAGCTGCGGCTGTGCAGACGGCACGCAGGGCATCCGCAGTTTTCGTCGATCGGACGCTCATCACGGAGGTACTTCTCGTTGAGGATGTTCATCTTACCGTTCCACGTAAAGACGTTGCCGTGGCGCGCGTTTCTGGACGGCATAACGCAATCGAAGAAATCGACCCCGCGATGCACCGCCTCGAGAATATTCTGCGGCGTACCGACGCCCATAAGATAGCGCGGCTTGTTCGTGGGCATATACGGCTCGACCGCCTCGATCACGCGGTACATCTCCTCCGCTTCCTCACCGACCGCGAGACCGCCGATCGCATACCCGTCAAGATCCATCTCGGCGATCTGCTTCATGTGACGGATACGGAGATCCTCATAAACCGATCCCTGATTGATACCGAACAGCATCTGCTGTTTGTTGATCGTTTCGGGAAGGCTGTTCAGACGCTCCATCTCAGTCTTACAGCGGAAAAGCCAGCGCGTCGTTCTTTCTGTGGACTGTTTTGTGTAGTTATACTCAGCGGGATTTTCGATGCACTCGTCGAACGCCATGGCAATTGTGGAGGCGAGATGCGACTGGATCTGCATACTCTCCTCGGGACCCATGAAGATGCGCTTACCGTCAATGTGCGAGGCGAAATACACGCCCTCCTCCTTGATTCTTCGGAGTGCCGCAAGGGAGAACACCTGAAATCCGCCGCTGTCCGTCAGGATCGGGCCGGTCCAGCCTGTGAATTTGTGCAGACCTCCCATATCGGCAACGAGCTTATCGCCCGGACGGAGGTGGAGATGGTACGTGTTGGACAGCATTACCTGGCAGTTGATCTCACGGAGATCCTCTGCGGCAAGACCGCCTTTGATCGCCGCACAGGTAGCGACGTTCATAAACACAGGCGTTTCGATCACGCCATGCGGTGTGATGAGTCTGCCGCGGCGTGCGTAACCGTCCTTCTTGATGAGTTCAAACATATGTAATCTGTCACCCGTTACTCTGTGCGGGCGAACTGCCTTTCTATCGAATTTTTACGGATTTCAAATGCGATGGGCCGTCCGTGAGGGCATGTGCGGACGATAGCTTTGCCGTTTTCATCCTTCTCGAGGATCTGGTCGCACAGCATACGGATACTCTCCGCGTTGTACACACGACCGCCCTTGATCGCGGCTTTGCAGGATGCCTGATAAAGTTTCTCCTCAAAATACTCCAGAGAGGTACTGTCCACCGTTCCCGTACCGTCGTTCAGACGGTCGGCAAGCGTGAGTAAGAGATCCACTGCGGCATCGCGCCGGATTTCCGTCGGAATGGCGGTAACGTCGAGACGCTGACCGTTCTTTACAAAAGAGAATCCGATCGCCTCAATATTGGCGCGGTTTTCCTCCACGGCAAGGATCTGCTCCTCGCTCATGTCTACAAGGATCGGCACGAGAAGCATCTGCCCGTTTTTCGCCCGGTTGCGCAGGTTGGCACGGAGAGAATCAAAAATGATCCGTTCATGCGCGGCGTGCTTATCGATCATGAGGAGGCGATCCTCCAGCTGAACGATCACGTATGTATTGTACGCCTCACCGATGATGATATAATCGGGAATGTTCGATTTCTCGGGGACGGCAGGCGGATCGGCCGGCACGGAAACCGGTACATGGACAATCGGCTGCGGCGGTGGAGTCGGCGGCACCGGTTCGGGCTTCACGTCATCCGTGCTCGGCGGTGTCGGTCGCTCATACCGTGGTGAAACGGGCGGCGGTGCCGGCATCGGCGGCTCCTCACGGGGAGGCGTGGCGGCGGCTGTCATACCGTGCGTTTCAATCTTCACCTGCGCACGGATTGCATTGACTGTATCGCCTTTCGCATGCGTGGCACTGAACAGCTTGCGCGCTTCGTCTCCGCTTACCCAGAACGGTTTTTCAGTCGGAGTCGATGCTTTGACCGACGGCGCGGCAGTCGGTGCGGTGCGTGTACCGATTTTCAGTTCGGGGCGAAGCGGCACCGTTTCAAGCGCACTCATCACGGCATAATACACCGCGTCGAAGATAATCTTCTCGTTGGAAAACTTGACCTCCAGCTTTGCCGGATGGACGTTGACATCGACCGCCGCGGGATTCAGCTCGATATTCAGAACGCACAGCGGGAATTTCTCCGCGGGGATGCGCGTAACGTACGCCTGCTCCAAAGCGGCAGTAGCGGTACGGCTCTTGATATAGCGCCCGTTGATGAAGAAATTCTCCTGATTCCGGTTCGATCGGATGCAGGAGGGATCGCTGACGAATCCGCTGACGCGTACACCGCCCTCAGCGCGATCGACCGGCAGAAGCCGTGCCGCGGTATCTCTGCCGTAAAGGGCGTAGACTGTATTTTTCAGATCGCCGTCGCCGGCTGTCATGAATTTGACTTCGCCGTCAGCGATATACTTAATGGAGATTTCCGGCGAGGAGAGGGCGATTTTTTCGACAACGCCCGTGACTGCGACCGTTTCCGTGGAATCCTTCTTGAGGAATTTGCGGCGTGCCGGCACGTTGAAGAACAGATCCTCCACGATGACCGTCGTTCCCGGCGCGCATCCTGTCTCCGTAACGCTCATAACACTGCCGCCTTCGCAGGTGAGAAGCGAGCCGAAATCGGCGTCTGCGGTTTTGGAGAAAATACGCACCTTTGAGACGGACGAAATCGCGGCAAGCGCCTCCCCGCGGAAGCCGAGCGTGGCTATTCCGTCGAGATCGGACGCTGTACGGATCTTGCTCGTCGCGTGACGGAGCACGGCGACCGGCAAATCGTCCGCCGACATGCCGCATCCGTTATCGGAGACACGCATGAACGCAACACCGCCGCTTTGGATCTCCACCGTCACAGCAGTCGCGCCTGCGTCGATCGCATTTTCCATCAGCTCTTTGATGACGGAAGACGGGCGGTCGACGACCTCTCCCGCGGCGATCAGATTCGCCACATCAAAGCTCAGTACCTGTATGGATCCCACTTGTTTCCTCCTTACGGTATTTTTCAGAGAAGCTTCTTCCACTCAAACAGAAGATTCATCGCCTCAATCGGGGTGAGGGTATTGATATCCAGCAAACGGAGCGATTCCTTGATCTGCTCCGCCGCGCTGTCTGCAAACGTGAGTGTCATATTCTCGGGCGTATCCTCCGTGCGTGCAGGACGTTTTTCGCGTACGCCATCTTCTTCAAGCGATTTGAGAATCTCCTTTGCTCGCTTGGTGACTGTCTCGGGAACGCCCGCAAGGCGCGCTACCTCGATTCCGTAGCTGTCATCCGTCGGACCGCGGACGATCTTTCTGAGGAAGATAATGTCCGCACCGCGCTTTTTCGCCGCAATATTGTAGTTGACGACGCCGTCGAGCTTGTCTTCCAGCTCGGTCAGCTCGTGATAGTGCGTCGCGAACATCGTGCGCGCACCGATCTTCTTCCCTGCGGTATATTCCGCCACGGCACGAGCGATGCTCATGCCGTCATAGGTGCTCGTGCCTCGTCCGATCTCATCGTAAATGATGAAACTCCGCCGTGTGGCATGGGTGAGAATAAACGCGACCTCGCGCATCTCCAGCATAAACGTGGAGTGACCGGAGGCAAGATCGTCCGACGCGCCGACGCGCGTGAACAGGCGATCGACTACGCCGATGCGCGCTTCCCTTGCCGGAACAAAGGAGCCGATCTGCGCCATGAGGATGATCAGCGCCGTTTGGCGCATATAGGTGGATTTACCCGCCATATTCGGTCCCGTGATAAGCATCAGCCGATCCGTCGTGCAATTGAGGTGTGCGTCGTTCGGGACGAAATACGAATCACGGACAAAGCGTTCAACAACGGGGTGGCGTCCGTCCTTGATATCGATCACGTCGCTGTAATCGACCTCGGGGCAGACGTAGTTATTCTCAGCCGCACAGGCGGCGAGGGAGACGTACACATCAATCCGGGCAAGTGCAGAGGCGGCGGCACGGATTCTCTCCGCAGATCTGCCAACCTCGTCACGGATGCGTACAAACAGCTCGTATTCGAGGCTCTGCACCTTATCCGCAGCACCGAGAATCGTGGCCTCGGTATCCTTCAGCTCGTCCGTTATGTATCTTTCCGCATTGGCAAGTGTCTGCTTGCGGATATCATTCTCCGGCACGAGATTCTGGAACGATTTCGTAACCTCAATATAATAACCGAAGACGCGGTTATAGCTGATGCGGAGATTTTTGATACCGGTCTTTTCTCTCTCCTCAGCTTCGACTCTGGCGATCCAGCCCTTGCCGTCCGCCATGATCTCGCGGAGAGCATCGACATCCTGACTGTATCCGTCGCGTATCAGACCGCCCTCTCTGACAGAAAACGGCGGTTCGTCCACGATGGAAACATCAATCATCTCGCGGACGTCGGTAAGCTCGTCCATCGATGCGGCAATTTCACAAAGCTCGGCGGATTTTGCTTTCTCACCGAGCAGGCGTTTGATATCGGGAAGCGTCGCGATACTCTGCGAAATGGCGCGGAGATCCCTCGCTCCTGCCGTACCAATACTGATTCGCGTAATCAGTCGCTCGAGATCGAGCAGACCGTTCAGAAGCGCACTCAGATCCTGGCGGAGCATATAATCCCCATACAGTTCGGAGACCGCCCCCTGACGGCGCATAATCTGGTCAACATTGGTCAGCGGATGCTCGATGAACTGTCTGAGCAGGCGTGCGCCCATGGAAGTGTTCGTTTTATCGAGCACCCACAGAAGCGATCCCTTGCGCTCTTTGGTAAGCATCGTTTCACGAAGCTCGAGATTCCGTCTTGTGGAAATATCCATATCGAGGAACTGCCCGGACTGGTACAGGTGCAGCTCCTTGAGGAATGAGATATCCGTCATCTGCATGGCAGCGATATACGAAACGGCGGCGCCTGCCGCAACAAGCGCAAAGCGATTCTCATTCGTTTCTTTCACGTCAAAGCGGCTGACGGCGAGATCGATACACACCGATCGAACGAAAAACTCCGGTCGGTTATCTTCCGTCAGACACCCGAGACGCTCCTCGATAAAGCGGGCAAGCCCCGGCAGAAGATCAAGAGACGTATTGACAAGAATCTCCCTCGGTGCGTAGGTTGACAGCTCGTTTTCGATATTGGCAATCATCTCACCGCCGGTGAAGGATGTCGCGGCAATATACGCCGTGGAGATATCGGCAAAGCAAACGCCGACACTCTCCCCGTCGTAGAAAATCGTGGCAAGATAGTTATTCTGATTGTCCGTTAGGTGCTGGTTATCCGTTACGGTGCCGGGCGTGATAATCCGCACGACCTCGCGCTTCACGAGCCCCTTCGCCTTGGACGGATCCTCCATCTGCTCGCAGACGGCGACCTTGTATCCTTTCTCGATGAGCTGACCGATATACTGCTCCGAGGAATGGTACGGCACGCCGCACATCGGTGCTCTTTCCGCCTCACCGCAGTCTCTGCCGGTAAGCGTCAGTTCGAGCTCCGCCGATACCAGTTTGGCATCGTCGAAAAACATCTCGTAGAAATCGCCGAGACGGTAGAACAGAATAAAATCCTTGTACTGGTTTTTGATGTCCATGTACTGCTGCATCATCAGAGACAGCGCCATGTTACCCTCCGTTAATTCTGAGCGGAATCAGTCTCCGCAGATTTGGATGCGCAGTCCGCGTGGCAGGATGCACAGTTATGCGTGCAGGGACGGCGTCCGGTGAGCGCGTATTCGAGCTCGTCCGTGACCGCCTTGACAAGCGCGTCGCTCTCCTCCTTCGCACGGACAAAATTCTGATAAGAATCCGCCGTGGTAATTGCTTCATAAAGCGCGTCGATGCGCTTCTGGATCGAAATGATGAGATTGTCCTCGCGCGTTTCCTTGGCGTATTCCTCGGTAAGCGCGGTCTGATGGACGTTATACTCCGTAATCATGCGGATCACCTCTGCGTCATTGTTGTACGCCTCGGCTGCTGCGGTGGATTCCTGATAGCGCTTGTCCGCGAGAATCAGATCGGCAAGCACCTTTACGGCATCCTTCATTTCCTTGGTCAAAAGTTCACTCATTTGTATATCCTTCTTTCTGTATTTTTTGTATCAAACCATTTCCGCGGTGAGCGAAAACGTATCGGCTTCAGTGATTTTCACGTTTACAAACTGTCCGATCACGGACGGATCGGCAGTGAAATGAATCGGGCGGGGAGAATCGGCACGCCCCGTGATTTTTGACGGATCGGTGCGGCTGACCTCTTCGGCAAGAACGCGGACGGTGCGCCCGACAAAGCGGCGGTTTCTTTCCAGCGAGATCTCGTTGGCAAGTGCGAGCATTCTCTCGAACCGGGCAGTGCTGACGTCGTGCGGCACCTGATCCGCCATCTCTGCGGCAGGTGTTCCCTTGCGCGGCGAATAGATGAACGAAAAGATCATATCGTAGCGGACGCGGCGAAGCATCTCCATCGTTGCCACAAAATCCGCCTCCGTCTCGCCGGGGAATCCGACGATGATATCCGACGTAATACTGATATCGGGAATCGCTTCGCGCAACCGCTCGGTGATGCCGATATATTTTTCCGCCGTATAGCGCCTGTTCATACGGTTGAGAATCGCGTCCGATCCGGACTGGACGGGCAGATGGAAGTGGCGGACGATTTTCTCCTCCTCCGCCATGACGCGGATGAGTGCATCGGACGCGTCTTTCGGATGGCTCGTCATAAAACGGACACGGAAATCGCCGTCGAGACGGGCGATCGAGCGAAGCAAGGACGGAAAATCCGTCCCGTCAAGATCCTTGCCGTAGGAGTTGACGTTCTGACCAAGGAGGGTGATATCCTTGGCGCCGCCTGCGATCAGCTTGCGTGCCTCGTCAAGAATCGCCTCCGGTGAACGGCTGCGCTCCCTGCCGCGCGTATACGGCACGATGCAGTATGAGCAGAAATTATTGCAGCCGTACATGATCGAAAGCCACGCTTTATAGGAGATCGCACGCGCTGTCGGGATTCCCTCGGCGATGCCGGTCGATTCACCGACGTTGAACGATCTCTTACCGCCGCCGAGCGACGTATGGACGAGCGACGGGAGCGTATGGATCGAGCCTGTATCAAACACGAATCCGACGTAGGGATAGCTGTTTTTCAGCTGATCGGCACGGTGCTTCTGCGTGACCATGCATCCGCCTACTCCGATAAGAAGATCGGGATCGGCATCCTTCAGATGCTTATACTGTCCGATGATGGAGAGCGCCTTTTTCTCCGCGTGTTCACGAACGGCGCACGTATTGACAAGAATCAGTTTAGCGCCCTCGGGTCTGTCCGTCAGTTTATATCCCATAAGAACTGCGAGACCGGCGATCCGCTCGCTGTCCGCCTCATTCTGCTGACAGCCGAACGTCTGGACGTAGCAGCGCGGTGCACGCTCTCCGACCATGCCTCGGTCTGCAAAAAAACGGGCAACAGCCGACGCGTGTGCAAACTGTGCCTCAATAATCTCCGGAGATAATTCGGCAGGGCTCGCTTTTCTCTGTTCATTCATGATTGTTTCACCTCCGTTTGAGGAGTTCGATCGGCTGTCGGGCGATACGTACAGTATGTGAACGCGGCAGCGTCCGTATACGGGGTAACTGCGCCGTATTTTCTCTCTCCCCGACTGCCTTGGATTCCGTAAATCTACATTAAAATATTATACATCATTCCCATCAAAAAGTCAATGGCGGGCGGCAGGAATCGACAGAAATCTTTGAGAAACAAACGGAATAATCTTGACATACAGATCAGATTGTGCTATGATATATCACGTGATATATCAGAAAGGACGTGTGTTATGCTATCCAACGAAGTATATACTTCCCTGCGCCAGCGTCTGCTGACGGGAGAGCTGCTTCCGGGGCAGATGATCAACCGCCGCGACATTGCTGAAGAGCTTGGCACGAGCACCGCGCCCGTTCTGGAAGCGATGAAGCAGCTCGAATTCGACGGATATCTCGAAACGATTCCCCGCCGCGGCACGCTGGTCAAGACGATCACGAAAGAGGATCTGATCGGCAACTACATCGCGCGTATCGGATTTGAGTGCATGGCAGTCCGTATGTCTGTCGTATCCGGCTCTCTTCTCTCCCGTGCGGATCATCTCCGTACGCTTGCACAGGCTGAGGCAGAATACCGCACGGCATACGGTCCCTCCTTTGAGGCATGGACGGCAGACAGCGAATATCACATCGCACTGGTGGAAGCTTGCGGAAACGCACGGCTGATTGATGAATACCACCGCATCGCACTGCCGAATCTCTTTTACCGACAGCACTATGTCATGCGAGACCAGCCGCATACCTCAGCAGACGATCACATACGTCTCACGGAGGATCTTCTTACAGTCTCCTCCCCCGATGAAGCCGAAAAACGAATCCGCGCGCACATTTCCGGCGGCGTCCTCTCGATCTCCGAACTGCTCGGAGACTGACTCTGTACAATTTTCCGCAATGCGGAACGATATATTTTGAAAGGCAAGGTATCTCTTATGCAGAACAGCAAAATCCTCTTCAAAGGCATTATGCCCGCGCTCCTCACTCCCATTGACGAAAACGAAAAGCTGATCCGTCCCTCCGTCAAAAAGCTGATGGATTACGAATACAAGGGCGGCGTTCACGGCTTCTACGTCGGCGGCGCTACCGGTGAGGGTCCCGTCCTCCCCGCCAAGACGAGAATGGATCTGTGCGAGGCGGCTATGGAAGCAAACGAAGGCCGCGGCAAGATCATCCTCCACGTCGGCGGTCCGAACTTCAGCGACGTTAAGGAGCTCGTCTGCCACGCTACGAAGGCAGGCGTTGACGGAATCTCCGCTATGGCACCGAACGCATACTTTCCGCACACCGACCGCGAGCTGATCGACTACTACAAGCGCATCGCTTCCCTGACCGACAAGCCGCTGATGGTTTACGTCACCCCCCTCATGCTCGGCAACAACCTCGAGCCCGTATTTGAGGAGCTGCTCGCTGTTGACAATATCATCGGTCTGAAGTTCACGCTGTCCGACTTCTACCGTCTCAGCCTTTTGAAGATGATCAACGGCGGAAACGTCAACATCATCAACGGTCCCGACGAGATGCTCCTCAGCGGTCTCGCTATGGGTGCAGACGGCGGTATCGGCTCCACCTACAACCTGATGGCTCCCTGGTACATCAATCTGTACAACAAGTTCACCTCCGGCGACATCGACGGTGCCCGCAAGCAGCAGTACGAGATCAACAAGGTGATCCGTGTGCTGATCACCTTCGGCGGCGGCGTTGCGGCTATCAAGAACCTGAAGGCCGCTATGCAGCTGAAGGGCGTCGAGATGGGCAACTGCGCATTCCCCGCTGCTGTTTACACCGATGCAGAAAGAGCTGAACTGAAGCGTCTTCTCATTGAGGCAGGCGCGGATATGTCCCCGATCGCATAAGAAACGGAAAGAGCGTGAGCACCCTGTGTGTTTCACGCTCTGTTTCCATACAAATATTTTTCAGGAGGTCAGACCCATGGCTGACAAGAATTTTGCCGCATACAAGAAACATTTCCACGACGCACTTCTGAACGACTGCATCCCGTTTTGGGAGAAGAGCGATCTTCTCGACACGGAAAACGGCGGATACATCACCTGCATCGACCGCGAGGGCAAGAAATACAGCGATGACAAATCCGTATGGTTCCAGGGCAGATGCCTGTGGACATTCTCCGCGCTCTGCCGCCGCTACGGCAAGAAGGACGCATGGATGAAGGCCGCTGCGCTCGGCAAGGATTTCATGGAGAAATACTGCACCGATTCCGACGGAAGAATGTTCTTCACCGTCACGAAAGAGGGACTCCCCCTCCGCAAGAGAAGATACATGTATTCCGAGAGTTTTTACGCGATGAGCATGGCGGAGTACGGCGCGCTGACCGGTGATAAGGATGCGCTGGAGAAAGCCGCCGCCTGCTACGATCTGATGGTGCGTCTGTACCGCGATCCCGCAAGCGATCCTTACAAAATCACACCGAAGGGATATGCCTCCACCCGCGCCGAGCGTGCTTCCGCCGTTCCGATGGTACTGATCAGCACCGGTCAGGTTCTGCGCCGCGCGATCCCCGAAAAGGCAGAGTACTACACGAAAATCGTCCGCTCCGTTATCGATGATATCTTCACATATCACTTCAAGCCGGAGCTCAAATGCGTGCTGGAGACGGTCGGTGCAAACGGTGAGCGCATCGATACCCCCGCAGGACGCACGATCAACCCCGGTCACTCCTGCGAAAACGCATGGTTCATCCTGTGCGAGGCTCTGTACTCCAATGATAAGGAGCTGGAAAAGAAAGCACTGACACTCCTCGACTGGCATCTTGAGTGGGGCTGGGACAAGGAGCACGGCGGCTTCCTCTACTTCGTGGATGTGGACGGACGCCCGTGCGAGCAGCTCGAGTGGGACATGAAGCTCTGGTGGGTACACAACGAAGTGATGATCGCAACGCTGATGGCGTACGGCATCACGAAAGATGAAAAATACTGGCAGTGGTTCGAGAAGACATTTGAGTACAGCTTCTCTCACTTCGCCGACAAGGAACACGGTGAGTGGTACGGCTATCTGCACCGCGACGGCACCGTATCCCACACGCAGAAGGGCTCGATGTGGAAGGGACCGTTCCATCTTCCCCGCTGTCTGATGCTGTGCGAAGAGCTGCTCGGTATGCTTGAGGCCGGCGAACCTATCCGATCCTGCCTCTAATTTTGAAAACAGGGCAAGTTCGGATAGGTATTGTAAACAATTTGCCCGTTCTGTTGACACTCTTTTGCTTTTTTGATAAAATTCATATCGTAACGCATATTTTGCAAACAAAAACCAAAGGAGTCTACCCATGCAAAGTTTCGGAAAGAAAATTCTGAGTGCAGCTCTGTCGCTCGTCCTGCTGGCAGGCGCTTATCCCGCTTCGGTATACGCCGACAGCACGGCGGCAAATGCTGCAACTGCCGCATCCGCACGCCTGACCGCGCCGTATACGGACAAAGCGATTGCCGTCAACGGCTCGATGACAAGCGAGGATTGGTCGGTGCACGCGCCCATCGGAAAAAGCGGCACCTTCGGCGCGATGTGGGATACAAAAAATCTGTATCTCCTCATTTCAAATCCTAATAAAGAAGATATCACCCTTACTTTGAACGGTGTGGAGATCACGAAAGATAACGCCTCGCTTAAAACCGGATCTTCCAAGCGTATCACAGAATACGCAATCCCCTTTGATTCAATCGGTGTGAGCGTAAAGGATTACAACACGGAGATTGATACGGTCATCCGCATGGAATCCGGCACGTGGGACGGTGTCATTGAGCTTTCGAGCACGGATTATTTTGTTGCAGTAAATTCCGGAAGCAATCCGTCCGTGTTCATCCGTCACAAACTCGGCATGGCACTTGTCGATCCGGACGGAAATCCGACGGATAAGCAAAACACGCAGAACATCACGAACGGTTATAAAATCTACGACCGCTACAATCCGAACGGTGTGAATCCGCCCTCCACGCGAACGTTCTTCGGTTATCAGGGCGGCGATTTCACGAAGATCGCGGACAGAAGTGCCGCAACCGTCGCTGAATTCACCTTCAAGGCAAACAGCATGCCTGTTTATAAACTGGGCGCGGATAACGATTTCTTCCCCGGATTTGCTACGTGCGGCTTCTCCTTCTGGATGAACGGCACGCAGACTAAAACGGGCGAATTTCCGACCGTTTCTGCCGGTATTATCAACACTGAGGGCGGTCTTGTGTTCATAGCAAGACACGCAAAGGGCGACTCCTCCTATCCGCTCGGCAAAGAGGTCGGCGACACATTCCGCATCGGCACGCGCTGGGAGACGAACGGCGATCTTACGCTGTACGTTGACGGTGTGAAGGTTGCGGTATTTGAAAACGTCGAGTGCCTGCGTTCGCAGAATTATCACGATTATTATGACTCTGCGATCATTTTCAACGTACTGAGAAGCAAAGAGCCTGCGGCGAGCGAGGCCGATAATATCGATGTGGACATCACGAACATCGCACTCGGCAAATCGTTTGGCGATTCTGTAGCAGACTCGCTTACATACGCGTCGATCGCCGATCCGCACATGAATCAGTTCAAGGTGTGGAAGGATCTGAAACTGCCCTCCTCCGTCTCGACCGCACAGTTGAGCGCAAAAACGCCCGTGACATGGAAGAGCTCCGACACCTCCGTCATCACGGATGCGGGAAAGGTGACACAGCCCGAAACGAACGGCAAGTACGTCACGCTGACGGCTACGTTCACCGATCTCGGCATAACAAAAGTGATCCCCGTATACGTTCAGGGCAAGAATCCGACGGCACAGACACTTGTTGTTTTCGATGACGAGAACACGGCAAAAGGTGCAGGCGAGGTACTTGACACGTACGAATTCTCGCTCGACTCCAATCACAACAGCCTTGTCTATTCGCTGGGTGAAGTGAAAACGGTCAACACCGTCACGCTGAAAGACAGCGATACGACCACCCGTCTGAACGAAACGATGCTCACCATCTGGGCAAGCGATGACAACAAAACGTACACGCAGATCGACTCGTTCAAATTCCTCAGAGACGGCGAGTATACGTATCTGTATGATTTTGAAGCAACGTGTGCATATCTGAAAGTCCACTGCACCACGCACGATACGGATTATTCCGATTTCACCGCTCCGCTGACCGACATCATCACCGTTTCGTACAGTGACGTATTCGGTGACGGCGGAAAGAGGTTTGCAACCGAAAGCAAGGCAACTGTAAACAACGATACGGATGCAGACAAGTACGATGTGATCGCCTCATTTACGCCCGATGAATTCGGTGTAAACACGCTCGCCGACAACCGTGCGGACGTGCGCGTTTTCCTCGGCGGCGAGCTTCTCTACCACTACTTCGACGGAGAGAAATTCTTCGTTCGAATCCCGAAAATCGAAAAGAACAGCACAGTCGAGCTGACCGTTCTCTCCGGCAACGCGGATGCAACGGATATCAGCTGCAAGGAATCCGTGTATGAGATCACCTACGGTACGCGTGAGACGTACGACGGCTACGTCACGCACGGACGCTACTATCTCGAGCTCCCCGGCGGGCGTCTGTTGTCGCTCAACAACAAGGGATCGGGCGGCACGCCGTTCACGTACAGTATGTCAAACGATCAGGGCAGAACGTGGACCGTTCCGATGGATGCAATTGGCAGTAACAACTATCTCTCCGTACCGCAGGGTGAATGCTACGATGACGAAACAGGACGCATTCTCGTGCAGGGCTTTATCCATCCGGATGAGACATTGGTCACCAACTTTATGTACTCCGACAACATGGGCAGAATGTGGAAAAAAGCACCGCTGACCAACCTTGGTAAAGAATGCAATTGGTTCCTCGTTTATACCGACATCGTGAAAATTTCCTCCTATGACGGTGAGGACGGTCCGGGGGTTGACTTTGTTCTTCCGCTCAGCTGTCAGGATCATGAAAGCGAAGAGGATCTCAACGTAACGCGCGTTGCGTATACGACCGACTGCGGTCTGACGTGGACGCTCGGAGCTGACGAAATCGTCTACCCCCACGGTATCAGCCACTCCAACCGAGAGACCGGATGCTGTGAGCCGACGCTTCTGGAAGCAGACGATGGCACGCTCGTTGTCCTCTCCCGCTGTCAGTACAACAACGTTGACAACTTCGCCCGTGCATTCTCCTACGATCACGGTCTGACGTGGACAACGGAGGCAGAACTGAGCGATGTTTATGCGACAAACACCCAGCCGATCCTGTTTGAGTACAATGACGGCAAGTTCCTCATGTGGGGCGGCAACACCGTCCTCGGCGGCGTCTCGTACAGACGCTATCCGCTGAATCTGGCTGTCTCCTATGACAACATGGACACGTTTGAGAATATCCTTGACGTGTATTCTAGAACGGCGCTGTGGGGCATGACGACCGGCACAAGAACGGACATCACCAACCCGCTCGTCGAGGTGATCGGCGGCAGCATGATCGCATCCACCTCCGGTGACGGCATGTTCGTCATCCGCATTGACGACTTCGAGGATTATTTCTACCGCACGAGAGGCGCGTACGATTCCTTCGAAAATTCGTCGGTCGCATACGAAGGCTGGTCGCCTACGGGCGGCATGGTCACCGTCAGCACGAATAAATCCACCGACGGCGACAAGTCCATGCTTTTCACTCCTTCTGCGTGCGCTGTCCGCTCGGTTCCGTACATCCAGAACGGTGAGATCTCCTTTGATCTGTGGATCGAAGACGTGAAGAACGTACATATTGAACTCGAACTTGAAAGCGCGTACAGCGACGTATACGGTGAGGCTGCACCGATCGGCATGACAGTAGACAAAAACGGTATCACGTTCCTCGGTGTTGACAAGGCAGTGGATGCCGGCTTGAAGAATGGCTGGAACCATTTCTCATTCGCCCTTTCCCTGCTCTCCGATACACCGAGTGCTGTGCTCACCGTCAACGACGGCAAGGCGATCGACGTTCCCGTGAACGCTGAAATCGGCGATTACGTCACGTTTGTAGACATCTGCACGTTCGGTGAGAACGCAACGTATCTGGATGCGTTCCTCGTAATTGATGACGATCCCGCGTTCTACCCGACCGATCTCGCAAATGCAGTTGAGAGTGAACTTACCGAGGTTCCCGCTTCCCTGTCCGACAAGTACACGGACGTTGCCGCAATGAACGCGGATATGCAGTCGCTCCTCTTTGCGGAAGCAGGTGACGGCTACACGGCTGAAAACAGCAAGATTGCCGATATCACCATCGAATACTCCCGTGATAACGGCAAAACGTGGAAGACAGCCAAACCAGACGATCTCTATACGGACGGTATGACGGTACGATTTGCGTATCCCGAAGGCACGACAGCGGTATCGCATGAGTTCAAACTGCTGCAAATGTACACGGCAAACTCGTATTTCCGCACAACGGAGATCGGCGGACACGAGATGCCCGAGATCACAGAGGGCGAAGACGGTCTGTACGTCACGCTGAAGGGCATCTCCCCCGTTCTCCTCGCATGGACACAGGTCGCTGAGATCCCCGACACAACCGATCCCGGCACGTCGGGCACTCCCGGTACTCCCGATACCCCCGGTACTCCCGGTGAGGGCGGATCCTCCGCACCTCTGTGGATCGGCGTCGGCGCAGGCGTTATTGTGATCGCGGCAGTCGCGATTGTGATCGGCAAGAAATTCTCAAAAAAATCCGCATAAAACAGACAGCACGGTCAGTCGTATGATTGACCGTGCTTTTTGCATTCTGTCAGTCTTTTGTAAAACACCCTACTCTTAAGATTATACAAATCCGTAGGATATTTTGATAAATATTTATCATTTTTTCCATTGACACATATCAAACTCACTTGTTATAATAGATTTGCCAAGTGCAATCCGCACAAAAAAATCCGCAAAATTGCAAAAAGGAGTTCCATGATGCACAACGCAAAGAAAATTTTCACCTTTGTATTGTCCCTCATCCTGCTGCTCGGTATGATTCCGATTATGCCGGCTGCAGCAAAAGACGCCGCGAACGCAGTTACATATGTAACATATACCGACAGCGTCATGCGCGCCGCGTTTAGCGACACCGAAATCAAACTGAACGGACTTACCACCGACGACGGTTGGGCAATGACCACAGTTGTCGGTGAGAATAACCGCCTCGGTGCACAGTGGGATCTTGAAAACCTCTATCTCGCTATGCGAAACGAAGACAAAGAGACGATCACCGTCACGCTGAACGGCACCGCCATCGACAAAAATTCAGCGACGATAAAATCCTCCTCCAACAAGATGAATACCGAGTACAAGGTATCGTTTGAAACGCTCGGTATCTCCTCCCTGACCTACGGTACGGAGATCGATGCAGAGATCAAAATAGGCGATGATACGTGGAGTGGCAAGATCGTGCTCTCCTCCATCGATTGGATCCGTGCGGACAATGCAAATAAGACAACCTCCCGTACAGGATACGGCCGCAGCGGTTTGCGTATCGTGCATCCGACAAGCACACCGACCGACAAGCAGAACAGCACAACGATCACGGGCGGGTACACATATTTTGATCTTTACAACCCGAACGGCAAGAATCCGGAATCGATCCATGTACGCAATCAATTCCTCGGGGATAAAACGTATGCACTCCTCGGCGACAGAAGCGTTCCGTCGATTCTCGAATTTGATTTCTATGCGAAATCCATGCCCGTGTACAAGATGGGAGACGCTGCAGACTTCTTCCCCTATCTTCCGAGCTGCGGATTCGTATGGGATATTCACGACACCGCGAAGGGTGCCGCTATGGGCGGATTCTCCTTTGCGATCACCAACACGGATGCCGGACTGATCTTCCAGGTGTTCGGAACTGAGAAAACCGAATCGTTCTATCTGAACAAGCAGCTTGGCGACAAATTCCGCATAGGTACGCTCGTTGACGGAATCACGGGAGATGTCACCCTGCTTATCGACGGCCAGGAAACCGCTCATTTCTCCGCTATGCGTATGGACGATCCGAACAACAGCCAGGATTACTTCACCACCACCGGCTACACAATCGGCATTTTGCGCAATGCCACCCCGGCTGCTTCCGAGGCGGACAGCTTTGATATCGACGTTACGAATGTCGCTGTCGGAAAATACTACGGCGACAGCGTTCTCGATACGCTTGACTTTGCAGAGATTCAGAACAACGTAAATAAAAACGTTGATCAGTACCACGTTACGGGCGATCTGACACTGCCCGGTGAATTCACAAACGGCCAGCTCCCGGCTGTAGCCCTGACGTGGGAATCCTCTGACGCTTCCGTAATCGATCCCGCGACCGGAAAGGTCACACAGCCTTCCGCAAACGGCAAGCTCGTCACGCTGACGGCGAAAGGTGCAGACGGTGCCTCCAAAGAGATCGAGATCTTTGTAAAGGGACTCGCACCGGTAGGCAACGTCCTTGCTGCCGAGAACGATCTTACCACGCAGAAAGGTGCAGGCGAAATCACGGACGTACATGAGTTTGTCTTTGACCAGAAGAACAACAGTATCATCCGCGATCTCGGTGAGTCCAAAACGGTCAACGTAATCACGCTGACGGATGGAGACGATGTCACCCGACTGAACGCCACCATGCTCACAATCTGGACGAGCGATGACAACAAAACGTATACACAAGTCCCCGCGTTCAAGCTCCTGCGGGACGGTCAGTACACGTATCTGTACGATTTTGAAGCAACTGCACGCTACATAAAGGTACACTGCACGTCCCACTATACGTACGATGCAGACTTCATCGGTCCGCTTGAGGACATGATTAACGCAGAATACAGCAACGTCTTCGGGGACGGCGGCACTGCATTCGCCACCGAAAGCTCCGTTACGCTGACGAATGACACGGACACTGCACAGTTTGACACTGTATCCCTGATCTCCCCGGCAGATGCAGGCGTGAACAGCCTCGCTGAAAATTACGCAGACGTACGCTTCTATCTCGACGGAGAACTTCTGTATCACTTCTTTGACGGCACGAATTTCCAAGTGCGCGTCACGAAGATTCCGAAAAACGATTCCGTTACGCTGAAAGTCCTCTCCGGCAACGCCGACGCGAAAGATATTTCCAATAAAGAAGCGGTATACGAAGTCATATACGGTACGAAAGAGACCTACGGCTACAGCAGCCGCTGGTGGATCGAGCTTCCAAACGGCAATCTGATGGCGTTTGTAAACGTCGCTCAGGCAAATGCTGCCTTTGTTTACAGAATCTCCACCGACCAGGGCAGAAGCTGGAGCGGCAACATCACCGCACAGGGCTCCTATGATTACGCCGTCGTTCCGCAAGGTCAGATCTACGATGAGGATTCCGGACGCATTCTCGTAACCGGATGGCGCCGCGGCGAAGACCAGACGCTCCTGGAAACGCGCTATATGTACTCCGATGACATGGGCAGAACGTGGCATAAAGCACCGCTTACGGTGGAGGGATATGATTCGAGATACCTCCTTTCCTATGCAACGATCATCAAAGCTACCCACTCCTATGACGGTGAGGACGGACCCGGTGTGGACTTCCTCCACGTGCTCGGTCACGAATCGCCCACAATGACGGACTACTACGATTACGGCTACGGCGTATGCGTCGGACGTGTCGCTTATACAACGGACTGCGGCAAGACGTGGACGCTCAGCCCCGATGAAATCGGCTACTACGACTCCCAAAGCGATATCCCCCATATCCGCGAGATGGGTATCTCCGAGCAGAATATCCTCGAGGCACCGAACGGCGACATCGTTATGTACGCGCGCTGCCAGTTTGAAGATGTATATAAGCTCGGCTATGCCGTTTCCAAGGACCACGGCATCACCTGGTCGGACGTAGAACTTTCCGACGTATATTCCGTCAATACACAGCCGATGCTGTACGATTATGAAGATTACAAATTCCTCATGTGGACCGGCAACAATATGTACGGAAACGGTTCCTACCGCCGTGATCCATTGAGCGTCGGTTATTTCACGGATGACGAGCTCAGAGAGCTGGACGGCATTCAGGATATGTTCCTGTACACCGGTCTGTACGGTAACCGCATAAGCCCTGAACGCGACGGCACCAATCCGCAGGTTGTGAAAGCAGGCGATTCCCTGCTCACGGCATACTCCTACCGCACGATCCGTGTGGATAACTACCTCGATTACTTCTTCAAGACAAAGGGCGCATACGACTCTTTCGAGCAGACAACGGCAAAATACGAGGGTTGGGCATACGATGGCGGTGACCTCTCCGTCAGCAATGATTTTGCCACCGACGGCACAAAATCGATGCTCATGAAAGCAGGTGCCTCCGGCCGCCGTTCGATCCCGTATCTCCAGAACGGAACGGTTGCGTTTGATATCTACGTTTCCGATGTGAACAAGGCAAAATTCGAGTTTGAGCTTGAATCCGCCTCCAGCCGCAAATTCGGCGAGGCGGCACCGATCGCACTTCGCGTAGAGGGCAATGAGCTGTCCTTCTTCGGAAGTGACAAAACGGCGGCACTGAATCTGAATACGGGCTGGAACCATTTCGAAATCCATCTGGCACTGACGGCTGAGACACCTGCCGCTACCGTTTCCGTAAACAGCGGCACGGCAATCGAGATTCCTGTAAACATTGAGGTCGGCGACTATGCCTGCTACGCACATATGAGCTGCCTCGGTTCGCTGGATTATTATCTTGATGCATTCTACATCAACGATACGGACAACTCGTACATTCCCGACGTCGTTGTAACGGCAGAGACCGCCCCCCTCACCGAAGTTCCCGAAAACCTCACCGAGACATACGCAGATGTCACCGCGCTGACGGGCGCTATGCAGAGCACCGTTCTTTCCGAGGCAGGCGAAGGATACACCGCGGAGAACACGGCTGTTTACGCGCTGTCTCCGATCACCTCTAAGGATGGCGGCGAATGGACTGCTGCTTCCGCTGAGGATATCCCTGCTTCCGGTATGACGGTAATGATCGCGTATCCTGAGGGAACGGCGGCAGACACGCACGCTTTCCGCGCAGCGGATGCAAACGGCAAATCTCTCTCAGTCGCCGAGACCGAAAACGGTCTTAAGATTAAAGTTACCGACGCCTCCCCCGTGATCCTCGCGTGGGCAGAAGCGGCTGACGAGACCGTCGATATGCCCACCATCTCCGTCGAAGGCGCTATCCCGGTCGGCGCATGGATCGGTATCGGTGCGGCTGTACTCGTGATCGCAGCGATCGCTGTTATCGTAATCTCCAAGACAAAAAAGAAATCCGCATAAACCACCGCACGGTCGCTCGAAGGGGTGACCGTGCTCTTTTTATCGTTTCCAATAAAATCACAGCCTGCGCCCTTTTTCTGTACTTAATGTTTTCGGACATTAACAAGAATTTTTTGTCTCTTAAAAGCATTGTCAACATCCGTTTTTTCTTTTATACTATTAACAGTTAAACTAAAACCACAAACCCCGTAAGGAGTAAATTTATGAAACGTTTTCTGGCCCTGATCATCACCTTGTTGATGGTTTCCTCAGCGATCCTCCCTGCTTTTGCGGCTGAGGACAAGACCGCGACCGACAGCCTCGCCGTGTATACCGACGGCGTTGTCCGCGCGGCTTATACGGATAAGGAAATCAAAATGAACGGTTCAACAACCGAAAGCGGCTGGGCAATGACCGGAAAAATCGGGGATGATGCCGCATTCGCCGCGCAGTGGACGCGGGACACGCTGTACCTCGGCATGCGCAATAATGCCCAGGCAGACTTCACTGTAACGCTGAATGGCGTTCTGCTCACCAAGGATAATGCGACGATCAAAATCCCGACGAAAAAAAAGAGCGCGGAAATTGCCGTTTCTTTTCAGACGATCGGTCTCACCGGTGCCTACGGCGAGACTATCTCAGCAAAAATTGTCCTCGGCAATAACGTATGGGAAGGCTCGATCGTTCTTTCCTCAATTCAGTGGCTCTCCGCTGACAACCCCTCCTACACAGCCTCTAAATCCTTATCCAGCCAATCGGGACTGCGTATCGTGCACGTCAACTGCGCACCGGACAAAAATCAGGGAACGGACACAATCACAGGCGGATACAAATTCTTTGACAAATACGTAAAAGGTGCCGCAAATCCTTCCGCCATTATATCCTATACAAGCTGGGCGGATGAAAAATATGCTCCGCTTAACGACCGCTCGATCGGATCGATTGTTGAGTTCGACTTTACGGCGCACAGCATGCCCGTATACAAACTCGGCGAATCAACCGATCTCTTCCCCTACCATCCCAGCTGCGGATTTATTTGGGAGATTCACGACGCTGCGGATGCCGCAGTGGCCGGCGGTTACTCCTTCTCCATTGTCAATACCGAAATCGGTCTTGTATTTCAGGTCTTTGACGAAGAGGATAACGGAAGCTATCTGCTGAATAAAAAACTCGGTGACACGTTCCGCGTCGGCGTTCTTACGGATGCCAAAAACGGCGTAACGCTGTTTATCGACGGAGCTGCAGTCGCTTACTTCGAAAACGTACGTTTTGACGATGAGTATTTCGGTTCCGCTAAAGTTACGATCGGTACTACCCGAAACCACGAAGCCCCTGCCTCCGAAGCTGACAGTTTTGATATTGACGTAACCGGCCTTGCCATCGGTAAGTATTACGGCGAGTCGCCTGTTGACTACGTCAGCTTCCCCATGATTCAGGGCAGCGTCGATAAGAACGTCAATCAGTACTCGGTTACTGAGCGTCTCACGCTGATGAAGGATTTCTTCCATCCGCATTTTGAAACGCCCGTCAAGCTTACGTGGGAGTCCTCTGATCCTTCCGTGATTGATCCTGCAACCGGCAAGGTCACCCGCCCGGCTGCAAACGGAAAGCTCGTCACGCTGACCGCCAAGGCTTCCGACGGCGCATCGAAGGAAATCGAAATCTTTGTCAAGGGACTCTCGCCCGCCGGCAATATCCTGACAGTTTACAACGATATCGCCGCACACAGTGGCGTCGGAACGCTTGTGGATGTACACGAATACGCACTCGATCAGACACACAACAGTATAATCCTTGACATGGGCGAATCGAAAACGGTCAATGTAATCGTTTTGAAAGACGGCGACGATGTTACCTGTCTGAACGAAAGCATGCTCACGATCTGGACAAGCGAGGACAACAAAACATACACCGATGGCGGCTCCTTCAAGATTCTCCGCGCCGGTCAGTACACATATCTGTACGATTTTGAAATGACCGGTCGATATATTAAAGTCAACTGCACATCCCACTATATCCCGGATTCCGATTTTATCGGCCCGCTTGACGGCATGATCGACGCGTACTTTGAAGACGTATTCGGCGCAGGCAATACCGCATTTGCAACGGAAAGTGCTGTGACTGTCACCAACGAAACTGCTGCCGTTCAGTACGATACCGCCGTCATCATCTCCCCCGCTGAGGCAGGTGTCAACTGTCTCAAGGAGGATAAATCCGACGTTCGCTTCTATCTCGGCGATGCACTTCTGTATCACTACTACAACGGTGAAAATTTTGAAGTCCGCGTCACGGAGATCCCGGCAAACGGTGCTGTGACGCTGAAAGTGCTCTCCGGCAACGCCGATGCTATGAATATCTCCGACAAGGAATACGTCTACGAGGCAGTATACGGAACCAGACATACCTATCTCGGCAATCCGCCGAAATCCCGCTGGGTTCTGCCTCTCTCGAACGGTACGCTCATGAGCTTCCGAAACAGCACACTGTACGAGGAAGGCACATTCCTTTACAGCCTTTCGAAGGACAACGGCTACACCTGGATCGGAAACCAGGCCGGTGTTGGTTCGTATGGATTTCTTACCCGTCCGATCGGTATGTACCAGGATGAAGAAAGCGGCAGAATTATCCTCGCCGGCAACACCTTCTACCATGACCCGAGCGGCGGTCCGAACGATTACAGCAAGTGCGAAACCAGCTTTATGTACTCGGATGACATGGGCAAAAACTGGGAAAAGGCAGAGTTTATCGCTCCCAACGGTGAGATTCCGAACTTCCTTTACTCCTACTGCGACATTATTCAGACATCCATCTATGACGGAGAAGGTCCGAACACAGACTATATCTTCATGGTTCACCACTTCTCCGATGCTATGACTGATGAGTATAACACAGGATACGAAATCACGTCAAGCCGCACGATTTACACGAATGACGGCGGTTTAACGTGGTATTTGAGTGATAACGAGATCTTCTTCCACGGCGGTGAAGGCGTTCACAGACGTGAGATGGGACTCAGCGAGGGTGCCTTTCTCGAAGCACCGAACGGCGATATCGTTGCGTATCTGCGCTGTCAGTTCGACGGATTGACCAAGCTGGCAATCGCCGTATCCCACGACTACGGAAAAACGTGGGAGGATGCTGAACTCTCCGACATATACGGCACCAATACACAGCCGGAAATGTGGTCGGATAACGGATACAACTTCATGCTGTGGGCGGGCAACACGCTGTACGGTCAGGATTCCTTCCGCCGCTATCCCATGAATATCGGTATTTTCTATGACGATGCGCTGATGGAAATCGAAGGCATTCAGGATGCTTTCTCCCGCACATCCTTCCAGGGTCTGCGCGTCAGCGAGGAGCGCGACCTTGTCAACCCGAAGGCGGCTGTTATCGGTGATGATCTGTATGTCGGATGGGATCTTCGTTCGATCCGAATCAACAACTATCAGGACTATTTCTTCAAAACGAAGGGCGTATACGACTCCTTTGAAAACAGCAGCGTCAAGTATGAGGGCTGGATGATCGACGGCGGTGAAATCGGTATCTCCGATGCATTTGCCACCGACGGCACCAAGTCCATGTATATGACTGCCGGTACAAACGCAGTCCGTTCTATTCCGCAGGTGCAGAACGGCGCTGTATCGTTTGATCTGTACATTGAGGACGTGAATAGCGTAAAGCTCGAGTTTGAATTTGAGGCAGGCTTCAGCCGCAAGTACGGCGAGGCAGCGCCGATCGCCTTCACGCTTAACGGAAACAAGGCGCATTTCCTCGGCGCGGATTCCGCAGTCACGCTGGATCTGAAGAACGGCTGGAACCACTTCTCGTTTGATCTCGCCATGGACAGCGAAACGCCTTCCGCTTCCCTTTCGGTAAACGGCGGTGCGGCTGCTTCCGTTCCTGTCAACGCAGAGGTCGGCGCATACGCGACGTTTGTTTCGTTCTCCTCTTTGGATACGCAGACGCACTACGTTGACTCTTTCCTGATTCAGGATCTGGACAGTGCTCCCGCAGTCACTGTATCCGCCGGCGCAGCACCCAATCCCGACGGCTCTGATGTCTCCTCCGGTGATCCCGACGGCACAGATCCGATCGGCGGTGATTCCGCAGAAGACGGTTTCCCCGTCGGTATCTGGATTGCTATCGGCACAGCTGCAGTCGTAATCGCAGTGATCGCTGTTCTGATGATCTCCAAATCCAAAAAGAAAAGCGCATAAATCCCCGGTCGGTCGGCAGGCTTCTGTCGGCCGGCTTTTTTTGGTTCTATTGCTCAAATCTCGGGTTAATCCGCCAAACAGGAAATACTGTATTGACAATTACCCGACTATTTGCTAAAATTAATACAGCACACTGTACAGAAATTGCCGGTTGTTCCTGTATCACCCGAATGTTTCCAAAAACTGCACTTTTGTTGAAAACAAAGTTCTTTCTCTTTTTCGGTAAATACTGTATAATGTAAGCAGTAAAATTTTTATATAAAGGAGATACCCATGCACGCATTCACAAAACGAGCAATTGCCCTCGTCCTTTCACTTCTGATGGTACTCGGCGCTGCCCCCGCTTTTGCCGCAAGTGCCGCTGATGCAGCGGAGGTTACACTCCCGTCCGTCACCACCGGCGACAGCATACTGCGCGCCGCATTCACCAATGATACGATGAAAATCAACGGTCTCACCACCGAATACGGTTGGAGTATGACGACCAAGGTCGGCGAGAACGCCACCGCAGGCGCACAGTGGGATCATGAGAATCTGTATCTCGCTGTCCGTACCGATAATAAGGAAAAGGTAACGCTCACGGTAAACGGCATTGAGCTGAACGGTGACAACGCAAAATCCAAAATCTCAAGCAACAAAATGAACGTTGAGTATCAGGTTTCTCTTGAAACGCTCAGCGTGACGGTTGACGGCTACGGCACGAAAATCCCGGTCAAAGTGCAGGTGGGCAATGCCGTCTGGGAAGGCGATATTCTTCTCACCGCCATCGACTGGTTTGCTGCCGACAACTCCAACCGCACCTCCTCCAGTATCGGAAGCGGCCGTTCCGGTATGCGTCTCGTACACGCATATTCTCAGCCGACACCGTACCAGAACAGCTCGCCCATCAAAGGCGGGTACAATCTGTACGACGTTTACAATGCGGATTCCCGCGTCGCCATCTCGATCCGTACATACGTAACGCTGGGCGGTGCAAACTTCGCTCCCCTCGGTGACCGTACCGCCGACACGCTCGTGGAATTCGATTTTCATGCAAAGGCAATGCCCGAGTACGAGCTCGGTACGGATAACGATTTCTGGGCTGAGTACACCACGTGCGGTTTCAACTGGTACATCACGGATTCGAGCGATCACTACGTGACGATGGGTATCATCAACACCGACAGCGGTCTTATGTTCGTTCTGCAGAATACATCCAAATATGAAAAGGACACAGGTCCGATGTATTCCTGCCCGCTGAACAAGCAGGTCGGCGACACATTCCGCATCGGTACGAACTGGACAACGGAGGGCGACATCATCCTGTACGTCGACGGTGAGATTCTCGACGTCATCAAGAATGCCGAGAGCACGCACACCCGTATTTCAGCTGACAATGTGATCTGCTACCAGATCCTGCGCAACACCGAAAACGCAACAAGCGCTGCTGACGATATCAATGTCGAGGTTACCAATCTTGCCGCCGGTAAGTATTACGGCGAAAACATGCTCGATTCTCTTCACTTTGATGCGCTTACGAAAAACTATGTCGAGCATTTCTCTTCCCACGCCGTAACAGGCAATCTTACTCTTCCGACCACACTCTCCAATCCGATCTTCAAAGATTCTGCAATCAGTTGGTCGTCTTCAGATTCTTCCGTAATCGATCCCAAAACGGGCAATGTTACCCGTCCCGCCGAAAACGGAACGATGGTTACGCTGACTGCAACAGAAACAGCCTCCGGAGCAACAAAATCATTCAACATATACGTTCCCGGAATGGCTCCCGTGAGCAACGTCCTTACCGTACAGCAGGATATCACGCCCGAGAAGAGCACAGGCAAGGTAGCCGATGTACCCGAGTTCGCGCTTGACAGCAGTAACAACAGCGTAATCCGCGATCTCGGCGAGGCAAAAACGGTCAACGTGATCGTACTGAAGGACAGTGACGACATCAACAAGCTGAACGAAACGATGCTCACAATCTGGGCAAGTGACGACAACAAAGAATACACGCAAATTCCCGCGTTCAAGATGCTCCGCGACGGCATGTATACGTATCTGTACGATTTCGAAGCGACCGGACGGTACATCAAGGTACACTGCACGGACTGCGGTGTAAACGACGCAGAGTTTATCGCTCCGCTCGACAGGATGATCGAGGCACGCTTTGAGAACGTCTTCGGAGACGGCGGCGCCGCATTCTCCACTGAAAGCACTGTTACAATCACGAATGAGGCTGACTCCGCCAAATTCGATTATATCGCGAAGATCTCTCCCGCCGATGCAGGCGTACAGTGCGCTGCAGCGAACAATGCTGACGTCCGCTTCTATCTCGACGGCGAGATGCTGTATCACTATTTCGACGGCACGGATTTCTACGTCCGCGTCACGAAGATTCCGAAGAACGGCTCCGTAACGCTTGACATTCTCTCCGGCAATGCGTCCGCTAAGGATATCTCCAACAAGGCGAATGTGTATGAGATCGTGTACGGCACGGTTGAGACCTCCTACTCAGTCGGCGCCAGTCGTTATATGCTGACGCTCCCGAACGGCACCATGATGGCATTCCGTTCCGGCGGTGAGAACAATGCCACTTTCAGTTACCGTCTCTCCACCGACAAGGGCAGAAGCTGGAGCAATGCCATTACCGCTGTCGGCTCGTTCGACTACCTTTGTGTGCCGCAGGGCTCGATCTATGACGAGGCAGCGGGACGTATCATCGTGACAGGCTGGCGCCGCGAAAACGGTGTTCTGCTGACACGCTATATGTACTCCGATGACATGGGCAGAAGCTGGAAAAAGGCACCTCTTACGCAGACAGGCGAATACGAATCCTCCTACCTGCTCTCTTATTCCAATATTGCCCGTCTCTCCTGCAATGACGGAGACGGTCCGAACGTGGACTACGTACACGCGCTGTATACGTCATCACCGGCTATGGAGAAATATTACAACAACGGATACAGCCAGGGCGTTACACGTGTTGCTTATTCCACAGACAACGGTCTGACATGGACGCTCAGCCCCGATGATATCGGATACTACGAGGGCGAGGCAAGCGGTGAACATGCGCACACCCGTGAGCACGGCAACTGCGAGCACTGTATCCTTGAAGCAAAAGACGGCACGGTTGTTGTTTACATGCGCTGCCAGTATGATAACGTATTCAAGCTCTCCCGCTCCGTATCCAAGGATCACGGTAAGACGTGGCAGACGCACGCCGAGCTTTCCGACGTTTACTCCGTCAACTGCCAGCCTATGCTCTTCGACCATGCTGACAATCAGTTTTTGCTCTGGCCCGGCAACAACATGTACGGTCAGGCATCCTTCCGCCGCTGCCCGCTCAGCATCGGTGTGTCGTACGATAATCTGATGACGTTTGTAAACACCATCGATATCTACTCCAAAACTGCGATGCAGGGTCTTATGATGGGCTCCGCTATGGACAACACCAACCCGCAAATCGCCATCATTGACGACACCTTGATCGCGGCATCCTCCCAGCAGATCCGCATCGAGAATTTCACCGATTACTTCTTCCGCACGAGAGGTGCGTACGATACCTTCGAGAACACCACGCCCGAGTACGAAGGCTGGGCAACGACGGGCGGCGAAATCCGTCTCTCTGACGCGCAGGCTTCCGAAGGCAAGTACTCCATGCGCATTGCAACCGGCTCCTCTGCAGCACGTTCGATTCCGTATCTCCAGAACGGTACGGTCGCATTCGATCTGTACATTGAGAATGTGGACAAAGCAAAGTTCGACTTCGAGTTTGAATCCGCTTACGGCTTTGAGTACGGTCTTGCTGCTCCGATCGCTTTCCGCCTCGACGGAAACAAGGCAACTTTCCTCGGTGCCGACTCCGCGGTTTCCCTTGATCTCACGAACGGCTGGAACCGCTTCGAGTTCAATCTCGATCTGCTGAACGACGTACCTGCCGCTACCCTTTCCGTCAACGGCGGCGCAGCCATCGATGTTCCCGTGGATGCTGAAATCGGCAACTATGTCTGCTACGTTCACGTCCGTGCGCTCGGCACGCTCGAGTACTTCCTCGACGATTTCCTCGTAAATGATATGGACAATGCATATGCACCCGACGTGATCGTTTCCGCGGAAGCTGCCGCTCTCACCGCAGTTCCCGAGAATCTCAGCGAAACGTATGCAGATGCTGCCGGTCTCACCGCAGCTATGCAGGCAATGATTATCACCGACGCTGACTCGCAGTACACTGCTGAAAACACGGCTGTATACGCACTCTCTCCGATCATCTCCAAGGACGGCGGCGATACATGGGCACAGACTGACGTATCGGCTATCCCCACCAAGGGCATGACGGTGAAGATCGCTTATCCCGAAGGAACGGCGGCTGACACGCACGCATTCCGAGCAGCTGACGCAAACGGCGTGCTTCTCACCGTTACGGAAGGTGAAGACGGTCTGTACGTCAAGGTCAGCGGCACGGCTCCCGTAATCCTCGGCTGGATCGAGTTTGTTGATCCTACGCCTGACGTCCCCGGTGCAGACGGAGGCATCTCTCCCGTCGTTTGGATCGGCGGCGGCGCTGTGATTGCGGTCGTCATTGCAGCGTCTCTGATTCTTGCTAAGAAAGGCGCAAAAAAGAACGCCTGATCCACTCAAAACCCGGCAAAAAATTGCCGGGTTTTTTCTGTTTTTTACAATATTTGACCAACATATTCTTTTTCATACCCAAATGTTTGATTAAATATTGACAAAACAATCGTCAATTTGCTATAATAAACGAAGTGACGGATACTCTCGTCCGCACAATTTCACTAAGGAGAATTGTATGACTTCCTTCATCAAAAGAGCGTTTGCTTTCACGCTCTCACTCATCCTGGCTGTTGGTACCGTACCTGCTTTCGCAGTTAATGCTGCCGAGTCAACAGCCGACATTTCGATGCCCTCTGTACTGCCCGAAGAGAATGTAATCCGCGCGGCTTACACGGACGAAGAAATGAAGCTCAACGGTCTGACGACCGAATCCGGTTGGAACATGATCGCACCGATCACCGAAAATGTTACTGCCGGTGCACAGTGGGATTTTGAAAATCTCTACTTTGCTGTCAGAAACGAGAAAAAAGAAAAGATTTCCGTCACACTGAACGGGGTCGAACTGACGAGTGATAACTCTCAATCCAAAACCTCCTCCAACAAACTGAACACCGAGTACTATGTTTCTCTCGAAACACTTGGCGTCACGGTAGAGGATTACAGCGTTAAAATCCCGACAAAAATCGCAGTCGGAAGCACAGTCTGGGAAGGTGTTACGCATCTTACCTCCATCGATTGGTTTGCTGCTGACAACGCCAACCGACTTTCTCCGCACGGCAGTCTTTACAAATCCGGTATGCGCCTTGTGCACGAGTGGTCGCAACCCACGCCCGATCAGGGAGCAAACACAGTCGGCAGCGGTTACAATTTCTTTGACCGCTACAATGCAGATGCCGCTCGCCCTGCCATCTCGATCCGCACATCTCTCACTTACAGTGGAGATGTATATGCGCCGATCGGCGACCGCACTGCGGACACGCTCGTGGAATTTGACTTTCTCGCAAGATCCATGCCTGTATACGAGCTCGGCACGGAGAATGATTTCTGGGGCGAATATCCCAACTGCGGTTTCTTCTGGTATCTGAGAGATAACGCCAGCTACTACAACAACTTCATCACGATGGCAATCGTGAATACGGATTCCGGTCTTTCGTTTATTTTGAACACCTCTGCTTTGAAAATGAACGGCGCTACGTATTCCTGCCCGCTGAACAAGCAGCTCGGCGAGAAATTCCGTATCGGTATCAACTGGACGACGGACGGCGACGTAATTCTTTATGTGGACGGCGAAGTTCTCAAGGTGATCGAAAACGCGGACAGCACGCACCGCCGCATGGAGGCGCGGAACATCATGACCATGGGTATCGCACGCAGTGCTGAAATCGCCGACTCCTCCGAGGACGATTTCGATATCGACGTCACCAATCTCGCTATGGGTAAATACTACGGTGAGAACCTGATCGATGCGCTCGGCTTCTGGACGATCCAAGGGGATAAAAACGCCAATCCCGATTCGCACTCCATCATATCCAATCTGTCTCTGCCGACCGAGTGGAAGCATCCCCAGTTCAACAAGTCGCTTTCTCTTACGTGGGAGAGCTCCGATCCGGCTGTAATCGATCCGGCTACCGGTAAAATCACGCAGCCGCAGAATAACGGCAAGCTTGTCACGCTGACCGCAACGGATTCCGAAACCGGTCTGAAGAAGTCCTTCGATCTGTACGTTAAGGGACTTGCTCCCGAAAGCGATGTTCTCGCTGTTATCAGCGACGTAACAGCATACGAAGGCAAGGGTACCGTTCAGGATGTTTACGAGTTCACGCTCGACACCTCGAACAACAGTATCATCCGTGATCTGAAAGAGTCGAAGACGGTTAACGTAATCGCGCTGAAGGACTCCGACGAGATCAATAAGCTGAACGAAACGATGCTCACCATCTGGACGAGCGATGACAACAAAACCTATACGCAGGTTCCTTCGTTCAAACTCCTGCGTGACGGAATGTATACCTATCTGTACGATTTCGAGGCAACCGGTCGATACATCAAGGTGCACTGCACAACCAACACCGAGAGAGACTGCGACTTCATCGGTCCGCTCGACGAGATGATCGATGCGTACTATGAGAATGTATTCGGTGATAACGGTTCGGCATTCGCAACCGAGAGCAGCTACACGCTGACAAACAACACCGATACAGCGAAGTTTGATTCCATTGAAAAGATCTCCCCTGCCGATGCCGGCGTCCAGTGTGCTGCATCTGACAGCGCAGACGTTCGCTTCTATCTCGACGGCGAGATGCTGTATCACTATTTCGACGGCACGAACTTCTATGTCCGTGTTACGAAGATTCCGAAGAATTCTTCCGTTACTCTGAAAATTCTCTCCGGCAACGCGAACGCAAAGGATATCTCCAACAAGACGAACGTATATGAGATCGTTTACGGTACGGTTGAGACGGATCCGTCTCTCACCGCACGTTACACGACCACACTTCCGGACGGACGGATTCTCGCCTTTGCCGCACAATCAGACTACGAGACCCCCTTTAAGTTCTGCTTCTCCGAGGACCAGGGCAGAAGCTGGAGCGGTTACCTGACCGCAGTCGGATCTGCACCTTATCTCTGCGTACCGCAAGGCGCGATCTATGACGAAGCTGCAGACCGTCTCATTGTAACCGGCTACACCAGAATCCGTGACGGCGGTGGCAATAATATCGGTCTGATGACGCACTATATGTACTCTGATGACATGGGCAGAAGCTGGAAGCATGCTCCGCTTACGCAGACCGGTGAGTACGAATCCACGTATCTGCTCTCCTACGCGCAGATCGCCCGACTTTCCTGTAATGACGGCGACGGTCCGAACGTAGACTACGTACACGTTCTGAACACTGAATCCCCCGCAGTATCCGAGCATTACAACAACCGCTACGGTCACGCAGTTGCACGCGTTGCATACACGACGGATAACGGTAAAACATGGACGCTCAGTCCGGATGATATCGCCTTCTACGACGGCGAAGCACAGGGCGAGCACGCGCATACCCGTGAGCACGGCGTCTGCGAGGCACACATTCTGGAGGCAAAAAACGGCACCGTCGTCGTTTACTCACGCTGCCAGTATGACAACGTATACACGCTCTGCCGCTCTTTCTCCTACGATTACGGTAAGACGTGGACTAAGGAAGCTGAGCTCTCCGATGTTTACTCCGTCAATACGCAGCCGTATCTGTTCAACTTCGGCGATTATCAGTTCATGATGTGGGGCGGCAACAATATGTTCGGTCAGGGTTCGTTCCGCCGTTATCCCCTGTCGATTGGTGTTTCCTACGACAATCTGATGACGTTTGAAGGCGTGCTGGATCTCTTCTCCAAGACGGCACTTCAGGGTATGACGACCGCAACCGCTGTCGACAACACAAACACGCAGATATCCAAGTCCGGCGACTGCATCCTCCTCACCAACTCCGCCACAAACGGCAAGATGAACACACTTCGCATCAACAACTTCCTCGACTATTTCTTCAAAACCAGAGGCGCATACGACACCTTTGAGCAAACAGATCCCGAATGGGAAGGCTGGTCAACGACGGGCGGTGAGATCGCTCACTCCGATGCACAGGCATCTGATGGCAAATACTCCATGTGCATTACCCCCGGTGCTTCTGCCAACCGTTCAATCCCGTACATCCAAAACGGCACGGTTTCGTTCGATCTGTTCATTGAAGACGTGGACAAGGCGAAGTTTGAGTTTGAGTTTGAGTCCTCCTACGGATTTGAGTACGGTCTTGCCGCACCGATTGCCTTCCAGCTGAACGGCAATAAGGTAACCTTCCTCGGTGCTGACTCCGCTGTTGCCCTCAATCTGAAGGACGGCTGGAACCACTTTGAATTTTCGCTGGATATGCTGAACGAAAAGCCTGCCGCTTCCCTTTCCGTAAACGGCGGCGAGAACATCACCGTTCCCGTAAACAGCGAAATCGGCGACTATGCTGCATTCGTTCACGTACGCGGTCTCGGCGAACTTACATACTATCTCGACGAGTTCCTCATCATTGACGAAGACAACTCGTTCGTGCCCGATATTATCGTCTCCGCAGAAGCCTCCGCGTTCACCGAGCTTACGGATGCGCTTTCCGAGAATTACGATGACACCGCCGCATTCACTGCCGCTATGCAGGGCTTCGTGCTTGCAGGTGCCGACGAGACCTATCTTGCTGAAAACACGGCAATTTACTCTCTCTCCCCGATCATCTCCAAGGACGGCGGTGACACGTGGGCGGACGCTACGACTTATGACATTCCGCCTGCAGGCATGACTGTCAAATTCGCTTATCCCGAAGGAACAGCGGCAAGTACGCACGCGTTCCGCGCACTGGTTCTCATGACAGATGATGACCGCAAGACGGATGATTTCGGAAAGCTTCTTTCCGTATTCGAAGGCGAGGACGGCTTGTACGTCAACGTTCCGACCGACGCACCCGTCATCCTCTCCTGGGCCGAATACGCTGATCCCACGCCTGTGGATCCCGGCGTAACGCCCGGTTCGAGTGAGTCTTCTCCGGCACTCTGGATCGGCATCGGTGCAGGTGCTGCCGTAATCATTGGAGCAGTTATCTTCATCGCTGTAAAATCCAAAAAGAAACCCGCATAATCTCTAAGGACTGCCGTTTTCAACGGCAGTCCTTTTTATAAATTTGCCCGACAAATGCGCATTGACTCTTGTCAGCAAATCATGCTATAATTGTGCTGTAGTCCTTGTTGCAGAGGAAAACTGCAGACCAAAAAAACACAATTTTCAAGGTCAATACTCTCTTTTTCTCGTGTTGTGATAATAACGCAATTTTTCACAAATTCTGCACAACTTCCTCTTGACATTGTACGCAACAATTTGTTATAATGGCAATACATCATGTAAGAAATTCTAAGGAGAAATCACATGAACGTAATTTGGAAAAAAATCACATCGGCAGCGCTTGCCGCGTTTCTGCTTCTCGGCGCACTGCCCGCTGTACCCGTCCGTGCAGATGAAGCACAGGCAGCCGAATCGGCTGGCATGTCTACCGTGCGCGCGTCCTTTGCGAATGCTGAAATTGCCGTAAACGGCAGATTCAACGACGGCGGCTGGGCGCTTGCCACACGTGCGGATGACGGTGCCCTTATCGGCGCGCAGTGGGATACAGAAAATCTGTATCTTGGTATACACCTGCCGGAGAAAAAGAGTGTTTCTGTCACTGTGAACGGAACGGAGCTCACCAAGTCGAATGCGAAAATGAAAAATTACACCGTTCGCGCTACCGGCAAATACAGTACGGAAATCTCCGTACCGTTCTCCGCGATCGGTGTCACCGTAAAGGATTACGGCGTAGAGATCCCCGCTGAAATCTCGATCGGAGACACCGTATGGACAGGCTCGGTTCTTCTCACCTCTACCGAATGGTTTGCAGCGAACAATCCGAGCGCCTCTGCCGGTTATGCAGGTGTCCGTACCCAGGCCGGTCAGTTCGTTCATGAGATATGCAAGCCTACCGACAACCAGGGCGTTGCAACAACGACCGGCGGATACAAATTTTACGACCACTACAGTGCAACCGGCGAAAATCCGCCCTCCGTTTCTTCCACTCTGTATTTCCAGGGAAGCGGGTTTGAAGCGATCTGTGACCGCACCGCAGATACTGTGCTCGGATTCACGTTCTGTGCCAACTCCATGCCCGTGTATCCTCTCGGTACGGATAACGACTATTACCCCTACATCACTACCTGCGGAATGAACTGGTATATAACGGGAAAATCTCTCGAATGGGAGGAGCTTCCCTACGTTACCATGGCCATCATCAATACGGAGCTCGGTCTCGTCTTTGTCCTCCGCGATGCAGACCGCGACCGCACGTATCCGCTGAACAAGTTCCTCGGGGACACGTTCTACGTTGAGACGGTATGGACAAAGGATGGCGACCTTATCCTTTCCATCGACGGTAAGCAGGTCGCGTTCTTTGAGGATGCCGAAATGTCCCGTTGGGATCTCGGCGAAAACATGGTCCGTTTCCACCTTCTGCGCAACAAAGAGAGCGCAAAAGGCGAGAAGGACAACTTTGATATCGATATCACAGGAGTCTGCGTCGGTAAGAGCCACGGCGATACGCTGCTCGACTCCCTCACGTTCGATACCATCAGCAACAACCGCGGCAACCCGCTGACCGTCAACTACAATCTGAATCTCGTCACCACTTTCGCAAACAAGCATTTTACAACGCCTGTTGCGATCGAATGGAAGTCCTCTGATCCTGACGTGATTGATCCTGCGACCGGAAAGGTAACGCGCCCCGAAACGGACGGCAAGTCCGTGACGCTCACGGCAACGGCACCGTCTATAGGATCGACCACATCCATTGATGTATATGTGCTTGGATCTAACCCGCAGTCAGACGTACTGGTCGTGCGCGGTGATATCAACACAAGTGAAGGCCGCGCCACCGTTCCGGATGCGCCTTACTACACCTTTGACGAAGCGAACAACAGTGTCGTTCGTGATCTGAAGGAATCGAAAACGGTAAACGTCATCGCACTGAAAGACAGTGACGACTCCTGCCGGCTGAACGAGAGCAATCTTACGATCTGGGTAAGTGACGACAACAAGACCTACACACAGGTAAAGCCGTTCAAGCTTCTGAGAGACGGTCAGTATACATATCTCTACGATTTTGAAGCAACCGGACGCTATATCAAGGTTCACTTTACGCTCCATACCAAAACGGATACTACCTTCACGGCACCGATCCCCGGCATGATCGAGGCATACTACGAAGACGTCTTCGGTGACGGCGGCAGTGCATTTGCAACCACCTCCGCATTCTCTGTCAAAAACGAGAATACCGACGACATGATGGATGTACTCACCCCTGTCACCATCGAGGAAACCGGTGCAAAGTGTCTGGATGCAAACTACGCCGACATCCGCTTCCTGCTCGGCGACGAGATCCTCTATCATGCGTTCAACGGCGAGAAATTCCTCGTGCGTATTCCCGATATTCCGGCAGGCGAAAGTGTAACGGTTACCGTTCTCTCGGGCAATGCGGATGCCAAAGACATTTCAAACATCGAGCCTCTTTACGAGGTTATGTACGGTACGCGCGAAACCTCCTCTGACTACCACCCCGGCGGTAGCGTTAGGCTGAACAACGGTCTGCGGTTCAACACACAGGGTCAAGCCTTGGAGAACACAGGATTTGCCTACTACTTTGTCGAGAATAACGGCAGATCCAGAACAAACCTCTTCCCGGCAGGCGGCACGTACGATGTTCTTACCCAGCCTATGGGAACAGGTTATGACGACGTAACAGGACGTATTTTCGTCCAGGGAGTGCATCCCGAAAACGGCAAGAGTATGTTTAAGATCATGTACTCCGATAACAACGGCAAGCTCTGGACGGAAGCAAAAATCAACTTTAAATATGAAGTTGACCGTATTCTTCAGTCCTACGACGATATCATAAAGGTTTCTGCCTACGACGGCGAAGGGCCGAACGTGGACTTCGTTCTTATCACAAGACGTCCTTCTGAAGAAATGAAGGAGTACTACGGACATCAGTACGAGCACTCCGAGCTTTTCTCCCTTTACTCGACCGACGGCGGAAAAACATGGAACTCGAGCACGAACGCCGTTCGCTTCTTCGGCGGAGACGACACCATCCACAAATGGGAGCACGGTCTCTGCGAGCAGGTATGCATGGAAACGGCTGACGGCGTACTGGTTGCCTACTCCCGCCTGCAGTACGAAGAGGTTCTCCACTTCGGATATGCCTTCTCGTACGATTTCGGCAAGACGTGGACGGAGGAAGCACAGCTTTCCAACATTTACACCTCCAACACGCAGCCTACACTTTTCAAGGCAGACGGTAACGAATTCATTCTCTGGGGCGGCAACAACGTATACGGCGGCGGCTCCTACAGAAGATATCCTATGAACGTTGCTATCTCCTATGACAATCTCCTGACGTTCACGGCTATTCAGGATATCTACCTCAGAACAGACTATCAGGGTATGGTCAACGGCACCTGTATCAACGCCATGAACCCGAATGTTTTCCTCTACGATGACGGCGAGATGCAGGTGACCGTCATCAGTGACGACACGATGGGCGGCGAGCGCTTCCGCAACATCTGGGTCAGCGATTTCACCGACTTCTTCTTCCGTACGAAGGGTGCATATGACTCCTTTGAAAACTCCACGACGGAGTATGAAGGCTGGGGCACTACGGGCGGTCAGGTTGAAACATCCGACGCCCAGGCATCTGTCGGCGAGAAATCGCTGATGTTCACCCCCGGTGCCGCTGCTGTCCGCTCCCTCCCCGAGGTACGAGACGGCAAGATCGCGTTTGATCTGTATATCGAGGACGTGACGAAGGCGCGTCTCACGCTGGAGCTTGAAGCCTCCCACGGTCCCGATTACGGCAAGGCTTCCCCGATCGGATTCTCCCTCTATGAGGATCAGCTCACACTGCTCGGCGGCGATGTCATCATGAACGCTGTCAAGAACGGCTGGAACCATTTTGAGTTCGATCTCGCCCTCACGGATGAGACGCCGAACGCAACGCTTGCGATCAACGGCGGCGAAGCAGTATCCGTTCCCGTGAACGCAGAGGTAGGCGCTTACGTATGCTACATGCATGTCGTATGCAAGGGTGAGCTTACGTATTACCTCGATACATTCGTTGTCGAAGACATGGATGCAGGCACGGCATATCCTACCGTTGCATCTGTTTCTGTTCCCGGCACCACTACGCCCGACACGGATGATCCTGCAAATACCGGCGATCCCGCAAATACCGGCGATCCCGCAAACACCGGCGATCCCGCAAACACCGGCGACACTACACAGGGTGACAAAGACAATGCATCCCCGACGCTTTGGATCATCATAGGTGCTGTTATCGCCATAGGCGCTGCAGCTGCCGGCGTATTCTTCGCAAAACGCAAAAAATAATCCGCATAATACTCTTCTGCACGGTCAGCCTGACGGCTGGCCGTGTTTTTCTGCGCTTTTCAAATCAAACCCAAGGACAAGAGCAATTAAATCCGTCCGTATACTTTCTTGACAATGGATATTTTGCTTTGTTATAATGAATATGTATTTTAATATCAAATTGAGGAGAATTCTCATGAACGCAATCCGGAAAAAACTTACATCGGCAGCACTCGCTGTATTCCTGCTTCTCGGCGCACTGCCCGCTATACCTGCCCGCGCAGATGAAGCTCCGCCAGAAGAATCGGTTCACTCCTCGACCGTACTCGCATCGTTTTCGAAGGATAAAATCACCGTCAACGGCAAGCTCACCGACAGCGGCTGGGCTCTTTCCACACACGCTGAGGACGATATCCTTATCGGTGCACAGTGGAACGCGGAAAATCTGTATCTCGCTGTATACACAACAGATAAGAAGGAAATCTCCGTCACGCTGAACGGCACGCAGCTCACCGAATCGAATGCGAAAATCAAAAGCTATACCGTTCGTGCTACAGGCAAATCCAGCACGGAACTTTCCGTACCGTTCTCCGCGATCGGTGTCACTGTGAACGATTACGGTGTTGAGATCCCTGCTGAAATTACGGTAGGCGAAACGGTCTGGGAAGGCACGGTCATCCTCTCCTCCAAAGAGTTGTTTGCTACCAGTAATCCAAGCAAAGCGTATCCCACCGCTGCCGTTCAGCGCGGCGGGTTGCGCATTATTCATCCCGAATCCAAGGCTACAGATAACCAGAACATCAAAACCATTACGGGCGGCTATAATTTCTTCGACCGCTACGATCCGAACGGAGAGAATCCTCCTGCACCCTTCTCTCGACTCATCTGCTCCGGTGATACGTACGCTTCGCTCGCAGATCGCACGGCTGATACGGTGTTCGGCTTCTTCTTCTGTGCCAACTCTATGCCCGAGTACCGACTCGGCACAGACAACGATTTCTATCCGCACCTGATGGCGGGATTCAACTGGTACATCTCCGCCGCCGGTGACAAAGGTACCACGTACGTCACCATGGCGATCGTCAACACGGATATCGGGCTTGTTTTTGTTGTGCGCGATGCTGACCGCGACCGCACGTATATTCTGAACAAATACGAAGGCGACACCTTCTACATCGAAACGCAGTGGACAACGGAAGGTGATTTGATTCTCTACATCGACGGTGCGCAGGTCGCTGTTTTCGAGGATGCGGAAATGTCCGCAAACAGCTCAATCTTCACAAATTACATTTTGTTCACCCTCCTGCGCAGCGTGGAACCGGCAAAGAGTGAAGAGGATACCTTCGATATCAATGTCACCGGTCTCTCCTTCGGTAAATACTATGGCGAGAGCATCGTGGATTCCGTCTCGTTTGAAACGATCCGCAATCAGGGCAACGAGCAGGATTTTGTAAAAAGAGATCTGAATCTTGTCACCTCTTTTGCAAACGAACATTTCACCACTCCCGTTGCAATCGAATGGGCATCCTCCGATCCTTCTGTAATTGATCCCGCAACGGGTAAGGTGACCCAGCCTGCGGCAAGCGGGAAGCTCGTCACGCTCACGGCAACAGCTCCCTCCCTCGGCACGTCCAAATCGATTGACGTGTTCGTTCCCGGTCTCGCACCGCAGGGGGACATCCTCGTCGTGCGAAAAGACACCGCTGCCTACAAAGGAAAGGCGTCCGCGCTGGATGTTGCCGAATTCACATTAGATGAGACCAACAACAGTATCGTCCGCGATCTGAAGGAATCGAAAGCGGTGAATGTGATCGTCCTCAAGGACAGCGATACCGTCTGCCGCCTGAACTCGAACAACCTTACGATCTGGACGAGCGACGATAACGAAACATACACCGAGGTGAAATCCTTCAAGCTTCTGCGCGACGGTATGTATACATATCTGTATGATTTTGAGGCAACGGGCAGATACTTCAAGGTGCACTTCACGCTGCACAGCTCGACGGACGCCGACTTCACCGCCCCGCTCGACGGCATGATCAACGCATACTATGAGGAGGTTTTCGGCGGAGGCGATACCGCTTTCGCTACGGAATCTGCGATCCGTATAGACAACGGCACAGATACCGCTATCATGGATACTATCGCCACGGTCACGCCTGAAGTGGCAGGCGTCTCCTCCCTCGCGGAGAATTACGCTGATGTCCGCTTCCTCCTTGACGGCGAGATCCTCTACCACTACTACGATGGTGAAAACTTCCTCGTTCGCGTACCGGATATCGAGGCAGGCAAGAGCGTGACTGTTAAAGTTCTCTCCGGCAATGCGAACGCGAAGGATATCGGTAACATCGAAGCGATCTATGAAGTCATGTACGGCACGCGCGAGACGGACTCCAGCTACCGCGGCGTATATTACATTGAACTGAACAACGGTATGCTGATGGGCTTCCATGCGGATGGACAGCCAACCTACTTTATCTCGCAGGACGGCGGTATCACCAGATCTCCACACAGAATTATGCAGGGAATAAACAACGGTGTATTTCAAAACCCGCACGGTTCAGGCTACGATGAGGTAACGGGACGCATTTTTGTACAAGGATATAAGAAGGTAAACGGTGAAAATGTGGCTGCCATCGTATACTCCGACAACAACGGTAAGCTCTGGCACAAAGCGGAAATCAACTATGAAACCCCCGGCGATATCTTCCGTCATACGTATTCCGATATTGTTAAGGTCTCCTCTTACGACGGCGAGGAGGGCCCGAATGTGGACTTTGTCATCGCAACAGCCCGCGACTCCAAGTTGATGAGAGAGCACTACGGTAATCCCTATGAGCACCGCGAAATGACCGTCCTCTACACGACGGACAACGGTAAAACCTGGACAATGAGCGCAGATGCTGTCCGCTACTACGGCGGTGACGATCAGGATCATATCCGTGAACACGGTCTGTGTGAGCCCTCTGTCATGGAAAATGAAGACGGCGTTCTGTTCCTCTACTCCCGCTGCCAATATGAAGAAACGCTCCACTTCGCTTACGGCGTATCCTACGACTTCGGCAGAACGTGGTCGGATGAGGCTGAACTTTCCAACATCTATGCTACAAACACCCAGCCTGAACTCTTCAAGATGGACGGTCACAGCTTTATCATATGGGGCGGCAACAACGTCTACGGCGGCGGCTCCTACAGAAGATATCCGCTGAACGTTGCTGTCTCCTATGACGGGCTGTACAACTTCACGGATATTCAGGACCTCTTCCTCAGAACGGATTATCAAGGCATGGTCAACAGCAACTGCATCAACGCCATGAACCCGAATGTGAACGTCGCCGGTGACACCATGTTTGTGTCGTCCATCAGCGACTCGATCACGGAAGGAAACCAGTACCGCTTCGTATACGTTTACAATTTCATGGATTACTTCTTCCGCACGAAAGGTGCGTATGACTCCTTTGAAAATTCCACGACGGAATATGAAGGCTGGGCAACGACGGGCGGTCAGGTTGAAACTTCCAACGCACAGGCATCTGTCGGTGAGAAATCGCTGATGTTTACCCCCGGTGCCGCTGCTGTCCGTTCCCTCCCCGAGGTACGAGACGGCAAGATCGCGTTTGATCTGTATATCGAGGACGTAACGAAGGCGCGTCTCACGCTGGAGCTTGAAGCATCCCACGGCCCCGATTACGGCAAGGCTTCCCCGATCGGCTTTGCACTCAGCGGCAACTCGATTGCACTTCTCCGCGGTGAAAGTAAGGACGGCATACTGAAGAACGGCTGGAACCACTTTGAATTCGATCTCGCTCTTTCCGCAGATATACCGAGCGCAACGCTTTCCGTCAATGGCGGTGATTCTTTTGCCGTTCCCGTAGAGGCGGAGATCGGTGCTTACGTATGCTACGTGCATGTCGTATGCCAAGGGGCGCTTACGTATTACCTCGACGCGTTTGTTGTCGAGGACATGGATGCAGGCACGGCATATCCTACCGTAGCATCTGTATCTGTTCCCGGCACCACTACGCCCGACACGGATGATCCTGCCAACACAGGCGATCCCGCAAACACCGGCGACTCTACCGACAGTGACAAGGACAATGCATCCCCGACGCTCTGGATCATCATAGGTGCTGTTATCGCCATAGGCGCTGCAGCTGCCGGCGTATTCTTCGCAAAACGCAAAAAATAATCCGCCTAAACAACTCTGCACGGTCAGTCTTACGGCTGACCGTGTTTTGTTTGCAAAAATATCATATTTTTACAGGACAATATCGAGTTTTTACGATTCAACAAATTTTCGTTGTTTTTTAACAAAATTCACTCATTTTTTGCTTGACAATACATGCAACAATTTGCTATAATGCATCTATGTCCCACAAAAAACATTCTCAAGGAGAAATCACATGAACGCATTCTGGAAAAAGATCACATCAGCGGCGCTTGCGCTCGTCTTGCTTCTCGGTGCAGTCCCCGCACTGCCCGTACAGGCAGATGACACAGCACTCGAAGCCTCTGCAGGCAAAACGGTCTACGCATCCTACAGCGATACGAAGATCAGCGTTAACGGCAAGCTCACCGAAGAAGGCTGGGCTGTCCATACAATTCTCACCGGTGAGGTGCTTCTCGGTGCGCGTTGGAATATGACTACCCTGTATCTTACTACGCGCACGCCGAACAAAGAATCCGTCACGATTAAACTGAACGGCACGGAGATCACCAAAAGCAATGCAGAAATCAAAAGCGCTACCAACAAAAAGGCTACGGAATACGGCATTGATCTCTCCGTAATCGGTGTCACCGTAAACGATTACGGAACGGAGATTCCCGCCGAAATCACGGTAGACGGCACGGTCTGGAAAGGCACGGTCGTGCTCTCCTCCAAGGAATGGTTCATTGCAGACAATCCTAGCAAAGTATACAATCACTCGGGCATCCGACGCGGCGGTATGCGCATCGTTCACCCCGAGTCCAAGGCTACGCCGAACCAGAACATTACAACCATCACCGGCGGCTATAATTTCTTTGACCGCTATGATCCGAACGGAAATAATCCGCTCGCACCGTACTCCCGTCTCACCTATGCGGGTGACACGTACGCCCCGCTCGGCGACCGCACGGCTGATACAGTGTTCGGATTTTTCTTCTGTGCGAAATCCATGCCGGAGTACCGCCTCGGCGTCGATAACGATTTCTATCCGTACATCGTTTCCGGCTTCAACTGGTACATCTCCGCTGCCGGTGACAAAGGCACCACGTACGTCACCATGGCGATTGTCAACACCGATATCGGTCTCGTCTTTTCCCTGCGTGACGCCGACCGCGACCGCACGTATATTCTGAACAAATACGAGGGCGATACCTTCCACATTGAAACGAAGTGGACTACGGACGGCGATATTATCCTCTATATCGACGGCGAACAGGTTGCTGTATTTGAGAACGCGGAAATGACCGCACATGATACGATCGGAGAAAACAACATCGTATTCAATCTCCTTCGAAGCACCGAAATTGCCAAGAGCGCAGAGGACAATTTCGATATCGACGTCACCTGCATCTCCGTCGGCAAGGAGTACGGCGAGAGCATTGTGGATTCTATCTCGTTTGAAACGATCCGCAAGATGCGCAACGAGCAGACGCTTGTCAGATATGACATGAATCTCGTCACCTCTTTTGCCAACAAGCACTTCACTTCCCCTGTTGACATTGAATGGTCTTCCTCCGATCCCGCCGTAATTGATCCCGCAACGGGCAAGGTGACCCAGCCTGCAGCAAGCGGTAAAAAGATCACGCTTACGGCTGTGGCTCCCTCCCTCGGTACCTCCAAGTCGATTGACGTGTTCGTACCCGGTCTCAATCCGCAAGAGGACGTTCTCGTCGTGCGCAAGGATACTGCCACGTACAAGGGAGTTGCCAAACCGACCGATCAGCCCGAATTCACGTTCGACGAGAACAACAACAGTATCGTTCGCGATCTGAAGGAAGCTAAAACAGTCAACGTGATCGTCCTCAAGGACAGCGACACGGTATGCCGACTGAACTCGAACAACCTCACAATCTGGACGAGCGACGATAACGAAACCTACACAGAGGTGGAGTCCTTCAAGCTTCTGCGCGACGGTATGTACACCTATCTGTACGATTTCGAGGCAACGGGCAGATACATCAAAGTGCACTGCACGCTGCACAGCTCGACGGATGCCGATTTCACCGCTCCGCTGGACGGCATGATTGATGCGTACTATGAAGATGTTTTCGGCGGCGGCGATACCTCTTTCGCTACGGAATCTGCGATTCGGATCGACAACGGCACGGATGCTGTCGGAACGGATGCGATCGTTTCCGTCTCGCCCGAGGTGGCTGGCGTCTCCTCCCTTGCGGAGAATTACGCTGACGTCCGCTTCCTCCTTGACAGCGAGATCCTCTACCACTACTATGACGGCGAAAACTTCCTCGTCCGTGTCCCCGAAATCGCCGCAAACGGAAACGTGACTGTCAAAGTCCTCTCCGGCAATGCACAGGCGAAAGATATCAGCAACATCGAAGCAATCTACGAGGTCATGTACGGCACACGCGAGACCTACTCCGGCTACCGCGGCTCCTATTTTATCACGCTGAACAACGGTATGATGATGGGATTCCACGGTCAAGGCGGACAGCCCTACTATTACATTTCTCAGGACGGAGGTATCACGACCAGCTCTCTAATCCTCATGAAGGGCGCTGCCGATGCATTCGCAAACCCGCACGGCGCCGGCTATGACGAAACAACCGGACGTATTTTCGTGCACGGCTATAAGCAGGTGAACGGGAAAAACGTCGGTGCTATTGTATACTCCGACAACAACGGCAAGCTCTGGAAAAAGGCAGAAATCAACTACGAGATGGAGGGAGACGAGCCGTTCTCCTTCACCTATGCCGATTTCGTCAAGGTATCCTCCTATGACGGTGAGGACGGTCCGAACGTGGACTTCGTACTCGCTACATGCAGAGATTCCGAAGCCATGCGCGAGCACTACGACAACGGCTACTATCACGGCGAGATGACCACGATGTATACGACCGACAACGGCAAGACGTGGACGAAGAGCGCCGATGCTGTTCGCTACTACGGCGGTGATGATATAGATCATATCCGTGAGCACGGTCTGTGCGAGGTTGTCTGTATGGAGAACGATGAGGGCGTACTGTTCCTCTACTCCCGCTGCCAGTACGAAGAGACTCTCCACTTCGGTTACGGCGTATCCTATGACTTCGGTAAGACCTGGTCGGAGGAAGCTGAGCTTTCCAACATTTACACTACAAATACCCAGCCTGAGCTCTTCAAAATGGGCGGTCACAGCTTCATCATGTGGGGCGGCAACAATGTCTACGGCGGCGGCTCCTACAGAAGATATCCCTTGAACGTCGCGGTCTCCTATGACGGGCTGTACACCTTCACGGATATTCAGGATCTCTTCCTCAGAACGGACTTCCAGGGCATGGTCAACGGTACCTGCATCAACGCCATGAACCCGAACGTCACCGTCTCCGGCGACACGATGTTCGTCTCCTCCATCAGTGACATCATTTCGGAAGGCAACAACTACCGCGTCGTATACGTATACAATTTCCTTGACTACTTCTTCAAAACGAAGGGGGCGTACGACTCCTTCGAGGATATCACCAGCGAATACGAAGGCTGGGCGGCAACGGGTGGTCAGGTGGAGGCTTCCGATGCACAGGCTGCAGTCGGTGAAAAATCCATGATGTTCACACCCGGCTCGGCAGCAGTCCGGTCCCTGCCCGCTGTCTCCGACGGTACGGTCGCATTTGATCTGTACATCGAAGACGTCACGAAGGCGGATCTTACCTTCGAGCTTGAGACCTCCCACGGTCCCGATTACGGCAAGGCGTCCCCGATCGGCTTTGCACTCAACGGCAATTCGATGGCACTTCTCCGCGGCGAGAACAAGGACGGCATGCTGAAGAACGGCTGGAACCACTTTGAATTCGATCTTTCCCTTTCCGCAGATACGCCGAGCGCAACGCTTTCCGTCAACGGAAGCGAGGCATTTGCCGTTCCCGTGGAGGCGGAGATCGGCGACTACATCTGCTATGTACATATCGTCTGCCAGGGTGCGCTTACGTATTATCTCGACGCATTCATCGTGGATGATACGGACGATTCCGTAACGCTGACCGCTGCTGCGGTATCGGCAACCGGTACGGACGATCCGGAGGACACGACCAGCCCGGACGATCCGAGTGTGCCCGGCACGGACGGCGAAAGCGGCGGCATGAGCCCGATCGTTTGGATCGGCATCGCTGCGGTTGTGATTCTTGCAATCGTCGGCGCACTCATCGCTGTAAAGAAAAAGAAAAACTAATCCGCACCCCCGATCAGTTCTCTCTGGTCGGGGGCGTTTTGTATCGGCAGAAAACAAGAATAACAGGGCGACTTTTTGCCATATCGAAACACCCTTCTGAAGAATTGCGCGGAAATTTCTACTATAAGTAAATATTTTTCACAAAACAATGTGCGTTTCTCTTGCTTTTTGTACAACAATTTGATACAATGGACAATGTAGTACTATGTCCATATTGTAAATATCTAAATTATGGAAGCAAGGAGTATTCAAATGTCGAACTATTTGAAACGCGTTCTCTCTCTCTTGCTCACGGTTTTCATGCTCTTCGGTATGATGCCTACAATCATCACTGCTGTTGAGGATGAGGAAATCGTTCTGTCCGCACCTACGGGAAAGTGTGTTCAGGCAGCTTTCCGCAGCGGTTCCGGCGACAGTTACAGTATCAACGGCATCCTCAGCGAGCCTGACTGGACCCTTTCCGCAAACGTCGGCTCGTCCGGTATGTTCGGTGCCGTGTGGGATAACCAAAGTGTATGTATCGGCGTATACAACCCGAACAACGCTGCGGTTGCAGTAACGCTCAACGGTGTGGCTATCACCGGCTCCCCCGCAACCATCCGCCGCACGGAAAAGCACGTGGAGTACGGCATTCCTCACAGAATGATCAACTCCTCCCGTGCCGACTACGGTTGTCAGATCAGCGCGACAATCCAGATCGGCAGCGAAGTCTGGATCGGCACGATCGTTCTTTCTTCAACCACCTGGTTTGCTGCGGAAACGCCTACGCTCCGTCTTGCCAATGACGGTTGGAACGTTTCTCAGTCCGCTCTGGTAGATATGGACGGCGGCCGTAACGGTCATCAGGGTGTAAAAAGTATTGATTTCGGCTATAATTTCTACGATAATTACAACCCGAACGGCACAAACCCGCGTGCAATCCGCACATTCATGCTGTACAGAGGCGACTATCTCCGTCCTCTCGGTGACAGAACGCTGGATACAGTTTTTGAGTACACTTTCCGCGCAAACGCAATGCCCGTTTACGAGCTTGGTTACGATAATGAATTCTGGAGCTACATGGCGACGGCCGGATTCATGTACTGGATGACAGACGCAGCAAATCAGGCTGCCAGCATGGGCATCATCAACACAGATATCGGTCTCGTGTTCGTGGCACAGGATCCTGCCGGTTACCAGTCGTTCCCGCTGAACAAGCACATCGGCGACACCTTCCGCGTCGGCACCGCATGGCAGCCCGACGGAGACATTATTCTCTATATTGACGGTGCGCCTGTAACTGTATTCAAAAACATTGAAATTGTCCCCAGAATCGGCGAGACTCTCGATCCGACTGCTATCGTACTGAACATCATGCGTTCCGTTGACCGTGCGGAAAGCGAAGCCGATAACATCAGCGTCGATATCACCAATATTGCCATCGGTAAAGCATACGGCAACTCCGTTATCGATTCAGTCACGTTTGATATGATCTGCGGCAAAAATACCGATCCCGGTGCCGTTATCTATGATCTCGTTTTGCCCGCAAAGTTCAAAAACCCACAGATCGATATCCCGTACGACATCACGTGGACCAGTTCTGATCCTGACGTTATCGATCCTGCGAGCGGAACCGTAAAGCGTCCCGCTGCAGGCGGCAAGGACGTAACCCTGACGGCAACCATCGACGAACTCGGCGTCTCGAAGAAATTTAATCTCTACGTCAAGGGCATGAACCCGACGGCAGATACGCTCGTTGTTATCAAGGATATTGACACGCTGCACGGCGCAGGTGTTCCCTACGATGCATCTACATTTACGCTCGATGCAACCAACAACAGTGTCGTCCGCGATCTCGGCGAGCGCAAAACGGTGAACGTCATTGCACTGAAGGACAGCGATGCGATTACCCGTTTGAACGAAAGTATGCTCACCGTCTGGGCAAGTGATGACAATCGCTCGTACAGAGAGGTCGACGATTTCAAGCTTCTCCGTGCAGGCGCAGTTACATACCTGTACGATTTCACCGCAACCGGGCGCTATATCAAGGTTCACGCGACAACGCACGATACGGAGGCTTCCGATTTCATCGCTCCGCTTGACGGGATGATCGACGTGTACTATGAAAACGAATTCGGAAACGGCGGCGCAGATTTCGCCAATACGACCTTCATCACCCTCCAAAACACCGCGTCGTATACGGTATATGATTCCGTTTACGCTATCTCCCCCGATACAGCAGGCATCAACTGCGCTCTGGCAAGCAAAGCGGATATCCGCTTCTATCTCGGCGATGAGCTTCTGTACCATACATACGACGGCAATAATTTTCTCGTCCGCGTACCGAAAATCGCAGCAAACGCTACGATTACAGTTTCCGCTCTTTCCGGAAACACGGAAGCAATGGACATTTCGAACACCGAGGCTGTTTACGAGGTCGTATACGGCACGCGCGAGACGTATAACGGAGGCGGCGGTCAATTCCATATGTCACTTCCCGACGGCACACTGGTCCATTTCAACGGGACCGCTGTCACACAGGGTTCGATTGCAGCCCGTTTCTCTTACGACGAAGGACGCACATGGAGTGACACTGTCATCGGCGACGGCTCTTACGATTACGTCTGTATCCCGCAGGGTGAAGCGTATGACGATGTCACAGGTCGTATCCTGATTCAGGGTTGGACACGCCCGAAGCTGGATGACGGAACATATGACGAAATGCACACGGTCACGCGTTTCATGTACTCCGATGACATGGGCACAACATGGCATCGTGCTCCGATCACCATAATCGGCCAGGATATGCCTCATTACCTTGCATATTCCGATATCATTAAAGTCAGCTCTTATGACGGAGAAGACGGTCCGAACGTCGACTTTCTGACGATCCTTTCGGGCGACGATGTAAGTCAAACGGACTGGGAAGGCGATTACCCGCGTGCAGCCGCACGCTGCTTCTACACCACGGACGGCGGTAAATCGTGGACAACAAGCGAAAGCGTGATCCGTTATCCCAAAGGCGTAGGTCACTACGTTCGCGAGACCGGTATATGCGAGACAACTGTCCTCGAGGGTGAGGACGGCACACTGGCAATGTACGCACGCTGCCAGTACGAAAATGTCGATCATTTTGGCGTCTCTTACTCCTATGACCACGGTTTGACATGGACGGAGGAAGCCGTTCTTTCCAACGTATATGCAACAAACACGCAGCCGTTCCTCTTTGAGTTTGACAATGCAAAAATGCTCATGTGGGCAGGCAACAACGCCCTCGGCGGCGGCTCTTACCGCCGTTTCCCGATCAATATTGCGATCTCCTATGACAATCTGAAAACGTTCGTCGGCATCCAGGACATCTACTCCCGCACACCGTTCCAGGGAATGCTGCAGGGCACCCTCGTCGACGGCGTTAACCCGACGATCTCGCAGGTCGGTGACAGCGTGTACCTCTACTGCGGCAGCTATATCTACAGCATGAGAATCGACAACTTTGCCGATTACTTCTACCGCACGAAGGGTGCATACGACTCCTTTGAGTCCTCGCCGACCAAATACGAGGGCTGGGAATCCAACGGCGGATACACCGAGCTGTCCTCCGACCACGCAACCAGCGGCGTAAACTCCATGAAGTTCGGTGTCGGCTCCTCTTCTGTCCGTTCGATCCCCTCCGTTTCGAACGGTACGATCTCGTTCGATCTCTGGTTCGATGACGCGGCTACTGCCGATATTACCGTTGAACTTGAAAGTTC
>JAFTUH010000034.1 GCA_017466375.1 Clostridia bacterium | reverse complement strand
CTACAAAGACGAAAAAACCGGACTTTGGTACTGTAAATTTGTTTATAAGGATTGGACAGGAAAAAGCATACAGAAAAAGAAAATGGGATTCAAGCTTCAACGTGAAGCAAAGGAATACGAAATGGATTTTCTTAATCGCTTCAGCGGTTCAACCGAAATGAAATTCAAGAACTTTGTTCAGGTATATCTTGAGGACTGTAAGGTTCGTATTAAACCGACTACATATGCAGGCAAGGTAAATATATTTGAAACACACATTATCCCTTACTTCGGGGAAATGAAACTGAATAAAATTTCGGCAACTACTGTGCGTCAATGGCAAACCGTAATGATGTCTAATGAAAAGAGATTCAAGAAAACGTATTTGAAAACCGTTAACAATCAGCTTTCTGCTTTGTTCAATTATGCTTGTAAGTATTACGGACTTTCAGAAAATCCTGCTAAGATCTGCGGTGCTATGGGAAAGAAAAAAGCTGACAAAATGCTATTCTGGACGCTTGATGAATTCAAAGCGTTTGAACAGGCTGTCAGCGATAGAGTTGTCACAAGAACCGTATTCAATTTGCTATATTGGAGTGGAATGCGTTCGGGAGAAATGATGGCTTTAACACTAAGCGATTTCGACTTTAAGGGAAAGGCAGTGGATATTAACAAAAATTACGCTCGATTAGATAATGAAGATCTGATCTTAGAGCCGAAAACACCCAAAAGCAATCGAAGGATAACCTTGCCGGAGCACGTATGCGATCTGGTACAAGATTACGTTTCCCGATTAGTTGATTATGAGGACGGAGATCGACTCTTTGATATCAGTAAGGGTTTTCTGTATAACGAAATGGAACGGGGCTGCAAGCTTAGCGGAACAAAAAAGATCCGAGTACACGATTTGAGACATAGCCACGCAAGCTTGTTAATTGAACTTGGATTTTCACCGCTGCTCGTTAGCGAAAGACTTGGACACGAAGACATTCAAACCACTCTTGAAACCTATTCTCACCTGTATCCTCACAAAAATGAGGAAGTTTCGGACAAGCTGAATAAGCTGTGCGGATAAGGCTTCAAAGTGCCGTTATGTACTTTTCGTGTACTTTCCGAAAAAAGAAAACCCGAAAACCCTTGTGGTATAAGGGTTTTCGGGATATAGTTTCTTACTCCCACTCAATCGTGCCGCTCGGCTTGGGAGTGAGATCGTACAGGACGCGGTTGACGCCCTTGACCTCTGCCGTGATGCGTGCTGTGATCTTCGAAAGAACGGAGAAGGGAACCTCCTCGATCGTTGCAGTCATCGCGTCAACCGTGTTCACGGCGCGCAGGATGACCGGCCAATCGTAGGTGCGCATACCGTCACGGACACCGACCGATTTGAAATCCGGAACGACGGTGAAGTACTGCCATACCTTGCCGGCAAGGCCTGCATTCGCAAATTCCTCACGCAGGATTGCGTCGGACTCGCGTACCGCTTCCAGTCTGTCACGAGTGATTGCACCGAGGCAGCGAACACCGAGACCGGGACCCGGGAACGGCTGACGGTAGACCATGCTGTCGGGCAGACCGAGCGCCTTACCGCACGCACGGACTTCGTCCTTGAACAGCATTTTCAGCGGCTCGACCAAATCAAATTGCAGGTCCTCGGGCAGACCGCCGACATTGTGGTGGCTCTTGACGGCTTTAACCGTCTTCGTGCCGGACTCAATGATGTCGGGGTAAATCGTACCCTGTGCCAAAAATTCGATGCCCTCGAGCTTGCGCGCCTCTTCCTCAAATACGCGGATGAACTCCGCACCGATGATCTTGCGCTTGTTTTCCGGCTCCTCGACGCCTGCCAGCTTGTCAAGGAAGCGATCGACTGCATCTACATATACGAGATTTGCGTCCATCTGATCACGGAAGACGGAGACGACCTCCTCCGGCTCGCCCTTGCGGAGCAGACCGTGGTTGACGTGCACGCAGGTCAGCTGCTTGCCGATTGCGCGGATGAGGAGGGCAGCGACTACGGAGGAGTCAACGCCGCCGCTGAGCGCGAGCAGAACCTTTTTATCCCCGACCTGCTTGCGGATGAGATCCACCTGATCGGCGATGAAGTTTTCCATATTCCAGTTGGCGACCGCGCCGCACTTGCCGAAAACGAAATCGGAGATAGCCGCCTTGCGTGCAGCCTCATCGGCAGGCCACGGAGCCGTGCCTTTGTGATCGACCTCGATGACGGGAACGCCGAATGCACGCACCTCATCGGCAACGTCGATCTCGACGCCGTCCACCACGCGGTTGACGCCGCCGTTCAGAATGATACCCTTTACGCCGGGGAGAGCGGCAAGTTCACGTGCGGTAATGTCGTGGGGATAAATCTCGCTGTACACACCGATGGCGCGGATTTCGCGGGCAAGGCGCGGATTCTCCTCGCTGCCCAGATCCAGAATAACGATCATGTCTTGTTTCATACTGAAACCTCCTGTTTTTATCGTATTTACGCGCCGCACGGCGTTTTTCGTGATCTCGCACGGCTGTATTGTTTACTATTCTATTATTATATCAAAAAACAGACGCCACTGCAAGAGGAAATCATGCAAAAAAAGGAAATTTTTGCAAAAAAACGGCACCGGATGCCCCGATGCCGTTCTCAAAAGATAGAGAGAGCAGATTATTTGTGGAAGCGGTACTTCGCGGCGCCTGTCGCCTCGTCGTACGAATCCATGGTGAATTTGTATCCGGCAGCTTCAGCCAGCACAGACATAATGACGGAGGTGGAGTGGGAATACCACTTCGTCACGTCGCGTCCCGTCTTGCGCAGATGCTTGACGGCAGGGCAGTAGAACACGGTAACTGTCAATCCGTCTGCGGTAAGCTCCGTTTTGACGGCGTCCGTTGCCTTCTCCTTCTCATATGTGCCGAGAATGTTTGCCTCAATGGCGGTAAGTCCTTCCGTCTTTGCGGCGTCAATGACCTTCTTGTACACGTTGTTCGTATAGCGGGTGAGGTAATCCACGAGAACCTCCTCGCCGAACTTGTCGCCCACGTATGCGAGTCCCATATTCAGACTGCTGTGGAAGTCGGGGTGGAAGTATTCAAGATTTTTGGAATTGCACTCCAGAATTTCGACATCATCGTCCATGGTCATGATGCCTTTGAATACTTTCGGATCGTATATCATCGAGTTACAGGATGCTTTGTCCACGTCAAGATGATCTCTGATCGTGCAGAAGCCTTCCATCTCCAAAGCGGCGCGATAATAATCGCAGTGGTCGCAGTAGTGCGGATACGGCTTAATGCCCAGCTCCTTTTCCAGCTCGAGAAGACGTCCCTTGGAAGGGCAGTAGTGCATACGGGCACGGATCCAGCCTTCTTTTTCGTTAAAGTAGCGGGTGCAGTCAGCAGCTTCCTCTTTCAAAGTGCCGCACCAATAATCCCAAGCACCGCGCAGACCGTCTTTTTTCAAAAAATTGATCAGCGGAATGCCCTTGCCGGTCGGTGCAAAGAGGTACGTCCAGAAGCGCTGTACTTCTTCGTAACCGTAATGCTCGTCAAGATAGGAGAACAGCTCGCTGTAGGACGGGATAAATTCGGTACATGAAATCATTTGTTGATTCCTCCGAACTTATTAGTAACCGACGGTCTCCATGACGCCGAACGGAGCAGCGATAGCGGGAGAGATGAGGATATCGGTCGGCAGAACCTGGAAGATGGAGCCGGGAACGTAGGGCGTAACGGGACCGTGCGTGATGAGACGGGAGGTCATTCTCTGCCAGGAGGAGAAGGAACCGCCGGTGGTGAGACCGTGCTGCTCTACGCGCTTCTTGGCGTGCAGAACGTCACGCGGACCGACCGTAGCAGCCTTCGGCGGAACCCAGCCGCAGGCACCGGACTGTCCGAATACGCCGTGCAGGGAGTTCTGCGCAATGGTGAGCGGATGGAGCGTTACGATCTGTGCGGGCTGCTGGAGATACTCGTCGATCTCCGCCTGCGAGTTGAAGCGATCGCCCTCGATGTGAATGAGCTCCGGGCACGGATCGATGAATGCGATGTGACCGGCCCAACCGGGACCTGCGGTGAAGTAGTCGATACCGCCGTCCGTTTTCTCATCGATGAGATCGGAGTAGTACTTGATATTCTCCGTCGTCGGGTAGAGAACGTTCTCCTCCAGCGGACGGAGCTCGGGATCGATCTTGCCGATGAAGTACTTGAGGAAGGAGTAGGTGAAGCCGGACTGATAGGTGGTCGGCGCGACGTTGCCGTCCTCGTCAGCCCACTCATCCATCGTTACGAAAACGCAGTTTTTGCAGCTGATGCGGTTGCGGTTGATGATCTCGGCGAGCTGCCCGTGCGGGATCGGATTCGGGTTGCCGAAGATGGTGGAGAACTTCTTGTTCATTACCATGGATTCCTTGATCAGCATTGCCTTTTCGGCGATAGCGATCGCACCGAAGTCCATAACCTTGATATGTACGTCCGGATTCGGATGCTTCTCGATCTCCTCGACGGTCATTTTGCTGAGTCGGTCCATGATTTCTTTGTCCTTAAACGGGACCCAATCCTGGGGGGTAAAGGTAAATTCGCTCATTGTATGTGCCTCCTTAAATAATTTTTGATGTTATATCTCTTTGGATTGCTCCAGAAGATTCTTGACAGCGGCAAGGATGTCCTCGCCGGTTTTGGGTGTGAGCAGGGAGCAAAGTGCTTCATAGCCGCCCTCCTCATGCGCCTCGGCAGGGCAGACGTAGCTGCGGTCGTGCCCGTTTGCGCAGGTGACGACGTACGTGTTCTCAAACGGAGAGAAATCGTACACGCGCAGACCGTACTCGACGAACGTCTCCGTAGGAAGTCCGACGATGCGGATGTCGTCGATGCCGAAGAGGAAGATTTCAAACGGATGCTCGCCGTTTTGGCTGTATACGGTCTCCTTGCCGATTTTCGCGTAATCGAGCATGAATTCCGTGCCGATCACAGTGCATTCGAGCGTGCGGACGAATGGTGCGGGCTTGCCCTGCGCGCGCGCTTCGTCAAGATCCGCGTGCGCTTTTTTTGCCGATGCAAGCGCATCCTCGTAGCTCGGAATATCCTTCATCGTCGGGGAGACATATGCCTTCCACGATTTCAGCACGGGATCGTCCGTGTACTCGATCGTGTCAAGCACGCGAAGAGCCTCGCGTCCGATGGCGCAGCCGACTCTTTCCGCTTCCTCAAACGTGCATCCCGAACGGAAGTGGCGCGGCGACTGATCGCCCGACGTGCCGTTCTGGAAACCGACACCCATATCCGGATATTTTTCCTTCACTGTTCTGTACAGATAGTGCGGAAAATCGCAGGTGATGCGCATATTGTCCGCGCCGAGGAAGGTCGGGTGCAGAGAATAGCGCACAATCGCGCCTTTCGGATTGCCGTCGGTGTCCGCGATAGCGAGCACCCACACGGCAGGATCGCACGGACCGTTTTTATCCCGTCTGTTGCCGCCGACGTTCTGCTCTGCGCCGCAGTGTCCTTTGCCGACGCCGATTTTTGCGGGGAATGCCGTGTTCTTCGCCTGCCGTACCGCCCGAGCCGCGCGATTCTCCACCGACTCAATGTAATCGGGGTACAGCATCGTGCGCTCGTCATCCAGCACGAACGGATTGCAGCTGGCGATCGGGCCGGAGTGCGTGTGCGTGCAGGAAATAAAGCAGTGCTCGGCGGGGATGCCGGTCAGTGCCTCGATCTTTGCGCGCATGACGGCAACGCGCGTCTTGCGGAAATGGAGAAGATCCATCGTCACGAAGACGTACTCCTCGCCGCGGCTTTCGAGATAGAAGCAATGTGCGTACAGATCATCGTGCACGCCTTTCGCAAAGCGATCCTTCGGCTCGGGAAATCCCGCCATCAGGGCGGGAAAATCGGGGGTGATTTTTACTTCACAAATACCTGCAAGCATATTGTCCTCATTTCGATTTTTCAAGCAGATCGAGCATGGCGTCCATGATGATCTCGCCCGTTTTGCCCGTGTAGATGGAGACCATTGCTTCGTATCCGCCTTCATCGTGTGCGGACTGCGGACAAACGTAGCCGAGGGAAAGACCGCCGACGCAGGTGCAGAGATACGTTTTTTCAAACGGGGATGCCTCATACAGACGGAGGCTGTATTCCGCGAACATCTCCGTGGAGATCATCAGAATCCGCGCGTCATCGATGGCGAGCAGATCGATCTCAAACGGATGGTTGGCGTTCATGGCGTAGGTGACTTCCTGTCCCGATTTGGCGAAGCCGAGCATTGCCTCCGCGCCGATCAGCGTGCATTCGAGCGTGCGAACGAACGGTACGGGCTTGCCGCTCTCTCTTGCCTCGTTGAGATCGTTACGGGCTTTCTCAACCGCCGCCAGCGCGACATCGTAAGAGGGGATCTGTTTTCTGTCCGGGAATACATCCGTTTTGGTCAAGCGAATCGTCGGATTTGCATTGTACTCCATCGTTTCGACCACACGGACAACCTCTTTGCCGATCGTGCGTCCGATGCGCTCGCATTCTTCAAACGTCGTACCCGTGCGGAAGTGACGCGTGGACTGGTCTCCCGACGTGCCGTTCTGGAAGCCGACACCCATCTTCGGGTATTTGTCCTTCACTTCAGTGTACAGATAGTGCGGGAAATCGCACGTGATCAGATCGTTGTTCTGACCGAGCACGGTCGGGTGCAGAGAATAGCGGACGATCGCACCGCGCGGGTTGCCGTCAAGATCGCGGATGCCGAGTACCCAAACGGCGGGATCGGCGATGCCGTCACGGTTACGCCGGTTGCCGCCGACACCCTGTTCCTTGCCGCAGTAGCCCTTGCCCACGCCGATTTCGGCAGGGAATGCGTTGCATTTTGCCTCATGCAGTGCGTTTACCACGCGCCTGTCGATTTCTTCGATGTAATCGGGATACATAAGCTCGCGCTCGTCTGCCGTGCGGTTCAGCGGATTCGTTCTCGTGACAGGACCGGAGTGCGTGTGCGTGCAGGCGATGAGGCAGTTCTCGCCGGGGATACCGGTGCGTGCCTCAATTTTGGCGCGAAGAACGTTTACGCGCGGTTTTGTGTAGAAGAGGATATCCATCGTAACGATGGCAAACTCCTCGCCGCCGTTGTTTATGTAGAAGCAGTGTGCCCACAGATCGTCATGTACACCTCTTGCGAAACGGTCGATCGGTTCCGGGAATCCATCCATCAGGGCGGGGAAATCAGGGGTGATTTTTACTTCACAAATACCAGCTTTCATTGGGATACCTCTCAGATATTTTTAGATTTTTCCAGCAGACCCATCATGACGTCAAGAATCATGTCGCCGTTGTTTTCGGTGTAGATCGAGCCGAGTGCTTCGTAGCCGCCCTCTGCGTGTGCCTCAGGCGGGCAGATGTAGCCCTTGCCGCGTCCGTTTGCACAGCAGGTGATGTACGTCTTCTCAAACGGAGACATTTCGTACATCTTCAGCATATATTTGACGAACATCTCAGCCGGATTGCCGAGCATACGGAGATCGTCGATGATGAACAGAGAAACCTCAAACGGATGCTCACCGTTGAAGCTGTAAATGACGTCTGCTCCGATCTCGGCATAGCGGAGCATCATATTTGCACCGAACGTGGTGCACTCCAGCGTGCGGCATTCTGCCTCGGAAACACCTGTTTCACGAGCGTTTTTCAGATCAGCGGCAGCCTTCTCAGCGGCAGCGCGTGCCTCCTCGTAGGGGAGGATCTTTCTGAGCTCGGGCGTGTACTCGGTCTTGAGGAACTTGATAACGGGATTCTCGTTATACTTGATTTCGTCAATCACGCGGAGCGCTTCCTTTGCGATCGTGGAGCCGACTCTCTCAGCCTCTTCAAAGGTCGTGCCGGTGCGGAAATGACGGGAGGACTGATCTCCCGACGTGCCGTTCTGGAAGCCGACTACTGCACCTGGGTGAGCAGACTTGATCGTCTCGTACAGATAGTGCGGATAGTCACAGGAGATGAGGGTATTGTCTGCGCCGCGGAAGGTCGGGTGCAGAGAGTAGCGGACGATGGCACCGCGTACGTTGTCGTCAAGGTCGCGGATGGCTGTTACCCACACGGCGGGATCGCACGGACCGTTCGGGTCGCGCCGGTTGCCGCCGACGCCCTGTTCCTTGCCGCAGTATCCCTTGCCGGAGCCGATCTTTGCGGGGAACGCCTCTTTTTTCGCCTTGGCGAGTGCGTTTGCAACGTCGATCTCGATTTTTTCCAAATAATCGGGATACAGCATGTTGCGCTCGTCGAAGTTCTGACGGTATGCGATCGAGATCGGGCCGGAGTGCGTGTGCGTGCAGTAGATGCTGATATTATCAGCGGGGATGCCGGTGCGCGCTTCGATCTGCGCACGCATGGTCTTGACGCGCATTTTGCTGTAATAGAGCAGATCCATAGTAACGATGGCGAATTCCTCGCCGCCGTTTGTTTTCATGTAGAAGCAGTGCGCCCACAGATCGTCATGTACGCCGGTGGCGAAACGGTCAAGCGGAGAGGGAAATCCTGCCATCAAAGCGGGAAAATCGGGGGTGATTTTGACTTCAACTGCATTTGCGAGCATAGTGTAAATCCTTTCTTGGGTAGAAATATATTTCAGCCGAAAGTTAGTCTGGATCTTTCGGTTTTTGAACGGAGTCACGTTTGATTACGCGTGTGTCCACCGTGATCGCGCAGGTGGAGGCATTCGGGTAGCGCATGGCGGTTTCGAGAATGCTGACCGCATGGCGTGCGACCTGATCGACATCGTAATCGACACTGGTGAGGGCGGGGGAGAGCTGTTTGCAGATCGGCTGGTTGTCAAAGCCGATCACGGAGAGATCCTCGGGGATACGGATGCCCATTTCGGCACAGATGCCGTACAGACGCGCGGCAACCGTATCCGTCGCACAGAGGAGTGCTGTCGGCGGATCTTCGTCCTGCAGGATGGCGTATACCGCAGCTTCATCCAGCGGCACGCTGCCCACGTTTTCGGGAGCACCAAGAGAGCAGTATTTTTCGAAATCGGTCAATCCCGCCTGCCGCATGGCGTGGCAGTATCCGTTATACAGAACATTGAAATTGTTGGATACAACGGCGGCACCGACGAAGCCGATCTTCGTGTGCCCGCACTGCAGGAAGTGCGCCACCGCATCGCATCCGCCCTGATAATAATCGACGCCTACGCGATTGACGCGCGGGGAGGAACGGAGAAAGTCGACGGCGACAAACGGGATGCCGTACGAAGCGATTACGACTGCATCCTTGGGACTGCCGCAGAGAAGCAGATGCCCGCGCAGCTTAAGGCTGGAGCGGCTTGCGTTCTCCAGCGATCCGGCAGTGAATTCGCTGAGCAGATGTGTGGAGAGGGCAAGCTCTCTTTCCGCACACTCTTTGTCAAGCGCTTCGAGGAGATTGAAGTAAAAATCCTCGGCGGCGAGGGAGTTGATATTGCCGATCAGAACACCGATCTCGCCCGTCTGGACGGCACGGTTTCTTTTGATCTTCTGGAAATCGTATCCCATCTCCAGTGCAGTGTAGCGGATGCGCGTTTTTGTCTGCACGTTTACACCGTAGCTGTCATTGAGTGCTTTGGAAACAAGAGAGCGAGAGATATTCAGTTTTTTTGCGATATCGTCGATGGTGATCCGTTTGCCCATATGTATCCTCCCGTGTGCAGATTTCTTCACTATTATTATACACGATTTTTTCAGAATAGGAAAGAGGATTTATTTCAACAAAACGGATTATCTTTGAAACTTGTCACCTTTTTGCACAGGAGAGACGGATTTTCGGAAGAAATGAATGAAAAAAGCGGTTTTGGTATTGTAATCGGTGGGGGCGTGTGGTATAATGTCGGGAGTAAAAAGACGCTGCGATTCTGCGTCCGCTGAGGTGATACCGATGAACAACAATACCCGTATCAAACTTGGCTGCTACGGCGGCAATCTTTCCATGGCGGTTGTGTCCACGCTTTCTCCGATCCTGTTTCTCAGTTTCCGTGAAATGTACGGCATTTCGTACTCTTTGCTCGGACTTTTGGTGCTGATCAATTTTTTTACCCAGCTGTCGGTCGATCTTTTGTTCTCCTTTTTCTCGCATAAAATCAACATTCATATGAGCCTCAGAACGATGCCTGTTCTGACGATCGTGGGGCTGCTTCTGTATGCACTCTCTCCCGTTTTGTTTCCGGGGAATGTGTATATCGGGCTGGCGTTGGGGACGGTTATTTTCTCCGCATCCGCTGGACTTGGCGAGGTGCTTATCTCACCGGTGATCGCGGCACTGCCGAGCGATGATCCTGAACGGGAGATGAGCAAGCTCCACTCCGTCTATGCGTGGGGCGTCGTCTTTGTGGCGATCTTTTCGACGGTGTTTCTCTCGCTTTTCGGCAGGGAGCACTGGCCGTGGCTGATTTCAGCGTTTCTTCTCGCACCGCTGATGTCGGTTATCTTTTTCACTACGTCCAAGCTGCCCGAAATGAAAACAGCCGAGAAAGTTTCTTCCGTTCTTTCCTATTTCAAGAAGCCGCGGTTGTGGCTCTGCGTGTTCGCGATCTTCTGCGGCGGTGCGGCGGAGTGCTGCATGGGACAGTGGTGCTCGGGCTATCTGGAAATGTCGCTCTCCATTCCGAAGGTGTGGGGCGATATATTCGGCGTCGCGTTCTTTTCCGCGATGCTCGGACTCGGACGCTCTCTTTACGGAAAATACGGCAGGAATATTCACGGGTTCCTGTTTGCCGGTGCTTTGGGTGCAGCGGTCTGTTATCTGACCTGTGCGCTGTCCGGAAACGCGATCCTCGGTCTGGTCGCCTGTGCGCTCACGGGATTCTGCGTGTCGATGCTTTGGCCCGGTATGCTGATCGTCGCGCCGGAGGTGTTCCCAACGGGCGGCGTGTTCATTTACGCGCTGATGGCGGCAGGCGGTGACAGCGGTGTTGCGATCTCCTCACAGATCATCGGTGTCGTTACGGATGCCGTGATGGTCAACGAGTCTGCGATCCGTCTGGCAGAGACGCTCGGCGTTACGGCGGAGCAGATCGCCATGCGTGCGGGAATGCTTACAGCGGCAGTGTTCCCGCTTGTCGGCACAGTCCTGTTTGCTGTGATCTGGCGTATGCACCGAAAAGGAACGCTGACAAGTTCTGCAAATGCATAAAATGAGCCACGGTAGAAGATACCGTGGCTTTTCTTATTCGATTTCATCAAGCAGGATTGCGCATTCGTTCAGGATGATCTCCCTCTCGGAGAAGGGAACCTTTCTGCCCTCGATTAGTTGGAACGTCTCGTGTCCCTTGCCCGCGAACAGTACGATGTCTCCGTCCTCGGACATACGAACGGCATGTCGGATTGCCGTTTCACGATCGGCGTAGGCGATGCGTGGGCAGTCCGGATGCATATGGGAGAGAATCTCCGCAATGATCGCGTTTGGATCCTCAAAATCGGGGTTGTCGGACGTTACGATGCAAAAATCGGCAAGCGCGGAGGCGGCCTCGCCAAGCTCGCGGCGTCTCTCCTGGGTTCGTCCGCCGACCGATCCGAATACGCAGATCAGGCGGTTCGGCGCGTACTCCCGCAACGCAGTCAGCGCGTGGGAAAGGCTCATGCCGTTGTGTGCGTAGTCGATAATGAACGTCCGTCCGGGGATGCCCTCCACGATCTCAAACCGACCGAGTACGGGCGTTTTTGCCAGCACACGGGCGCACGAAGCGACACTCACGCCGTATACGGATGCCACCGCGATCGCCTCCAATGCGTTCTGGACGGAGAACGTGCCGGGGGAGCATACGGTGATCTTGCCGCTGCCGCCGGGAGTCTTTGCGTCAAAGCGGATGCCGAGCGTCGTGCGGTCACGGTACGGTGCGATTTCCGCCGCTGTGAAATCCGCTTCTGTAAAAATACCGCAGCTGATCTTTGCAGATTTACAGTTGCCTAAAATGTCGTGCCACTGCGGATCATCCGCGTTGTAGACAGCGTGCTTTGCACCGTGTTTGGTGAACAGACGCGCCTTGCTTGCCGCGTAATGCTCAAACGTCGGGTGCTCACCCTCACCGATGTGATCGGGGGACAGATTCGTGAAGACGACCGTGTCAAACGTCAATCCGTCCACGCGGTGGTGCGCCAGCGCCTGCGAAGAAACCTCCATCGCAACGTATCGGATGCCGTCCCGCACCATCTGTGCAAAAAATCCGTGCAGATCGCGGCTTTCGGGCGTGGTGTTCACCGTTTCGATGCGGTGCCCGTTCCAGATTACGCCGTTGCCGCCGATGTAGGCACATGGCAAGCCGGCGCCGTTCAGAATTGCGCTGATGAGCAGGGAGGTTGTCGTTTTTCCCTTCGTTCCCGTTACGCCGATCAGTGTGAGCTTTTCGGCCGGATATCCGTAAAAGGCCGCACTGAGCGCAGAGAGCGCTGCCCTTGTGTCTTCAGTTGTGACCGTGATGGCATCCGCGGGCAGATCGATTTCCTTCGAGACAAGAAACGCGCGGCAGCCGTTTCGGTAGGCGTGCATTGCATAATCGTGTCCGTCCGCGCGCGCACCTACAAGACAGACGAACAGGCAATCCGCATCTGCTTTGCGGGAGTTGTATTCGATGCGCCCGATTTCGATGTCGGGTACAGCCGTCTCTTGAACGGGGATGACGCGGATCAGTTCGCTCAGCAGCATATCGGCATTCCTTTCGGCGGTCGTCTAAAATTGTTGAGACTTTTTCGGATAGTACTTTTTGAATTTCTGTTTCTGACGGCGGAGAACCTCCAGCACGCAGATTAGGCGCATCGGATTCCACATGAGATCCGGCTTGTAGAAGAGGGAGGAGGTGTCCTCTCCGTTTTTGGCAAGTGCCTTTGCGGCAGCAATGAGATCCGCGTCCTCTGTGTATGTATATGCAACAGAGCGCGGAACAAGATGCCAGAAATGCGGTTTTTTCGGAAAAACACAATCGTCCCCGTCAGATTCGTACACTTCCGCCGCAAGCCGTGCGATATTGATACCCGAGGACGTCACATAAAAATTGCTCCGTCCCTGTCTGAGATTGATCTCAAACGTGCGATAGTCGCCGTCTTTGCCGGTGAATTTGATATCGAAATTGGAAAATCCGGTGTAGCCGAGATCCTCCAGCATCGCGCGGATTTTATCCGCAAACGGCAGTGCCGTGATCGGCTCCGTCACGATGGCGGCGTGGTTACCGAGCCCCTTCGGCGTGTGCTCCTCGATCATCGTGTGACCGAGGCACATCGCACGCACCTTGCCGTTTTTATCGGAGAACGCGGTCAGTACGCGCATGTGGGCGTCACCGCCCGGGATCGTTTCCTGCAGGATCATTTTTTCGGGATATCCGGCACTGTAGATTTCGCTCACGATTGCCGCCGCTTCGGCAGGGGTGTTT
>JAFTUH010000033.1 GCA_017466375.1 Clostridia bacterium | reverse complement strand
CGGCTGGCTTTCTCCCGACGTGATTTTCTATATGGCGTTTGTCGCAATCGCCAACTTCACGCAGTCAAGCTATGAACTGGGCTATGCCTTCAAATTTATGCGGATGATTCTGCTCTTGCTGACGGCTGTTTTCGATATTTGGGGATATATCGCAGGAATCATTTTCACGCTTGTGCTTGTTGCGACCAACAAAACGGTCAACGGCAAGCGGAGCTACCTGTATCCCTTGATCCCTTTTAACGGAAAAGCACTTGCAAGGCTTTTGTTCCGGCTGAAAAAGAACACGTGAATTTTCATTTTGAAATAAAAAGCCTCACCGTTTTTGGTGAGGCTGAATTTATTTTGCTGTTTTATCCGCGGAGATTGGTTGTGTTTTGGGCTTTCTGTGGCGCGTGCGTCTGTGGGCACGGAGAGCGCGCTGATACGCACCGATTTGCTCCTCTGTTGCTTCTTCGAGCATTCGCGTGGCGAATACGTGATCACTTTCGTCATCGATTTTCCAGCGTACCTTCAGGATGAATTTTTCACCGCACATGCACGTTGCGAGCGTGATTCGCTTGCCTGGAGCACGGCGCACCCACTTGCTAAGCGTAAGATCGTTTCCGCAGGCCGGACAGGGGCTCGGTGATTCAAATTCGGTCTGCGCCATTTCCGCATAAGACTGATAGATCGTACGCGGCAGTGCATCGTCATCCGCAGGGGATTTCTTTTGCTGTGGGAACGGATCATCGTAGTGGGCGATTCCAGCCTCTAAATCGAGTTTTCGGCACACCTCAGCGGTATTGAGTGCATCATTCAATGCGTCATGCGCCGGGATCGTCTGCGGGATTCCAAGCTGTTCCATTGCATCGGAAAGTGAAAACTGCTGCTTCTTACCTGCGATCTGCCGTGCAAAAATACGCTGCAGATCAAAGGACGCAGGCAAAGACTGTGTGCTCATGTTGTGCAGACGCAGATTGTCGCGGAGCATCGGCAGATCGTCCGGTCCCCACGTCAGAAACGTGACATTCTCACCGCACCAGTCCATGAACTGTGCATAGGCGTCGGGAAAAGTAAGACCGTTTTCAAGACTCTTCGTGCTGATGCCGGTCAGCTTCCGGACGCTCCAGTGGATTTTTTTATAATACTTCGGTGCGATCACAAGGCGGATCGTGTCAGCTTTTCCGTTTACACTGTCGAGACGGACGGCACCGATCTGAATAATTTCACCAACGAGAGTAAAACCTTTGCGGCGCATGGACTCGCGCGTCAGCGCCTGGTTCCACTCCAGATCGAGAACAATATACTGCATTTCAGGTTCCTTTTTGTGTAATTGCGTATATTATAACAGATTTCTTTCATGCAATCAATCCCAAAAGCAAATCTTTTTTCTTTTTTTTACAAAAACTGTTTCGGCGCTCCACTTGTCAAATGATTCCTGCCGTGATATAATGAATAAAGAAAAATGCCACAGATGTCTGTGGCACTTTCCGTTACGACTGTCGTTTGAATCCGTGGATGAATCCGTTTACGTCAGCGGAGCAGATATCACCGCCGATCACATGGTTTTTATAGATCAGTACGTTTGCGTATACTTTCCCTTCGTAATTCGGGTAGTTGGTGATTTCATAGGTGTATCGCGTTACGGTCTTGCCCTTGTATTTCGTGAGATCCAGACCTTGCTGCTTTTGTACCTCATTGTAGGTTTTGAGAATCTTGTCAAATTCGTCCGGAATTTTGATCTCGTTTTCCGTGATCGGTGTCTCGTTTACTTCCCAGCCGAACTGGGCGAGAAACGATACACGATTCTCCGGCGTTTTTATCTTGTCATACTTGATTTTTTCTTTCTCAGCCTGAATTGTGCTCGTTGTGGTGATCTCGTATTTCGGCACGAACAGGATGAGGGATACGAGTACGATCAGAGCTACACCGATGATGCTGAAAAAGCGGAGCGTATTCGCTCTTAATGTGTATACAAACATGGGATCCTTTCTCCCCGCCGGCTTTTTGCCGTGCGCGCGGGGGAACGCGACCGGCGCGGACGTGTCCGCGCTACATATATATGAATCGGCATAAATTTTATGACTAAAGGAGTACGGTATGATCGCACTTTGCGGAAGGCGGGATGATGTACATATGCTTCATGTGCGTGATGTGCTCCGCGCAGCAGATATTCCTGCAATTCTTGTCGGTGTCGAGTTCGGCTTTGCCGATGTGATCGGCCGCGTGCCGTTTGTATGTATCGCCGAGAGTGCTGCTATATTTGCGCAGTCTCTCAGACGAGATGTACAGCCGGAGAAAAACGTGGAGATTCCCGAATCATTCAGCGATGATGAGATTGTATCAACCGTACAGCGGCAGTTCTTCCTCCGCTTCGGCAGCGATATGGAAACCTTTCACGAGCGCGGTATCCGCTTTGACGGAAGGCGTGTGTTCTTCCGTGCGTCGGAGCTACATCTGACAAAGAATGAGTTCATGATTGTGCGGCTTTTGTTCCACAGTGACGGCGCATATTTCAGCGCGGAGGAGATCGCGGCGGCGTGCCTTGCGGACGGAGTGGGCGGTGTCGCCGTGCACATCTGCAATATCAACGCAAAAGCGAAACGGGCGCACGGTGTCCCGCTGATTGAAACGAAGCGGTACAAAGGATACAGGATTGCTTTGTAAACTCGCGTCTCGGTTGAGTCGGACTCAGTAAGCAGGTTATTGTGCGGATGCAGATTGTATGCTATACTGTACACGGAAGCAGGGCCCCGCTTACTACTGAACTGTGAGGTGTTACCATGAATAACATCGGACAAAGAATCAAAGATTTACGCAAGAAGAACAATCTGACGCAGGAAAAACTGGCTGATTTTCTCGGCGTGACGTATCAATCTGTGTCAAAGTGGGAGACAGGCACATCCATGCCAGATATCGGCATTATTGTACCGCTTGCGAGAGTTCTGCAGGTGTCTGCCGACGAGTTGCTCGGTATGAAGCCGATCGAGCAGGATGAGCGCAAAGCATATTTTGACGCGGAGTATTTCGAGTTCTGGAAGAAAGAACATGAGGCAGATCTCGAAATTGCACGTCAGGCGGTAGCCGAGTATCCCGGCGATTATCGGTATATTCACTGGCTGGCAAGCAATGAGTGGTATGTTGGGTACAGCGATAAATACGCCGGAACAGAGACGGAAACGGAGCTGATTCACGCATCCGTTAAGCATCACAAAATTGTCTTGGAAAACAGCACCGAGCCCGAGCTTCGCAATAGCTCCATTTGCGGTCTGATGTGGGCGCATATTGCGTTGAAACAATACGATGAAGCGAAAAAGTACGCGCAGATGTACCCGGAAGAACCCGGAACGAGCCGGGACGAATTGCTCGCCAGCTGTCTCAGAGGAGAGGAAGCGGTGCTTCTTCGCAAAAAAATCGTAAAGAATACGCTTCTCAAACTGTGTATTGCTTTCTCGAATTTGTGGGAATACGTTCCCGATCCTGACACGGATGCTATAAACGCGGAAGAAGCGGTCATCAAAACGGTCATTTCGGACGGGAATTATCAGCATTTTCACATCATCCTCTGTCTGCTCGAGAGAGAACGTGCAAAAATCGCCATGAAAAACGGAGATGCAGACGGTGCGATGGGTTCTCTTACGAAAGCAATGACTTACGCCGTCGAATATGAAAAAGTCCTTGCACGCGGAATCGAAGAATATACGTGCCCCGTGTTGTCCGGCTATATTGAAGGTCGAAGCGATGCACGGAAAGATGAGTGGGATCTGATCGAAGATATGAAGGAGTATATGGAGAAAAGCCTTTTTGATCCTCTGCGCAATCGGGAAGATTTCCTAAAACTGCTCAAATAAGCATATAAAAATCCCTGCTGTCTGTATGACGGCAGGGATTTCCTTTGCTTATTTCAGTTTTGCAAGCAAATGCACGAGCAGATCATACACGCGGATGGAGGAGGAGATCGACAGCTTTTCGTCCGGTGTATGGATATCGTACATATTTGGACCGATCGAGATGATGTCCATCTCGGGAATGACTTCCTTTACAAGTCCGCATTCAAGCCCGGCGTGAATGCCTGCGATTTTCGCATCCGTTCCGAACAGCTCGCGGTAAGTTTCTAGATACAGCGGCTGAAGACGGGAATTCGGCGTGAACGCCCATCCCGGATAGCGTGAGTGGTGATTGGTTTCAAATCCCGTGACAGCGGCGGCTGTGTCAATGACCGACATGACGTCATCAAGCTCCGCTTCTGCGGAAGAACGGGAGGATGCGGTCACACGGATCGCCGAAGCATCCGCACGTACGATCGCTGTGTTGGAGGAGGTTTCAACCAGTCCGGCAATGTTCGGACTCATGCGGATAACACCGCAGGGAAGAAGGCGGATGAGCGTGAGCAGGGCATCTGAATCTGTGGCTGAGAGCGCGGGGGCGTCCGTTTCGACGTGCTCGATTTTTACGTTGAACGCATTGTCCTCGCCGATCAGTGTTTCTCGGATGCGCTCGGCTTCCGATTTTATGGCATTTTCAGCAACCGCTGCATCCTTTGCGGCAAATATCACATCACATTCGCGCGGGATTGCGTTGTCTTTGTTGCCGCCCACCATCTCGATGGTCTGTACGGTTGTGACTTTTTTAACAGCGGTGAGCAGGCGCGCGGTGACTTTCAAGGCATTAGCAAGCCCGAGATGGATCGACGCCCCCGAGTGTCCGCCTGCAAGACCGCTGACGGTGAGACGAAGCACCGTGCCGTCTACTGCAGCCACGATTGGTTTGCGCGTGAGATCGGTACGAACACCGCCTGCACAGGCAACCGTTGCGATATTTTCTTCCTCGGAGTCAAGATTGATCATCATTTTGGAGGTAAGTACGGACTTGTCAAACGCTTTCATGCCATCAAGACCGACTTCCTCACCTGTCGTAAACAGGCATTCAAGTGCCGGATGGGAGATCGAATCATCTGCGAGGATCGAAAGCATAGCGGCAACCGCGTATCCGTTATCACCGCCGAGCGTTGTGCCGTCCGCGCGGAGATAATCGCCGTCCTCGATAATGCGGATCCCTTCCGTGTCAAAATCGTGAATCGTTCCGGCGTTTTTTTCGCAGACCATGTCCGTATGTCCCTGCAGGAGGACGGATGGGGCTGTCTCAAATCCTGCGCTTGCACTTTTGCGGATCAGTACGTTGTTCTCCGCATCGCGCAGGACGGCGAGTCCGTGCTCCTTGGCGAACTCCTCGAGATAGTCCGCGATTTTCTCCTCTTTGCCGGACGGACGGGGAATTGCGCTGATTTCATAAAAATATCTGAAAAGCGGATGTGTCATGTCAGTCTCCTTTTGTAAGCGGTTTCTTCAATATATATAATAGTACCACGTCTTTGCCGCGGTTGCAAGTGTTTTTTCATTTTGAAAAGAAAAAAGAAAAAATTTGCAAAGACAGTTTCTTTTAGAGGAAAAGTGTGCTATAATATCTGTATACGCAAAAAAGGAGGGGAATCAATGGACTCGCTCGTTTCGAAAATCGCGGATGTTCTGCGTGTGTTTTCGCCGAAGGAATCTCAGCGGTATTTCACATCGGCAGTTGTGCTTGCAGCCGGCAGCGGTCAGCGATTCGGACAGGAGCACGGACCGAAGCAGTTCAGACTGATCGGCGGAATTCCTGCTGTTGTGCGTTCTCTCCTTGCGTTTGAAAAATCGGAATATATAAATGAAATTATTCTTGTCACAACGGCGGAGGATATCGGACGGTGTGAGCGATACCGCACAGAATACGGTATCACAAAGCTTGCAAAGATCCTTCCCGGCGGAGCTGACAGACAGGCTTCCGCAAAGATCGGCTTTGATGTGATCTGCCCGAAAGCGAAATTTGTTGCAATCCATGACGGCGCCCGCTGTCTCATAACACCCGAGATGATCCGTGACACGGTGCGCGGCGCGTATGAGTACGGCGCTGCAGTGGCTGCTGAAAAATCACGCGATACGGTCAAGTGTTCCGATGCAAACGATTGCGTAGAGCAGTCTCCCGACAGAAACGCGATCTGGCTTGCCAAAACACCGCAGGTGTTCCTTGCAGATATGTACCGCGCGGCGGTTTATACGGCGGAAAAAGACAACGTCCGTGCAACGGATGACAGCATGCTCGCCGAACGGCTTGGCTTCAAGGTCCGCCTTGTCGATTGCGGAGCGGAAAATATCAAAATCACCGTCCCGATGGACGTTACAATCGCGGAGGCGATTCTCTGTGCGCGTGGGGAGGAATTCTGATGCGGATCGGACACGGTTATGATGCACACCGTTTTGGTGGTGAGAGACCTTTTGTGATCGGCGGTGTTCGTATTCCGCATACTGAGGGAATATCGGCACATTCTGACGGTGATACGCTTGCCCATGCTGTGATCGACGCTCTGTTTGGTGCGGCAGGCATGCGCGATATCGGAGCGAATTACCCCGACTGTGCCGCGGAATTTGACGGTGCGGACAGTATTGCTTTACTCGCCGACTGTGCGTCCAAAATCCGTGCGGCTGGATTTTCCGTTGAGTATATCGACTGTACGGTTGTCGCGCAGGCACCCAAGATGGCGGCGCACATCCCGACGATGCGGGAGAATCTCGCCCGTGCGTGCGGTGTCGATGTTTCCAGAGTGAATGTCAAGGCAACGACTGAGGAAAAGATGGGCTTTACGGGCAGCGGGCAGGGAATTGCCGCGCATGCGGTCTGTTTGCTTCACGAGTAAATGCAAATACAGGATGCACCTTGCGATGCATCCTGCTATGCGAATCGGCGTCTGCGGCGCGTTTTCTCTTCACGTCCTTTACTGTTACAGTCCGTGCGCCGTTTCATGCCTCTTGATTTTCCGGGGTGTATCCCCTAATCATAATATGAAACCGACGGCAAAATGCCACGTGACGCCTGTCGTCACAGAGGCGTGTGCTTCGCCGAAATTAGCGATATACGTATATTTTGCTCTGACTAATCCCGGAGCATGACAATATTCTAAAAGGAGTTCCTATAATGAAAAATTTGAAGATTCAGACATCCCCCTCCATCCTTGCCTGCGATTGGCTGCATCTGGAGGACGAAGTTCGCCGTGCAGAGGCGGCAGGAGCGGATATGCTTCACTGCGATATCATGGACGGTATGTTCGTGCCGAACATGAGCTTTGGTTTTGATATCGTCAAACTGATGCACGGTGTTACCAAAATGCCGATGGACGTACATATGATGACTTCCGCGCCGCAGAAGTACATTGAAGTTCTGCGCGATGCAGGTGCCGCTATGATTACGATCCACAACGATATCGGTCTGTCCGATGATGAGCTGGTCGAGGCGCTCAAGAAGATCCGTGCGTGCGGTATGAAGGCTGCCATCTCCCTGCGCCCGAAGATTCCCGCAGAGAGCATCTTCCCGCTTCTCCCGTACGTGGATATGGTGCTTGTGATGACGGTCGAGCCCGGCTTCGGCGGTCAAAAGTTTATGGCAGATATGCTGCCGAAGATCGCTGCGATCCGTTACGAAGCAGACCGCCGCGGTATGGATCTCGATATTCAGGTGGACGGCGGTATCAACGAGGAGAATGCCGCACGCACTGCCGCTGTCGGTGCGAATGTTTTCGTTGTCGGTACGGCATCTTTCCGCGCACCCGATATGAAAGAAGCACTTGATAAAGTAAAAGCTGCCGCCGAGAAGGCGTTCCTCAGCGGACTTTGAGGAAGTGAAATATGACAGGAAGCAGGACATTGTAACGTCCTGTTTCTTGTTGATTTTCCATAAATTACCCCCCCGTTTTGTGCAAATGCACAAATTTTGGAAACTTTTTTGTGTTTTTGGAAACTTATTTGACAACAATGCTCCCGTTTTGCTATACTTGATATAGAATGCGGCGCATTCAAATTGAAAAGATGAAAGGAACCATTCCATGAAAAAGATTTTGTCCCTTTTCCTCTGCTTTGTGATGGCGTTCTCCGCTGTATTTCCGTGTTTTATCGGAAGTTCTGCGGCACAGTCTGTCACAACCGTTGCGGCGGCTTCAAGCGATTATGCAGAGCTCGAACTTTCAAACTCTGCACTCGGCGCATTTGTAAGCTCATCCTCTGTTACCGAGGTACGGTTTGACGATGAGGAAATCGTTTCCTACAACCGTGATACGCTTGGCAAATCGTTTACTGTCTACACAAAGGCAGCAAACGGTCTGGAGGGCGTAAGTATGCCTGTCGGCGGTTATGAGGCGAAGTTTACCGCTCCGTACACCGGAACGTATGATTTCCGTTTCGACATTGTCACCGACATCTACGGTCGTGGCGCGTATGTCCAGATTGACGACGGCGAGATCTTCCATGCGTATGCTCAGTATACGTTTGGTCAGGTTGTCAATTTTTACGGTTTCTCTGCAGAACTGACAGGAGGTCAGGAGTACACGTTTAAGGTGATTCCGAACACGGACCTCGGCGGTGCGGTAGGCACGAACGCATATCTCTTCGGCTTTGCTTATGCACTCAAGATCGACGAGCTGGAACAGTCCGCTTCTGCGCTCGGTGCGTTTGCTAATTCGCTCTCGATCACTGAGGTCAAATTCTCCGATGAGGATATTGTTTCGTATAACCGAGATACACGCGGAAAGTCCTTTTATCTCTATACCCTTTCGGCTAACAAGATGGACGCAGTCAGCAATCCCGATGGCGGCTATTTTGCAAAATTCACCGCGCCGTATACAGGTACGTATGATTTCCGTCTCGATATCATATGTGATCCCGACGGTCGTGGCGCGTATGTCCAAATTGACGACGGCGAGATCTACTATGCATACACCGTGGGTACTTTCCCCAATGTAATCAATTTCTACGGGTTTTCCGCTCAACTGATTGCAGGGCAGGAGTATACGCTCAAGGTATTTCCGAACACCGAGTACGGCGGTGCGGCAGGTACGAATGCATACCTCCACGGCTTTGCATACGCTTTGCAGATCGGCGAGATGGAACTTTCGGATACGCCCGTCGGCGCATTCGCAACCTCTGATACCATCGGTGCTGTCAACCTGTATGACGACGAAATCGTTGCATACAATGAGGCACTCCTTGGTAAGGATATCGGTACGTGGAGCACGGCTGCTGGCGGACAGTTTGACGGCGTCAATATTCCGACGGAAGGCTATGTTGCCGAGTTTACCGTTCCGTACACCGGTGCGTATGAGATCCGTTTCGATTTTGTTTCCGATAACAGCGGACGCGGTGCTTACATACAGATCGATAACGGCCAGATGTATCATGCATTTGACTCTCACACCTACCCATATACCGCTTCTTTCTACGGTATGGAGCTCAACCTGACTGCCGGTAAGCACACCTTCAAGGTCATGCGAGAGCCGTCTCGCAGTACTGGCTATATTCAAGGCTTTGCGTACGCCTTTGCCATCGGTCAGATGGAAGCATCCGCGACGCCCGTCGGTGCATTTGAGAATGCGACAGAGAGCAGCATCACGACGGTCAACTTCTATGATGCGGATATTATTTCCTATAATAAGAACACCCTCGGCACTTCTTTCACCGTGTTTGACACGACTGCAGGCTCCCAGTTCAACGGTGTTTCCATGCCTTCTGTGAATCCGTACTGCGCAAAGTTTACTGTCCCTGAAGACGGATACTACGCATTCCGGCTTGATTTTGTATCCGATAACAACGGTCGCGGTGCCTACGTGCAGATCGATAACGGCAAGATTTTCGATGCATTCGGTATCCACACATATCCTGCTACTGCATCTTACTACGGTATGACAGTATATCTTACGGCGGGCGAGCATACGTTTAAGGCGTACAGAAACTGGAAGATGGACGGTACGCAGCCGCGCAGTAATGCGTATATTCAGGCTTTCGCGTTCACGCTGTCTCCCGAGGTGGAGGATGAAGTCGATCTTTCGGGTTATCCCGCATTTACGAACATCGTTCTCCAGCTTGGTGCGGATGAATCCAAACTGAATTTCACTTGGTTCTCGCTTGACGAGGGCGAAGGCACCATCACATTCGCGAAGGCATCCGAGATGGTGGACGGCGCGTTCCCGGAGACAGCAACCGTTGTCACCGCCGCGAGAACAGACTCTGTCAAGGATTACTACTTCGCAAACAAGGCAACAATCGAAGGACTTGAACCTTCTACCGATTATTATTATCAACTTGCAAACGGTGAGGCAAAGTCCGACATTATTCCGTTCTCGACGGGTTCTGACGGGGCTTTCAGCTTTGCTGTTGTAGGTGATCCGCAGGTCGGACGCGGCGACAATCTTGACCTTGACTACGAGACGTGGGGCAGAACGCTGAATCAGCTTGTTACTGCGGATGAATTTGCATCTGCCGATTTCATGCTCTCCGTCGGTGACCAGATCAACCAGTTCGGCAATACGTTTGCAGCGCACGAAGAACAGTTCGATGTCTATTCCAATCACGACGAGCTGCTCAGCATGCCGACCGTCGTTACTCTCGGTAACCATGATAACTACGATCACTGCATGCACTCCTATCACTTTAACGAGCCGAATCTTTCCGGTATCGGTGCAACGGCTGACCCGGTAACAGGCGTTGCAAACAGTTCCGACTATTGGTTCATTTATAACAATGCTCTGTTCCTTGTGCTGAACAACAACGATTTCCTGGATTATAGCGGCTCTGCTGCAAGCAAAGCTGCCGATAAAGCGGCTGCCGATGCGCACGGCGCATTTATAGAGAGCGTCATGGAGGAGACGAGGGATCTTGATATCGACTGGAAGATTGTTGTTTACCACCGTTCTCCATACGGATCGAGTTATCATGGCAACTATACCGTCAACAGTGACGGCGTGTATAACAGAACAGAGCAGTATAACTTTGTCAATATGCGTGAGTATCTGATCCCGTATTTTTACGAAAACGGTATCGATCTCGTCCTGTCCGGTCACGATCACTGTTATACTCGTACGCATATTATCAAGCCGGCACAGGATGAAAACGGCAACTACATTGATGCATCCGTCATTACACCGTATAAAGACGGCTCTTACACCTACGCAGACGGTTCGAATACGCCAACGTATGTATCCTGGACGGATGATACTGGTGTCGTGCATACGGATCTGAAAGTTTCCTCTGTACCGGTGTCTGTTAAGAATCCAGACGGTATTTTGCACGTGACGGCTGCTACTGCATCCGCTACGCAGGTCAATGCCGCTGAGCATGAGAACCTGTACACAGCAGTCAAAGCAACCGCGAATACCCGTCAGATGATGCGTATCGATGTAACGGAAACGTCTCTGACACTTGTGAACTACAACCTTGGTACCGGTACCACAGATGAGATTACTGTTGTGGATACATTTACAATCAACAAAGAGGAAGAAACCGAGGAGCCTGTAGACCCCGAGACCGGGCGATTCAATCTGTACGGTTCTTCGATGACGCTTGGAAACTCATTGTCACTGAACTTCTTCTTCAACCAATCTTACATTCCCGCGGATGCGTCCGATTACTACGTCACCATTACAAAGACGTATGCAGACGGCAGAGCTGACGTTACGAAGACGGTTCCGATTAACGAATGGGCAACACTTGGTACAGTCTACTATTATGTGGCTTTCGACGGGATTGCCGCAAAGGAAATGGCTGACGAGATACACGTTCAGGTATTCAACGGCGACGGGCAGGCAGTCAGTCAAGTATTTACGGACAGTGTTAAGAGCTATATCGAGCGTAAGTTTGCCTCCTTTGATGCTGAATCGAAAACATGGGCAGTTGACTGTTTGAATTACGGTGCAGCATCGCAGGTACAGTTCGGTTATGATACCGAGAATCTCGCCAACGCCGAGCTGACAGAGTCACAGCAGCAGTTTGCAACCCAGAGCGTACCGATGACTGATCGGAGCGATATGGGCGATAAGGGTGCAGGTGCATCACTGAAACTCGAAAGCTGTATTGAGCTGGTTGCTTTCTTCAAGGAAATCACGAACACTGAGGGCATGTACGCAGAGATTTCGTTTACGAACCACTATGGTAAGCTGATAACAGATACAGTCACTGCATCGGATTTCATGGAACTTGGCAACTTTACCGGAGTCAGCATCAAGACGATGGTAGCAGCCGACGTGTCGCAACTCATCACGGTGACGATGTACAACGCTGACGGCACCGTATACGGCATCATCAAAGACAGCGTGGAGAGCTATGCAGCACGTAAGACCACCGGCGACGACCTGTTCGAAGCAGTCATGAAGTTCGGTCAGGCTTCCTACAACATGTTCCATGAGCCGTATGAGGCGGCACTTCTGTCCGCCGTAAACGATTCCGTTTCCTAAAAGGAAGTATCCGCATACAATCCGGTTGGTACATATGCCGGTATCAAGGCCATCACCTATGACGGTGTTACAATTGACGGTCAGAAAACGAAGGTTTTTGCGTATCTTGGTTTCCCCGAAGGAGCAAGTGCGGATAACCCCGTTCCCGCTGTCGTTCTTGTGCACGGAAGCCAGAGCGGTATTCCGTATGCCGCGTGGGTAAAAGAGTGGAACGATCGCGGATATGCGGCAATCAGCCTGTCTACGAATAATTTCTTCCCGCTGAACAATACAGCCGGCGACAGAGAGTACAACGGTGAGACGGAAAACTGGAACTACGGTCTGTATGGTGAATTTCTTGAGGACGGATACGTTACCGCTCCCCGTAACCAGGCGATGAACGATACGACCAATCCGTATGAGTCCCAGTGGATGTATCATGCCATTGCGCAGACCATTCATGCCAATACTCTCCTTCGCAGCGATCCGAGAGTAGACAGTAACAAGGTCGGAATCAGCGGTATTTCGTGGGGCGCAACAGTCACCTCGCTTACGATTGGCTATGATAACCGCTATGCGTTTGCTGTGCCCGTGTACGGATCCGGCTATCTGCTCGAGTCTCATACTGTGTTTAAGGACGTTTTCTCCAAAGGAAATACGCCTGAAATGTGGCTCGCAGAGGATCGGTTCGGATTCGCGGATATGCCTGTTCTGTGGCTCTGCTCCAACACGGATGCCGCATTCTCCATGAATACGAATATGCTTTCGTATGCTGATACTGTTGAGAACAACGCGGATACGCGCCTTTCCGTAGTCAACGGATGGGCACACAGCCATTCCTACGGTTGGAGCCGCGCCGAATCGTACCTGTTTGCGGATTCTGTCTGCAAGAATACGGCACAAATTCCTGCCGTGCTTCTTCAGAACAGTACTGCTTCTGTTGTCAATCCGGACAACGTGACCGTTACCGGTGCGAAGATTTATTATCTCACGAGCGAATATGCATATACAAACGGCGCCGCACCGAGCTGGCTGTCCGTAGATGCCGTGATTACGAACGGTGTGATCACTACCGCTGTTCCGAACGGCGCGCGTGCGTACTACTACGAGGTATCGTACACGATCGACGGTGTCAGCGGTGTAACGGCTTCGGTTATGACGGAAAAGTAAGCAGGGAAGAACTGCGCTGATCAAAGAAGTCCCGAATTTCATCGGGGCTTCTTTTTCATCTTTTAGGAAAAACTTTTCCGAAGCCTTGCAAAAGAGTGAAAAACGTGGTATACTGTATAGTGGTTGTTTATGTTTTGGCGATCCAACCAGATTACAACAATGTACAGTAGTGCGGCGGTGAAAAAATGCTGAAAATCGGATTTGACAATGATAAATATCTGAAAATGCAGTCCCAGTGTATCCGTGACCGGATTGCCTCTTTTGGCGGGAAACTGTACCTGGAGTTCGGCGGTAAGCTGTTCGATGATTACCATGCATCCCGGGTGCTTCCGGGCTTTGCTCCTGACAGCAAGGTTCGTATGCTCATGGAGCTGAAGGATCAGGCGGAGATCGTGATTGTCATCAGTGCGGACGATGTGGAAAAAAACAAGCGCCGCGGCGATATCGGTATCACGTACGATCTCGAGGTGCTTCGTCTCATCGATGCATTCCGCGGCATCGGTTTGTACGTCGGCAGTGTCGTGATTACTCACTACCGCGCACAGCACACGGCTGATGCGTTTGAGAAGCGGCTCAACGCGCTCGGCGTCAAGACCTATCGTCATTATCCGATTCCCGAATATCCGTCCAACATTCCGCTGATCGTCAGTGATGACGGCTTCGGCAAAAACGATTATATTGAGACGACGCGTGAGCTTATCGTTTTAACCGCACCGGGCCCCGGCAGCGGAAAGATGGCGACGTGCCTCTCGCAGCTGTATCACGAGAATAAGCGCGGCATCCGTTCGGGATATGCAAAATTTGAGACGTTCCCGATCTGGAACTTGCCGCTGAAGCATCCTGTAAACGTTGCGTATGAAGCCGCTACTGCGGATTTGAACGATGTCAACATGATCGATCCGTTCCATCTCGAAGCGTACGGAGAGACGGCGGTCAATTATAACCGCGATATCGAAATTTTTCCCGTGCTGAACGCGATGTTTACGAAAATCTACAACGATTCTCCCTATAAGAGCCCGACCGATATGGGCGTAAATATGGCAGGCTACTGCATTACGGATGACGAGGCGGTCTGCGCTGCGTCTAAACAGGAAATCCTGCGCAGATACTATGCAACGCGCTGTACGGTTCGAAAGGGAAATGCAGATCCGTCCGAGGTATATTCCCAGGAGCTTCTCATGAATTCCCTTGGCATCACGGTGGCGGACCGACCGGTCGTGGCGGCATCACTGGCTATTGCGGAGGCAACCGGTCAGCCTGCGGCGGCGATTGAATTGCCTGACGGAACTGTTGTCACGGGTAAGACTTCCTCGCTCCTCGGTGCTTCCTCGGCAGTTCTGCTGAATGCACTGAAAGTACTTGCCGGAATTGATGACAGCGTGCATCTGATCTCGCCCAGCGTTATCGAGCCGATCTCCGGTCTCAAGGTTAACCATATGGGCAATCATAATCCGCGACTGCATATGGATGAAGTGCTGATTGCGCTTGCGATTTCAGCGACGACCGATACAAATGCTGCAAAAGCCATGGGTGCTATTGCGTCGCTCAGGCACTGTGAGGCGCATTCGAGCGTGATTCTTTCCCACGTGGATGAGAACGTATTCAGCAAGCTCGGCATGAATCTCACCTGCGAGCCGAAGTATCAAACGAAAAAACTTTATCACCAATAAGGGGGCGCGGCTTGGCCGCTGACTGTTTATGGCTGAATTCAGTATTCCGAAAGGATATAAATCAATTCTGAACCTCCGGCAGACGGAGGTCGCGATCAAAAAGATCAAGGACTTCTTTGAGGATGATCTCGCGATCGAGCTTAATCTCACGCGTGTATCCGCACCGCTGTTTGTCGATTCGACGAGCGGTCTGAACGATACACTGAATGGCGTCGAGCGTCCTGTGCGCTTCGATCTAAAAAGCGGAGAGAATCTTGAAATTGTCCACTCTCTTGCAAAATGGAAGCGCATGGCGCTGAAGGAGTACGGCTTTTCCGAAGGGGAAGGGCTGTACACCGACATGAACGCGATCCGCCGCGATGAAGATCCCGACGCGATCCACTCCATGTTCGTCGATCAGTGGGACTGGGAGAAGGTCATTGCCCACAAGGATCGCACTGTCGATACGCTTGAAAAGATTGTGCGCTGTATCTACAACGTCCTCCGTCACACGGAGATCTACATCACAAAAGAGTACGAGTTTATCGACCGGCTTCTGCCGGAGGATATTTTCTTCATTACATCCCAGGAGCTTGAGGATATGTATCCCACCCTCACGCCGAAGGAGCGCGAGTACCGCATCACGAAGGATAAAGGTGCTGTGTTCCTCATGCAGATTGGCGACAAGCTCAAATCGGGCAAGCCGCACGACGGCCGCGCCCCCGACTACGACGATTGGGAGCTGAACGGCGACATTCTTGTGTACTATCCTGTTCTCGATATTGCGTTGGAGCTTTCCTCCATGGGTATCCGTGTCGATGAGGCGGCGCTTATGCGTCAGCTCACCAAAGCGAACTGCACGGAGCGTACTGCTCTTCCATTCCACAAGGCTCTTCTGGACGGCGAGCTTCCGTATACGGTTGGCGGCGGTATCGGTCAGTCCCGTATGTGTATGTTCTTCCTTAGAAAGGCGCATATCGGCGAGGTGCAGTCCTCGTTCTGGCCGGAGCCAATGAAGAAGCTCTGTGCGGAAAATGGCGTAAATCTTCTTTGATCCCATCATGGTGTCTGCCTGCGTTTACCGGCAGGCACCTGCTTTTTTGGAGGTGTATCCATGACATATGTGTCATTTCCGGGATTCGGCATTGAGCCGTTCCATATGGACCGTGTTGCGTTTTCTATCGGAAAATTGGATGTGTATTGGTACGGTGTTATCATTACCGTAGGGATGATACTTGCTGTTCTCTATGCACTGTATCATGCGAAAATTGAGCGTGTCAAATCGGATGATATCATCGATCTTGCGCTCGCGCTTATCATCTGCGGCGTCATCGGGGCACGTCTGTACTATGTTCTGATGAAGCTGGATACGTATATCGTCACGGGTGGCACGTTCTGGGAAAATCTGCGTGATACCGTGCTTGGCATGATAAACATTCCCGGCGGCGGTCTTGCCATCTACGGCGGCATTATCGGCGGATTCCTTGCCGGTATCGTCGTTGCACGGCGCAAGCATATCCGCTTTCCCATCATTGCGGATATCGCCGGCCCTTCCGTCATCGTCGGGCAGATCGTCGGCAGATTCGGTAATTTTATCAACGTTGAAGCATACGGATCCGCAACTACGCTTCCGTGGCGGATGGGCATTCATCTCAGCTATGATGGCGGCGAATCCTTTGTCAGTTCGATCTTTGTCCATCCGACCTTTCTTTATGAATCGCTCTGGAATCTGGTCGGACTCGTTCTCATAACGGTATTCTATAAAAAGAAGAAATTCCACGGACAGATGTTTCTGTTCTACATGGTCTGGTACGGATTCGGACGTATGCTGATTGAGGGACTCCGCACAGATAGTTTGTATATCGGTCCGCTTCGTGTTTCACAGTGGGTGGGCGGCATCACGTTCGTCGTTGGTGTTGTTCTTATGATCATCGGTATACGTAAGACGAAAAAAGGTGAAACAGAACCGGCAGAAGCCAAGGAGGTTGAAGATGGCAGTACTGATTGACGGAAAAAAGATAGCTGCGGAAGTGCGCGGTGAGATTGCGGCGGAAACTGCCGTGTTTAAGGATAAGCACGGATTTGCACCCGGACTGACGGTAATTATCGTAGGTGAGGATCCCGCGTCGCAGGTTTACGTCCGCAACAAAAAGCGTGCGTGCGAGGAGGTTGGATTTGCCTCCCGCGTGATCGAAATGCCCGAGCAAACAACGGAGGCGGAGCTCCTGGCACAGATCGATGCGCTTGTCAAGGATGATGCCGTGCACGGCATTCTTGTGCAGCTGCCGGTGCCGAAGCATATCTCGGAGGAGGCAATCCTTCGCGCGATCCCGCCGCATAAAGATGTCGATGCATTCCATACGGAGAACGTCGGCAAAATCATGATCGGTGATTTTGAGTATCTACCGTGCACACCGGCAGGCGTGATGGAGCTTCTCCGGCATGAGAATATCGATCCGGCAGGGAAGGAGTGCGTCGTTGTCGGACGGAGCAATATCGTCGGCAAACCGATGGCGATGCTGCTTCTCCACGCAAACGGAACGGTTACGATCGCGCATTCCCGTACGAAAAATCTTGCGGAGATAACACGCCGTGCCGATATTCTTGTGGTCGCTGTCGGACGTGCCGAGTTTATCACCGGAGATATGGTCAAGGACGGGGCGGTTGTCATTGATGTCGGCATGAACCGTAAGGCGGACGGAAAACTCTGCGGCGACGTTGATTTTGCATCTGTGGAGCCGAAGGCATCGGCTATTACTCCCGTGCCCGGCGGCGTCGGTCCGATGACGATTACGATGCTTCTGCGCAACACTCTAACGGCCGCAGAATCGGCTGTTCGAGCAGCGGATAAATAAAATCGTCCAAAACACGGAAAACTTGCCGAAAAAGATGAAAAAAGACTTGACACGGCGCCTTTTCTGTGATAAAATGTATTCTGCCGCATAATGCGGGCTTAAATGCGGAAACGCAGCCCGACGTTAGCGAGTCATAAATGAAAGAGAGGTGCTTTCCATGTTTGCAGTTATCGAAACGGGCGGAAAGCAGTACAAAGTTAACGAAGGAGATATCATCTTCGTT
>JAFTUH010000032.1 GCA_017466375.1 Clostridia bacterium | reverse complement strand
GTTTGAGGAAAGCTCGAACGCAGATGCCGCCGGACTCTTGGCGGCATCTGCAGGCTTCCCGAATCCACCTTTCCTCTCCCACCAAGCAAAACAAAAAGCATCCTGTAAGGATGCTTGTGCTTGGTGGGGGAAGGTGGATTCGGACCACCGAAGTCACTGACAACAGATTTACAGTCTGCCCCCTTTGGCCGCTCGGGAATTCCCCCATATTATTCAGTTTCGCGAAAGAAAAGTGGAGCTGGTGGACGGACTTGAACCCCCGACCTGCTGATTACAAATCAGCTGCTCTGCCAGCTGAGCTACACCAGCGTGTCACTCCGCACCTTTGCGACGACAACTATTATAACAGAACGATTGCCCGTTGTCAACCCTCTTTTCAAAATTTTCGCGGAAAATCGAAAACTTTTTTTGGAAGGCACGCCAAAGACTTCGGTTTTTCAAAAAAAATTGCCTTCTTGAGAGGAATTATTAAAAAATATTCCAAAAAACCGTTGATAAATACGGGAAAATGTGGTATATTAATCAGTGTAAAATTTATTCTGTATATTTTTTATAGGAGAAATACTATGACTTATAACAAGAAAACAGTCGAAGACATTGCCGTATCCGGCAAAAAAGTGCTTGTACGCTGTGACTTCAACGTACCCGTTATCGATGGCGTGATCACGGACGACAAGCGTATCGTCGGTGCAATGAAGACCATCAAGTACCTCGTGGACAACGGTGCAAAGGTAATCCTCTGCTCTCACATGGGCCGTCCGCACAACGTGCTTGACGAGAAGCTCGCTCTCTCCAAGAAAGAGAAGAAGAAAATCGAGGCTATGCCTGCTGAGGAGCAGGAGGCTGCAAAGGCTGCCGCTCTCGAGAAGGCAAAGGGCGATATCACGAAGCTTTCTCTGAAGATCGTTGCTGACGATCTCGCAAAGAAGGGTATCCCGGTTACGCTTGCTAAGGACGTTATCGGTCCCGATGCACAGGCAAAGGCTGCTGCTCTGAAGGACGGCGAGGTTCTCCTGCTTGAGAACGTCCGCTTCCACGCAGCTGAGGAGAAGAACGAGCCCGAGTTCGCAAAGGCACTCGCTTCTCTCGCTGAGATTTTTGTAAACGACGCGTTCGGTACGGCTCACCGTGCACACGCTTCCACCGCAGGTGTTGCGGATTATCTGCCTGCAGTTTGCGGCTACCTGATCCAGAAGGAGCTCACCATCATGGGCGGCGCTCTTGAGGATCCCAAGCGCCCGTTCGTTGCGATCCTCGGCGGTGCGAAGGTTTCCGATAAGATCGGTGTTATCAACAGCCTGATCGAGAAAGTTGACACGCTCATCATCGGCGGCGGTATGGCATACACCTTCTTCCGCGCGATGGGTTACCCGACCGGTACGTCCATCTGCGAGGAGGATAAGCTCGATCTCGCAAAGGATCTGCTTGCCAAGGCGAAGGCAAAGGGCGTAAATTTCCTGCTTCCCGTTGACAACGTCATCGCACGTGAGTATAAGGAAGACGCGATCTTCATGCGCATCTATTCCGATTCCATTCCGGACGGCTGGATGGGTCTCGATATCGGTAAGTACACGCAGGAGCTGTACGCGAAGTCCATTCAGGGCGCAGGCACCGTTATCTGGAACGGACCGATGGGCGTTTCCGAGTGGGAGAATTTCGCAGGCGGTACCGTTGCTGTTGCCAATGCGGTTGCTGAGTCCGGCGCGATCTCCATCATTGGCGGCGGTGACTCCGCAGCAGCTGTTGAGAAGCTCGGCTTCGCTGACAAGATGACGCACATCTCCACCGGCGGCGGCGCATCGCTTGAGTTCCTTGAGGGACTGGAGCTGCCCGGCATCGCTTGCCTGCAGGACAAATAAGACTCTACCGTACCGGAGAGCCGCCGGCTCTCCGGTATATTATGTAAAAAATAATTGTAGAAAATATCAGAGGACACCATGAACAAAGCTACGAGAAAAACGATTATCGCGGGCAACTGGAAAATGAACATGACCCCGTCCGAGGCGGCTGTTGCTGTCAAAGAGACGGCAGAACTTGTGAAAGGCAAGAACGGCTGCGAGGTCGTTCTGTGCGTACCGTATGTGGATATCGCGACCGCTGTCGCTGCTGCTGCAGGTACGAACGTGAAGATCGGCGCGGAGAACGTGCATTTTGAGGCAAAGGGCGCGTATACGGGCGAGATTTCCGCTTCCATGCTCACCGAGTGCGGCGTGGAGTACGTTATCGTCGGTCACAGCGAGCGCCGTCAGTATTTCGGCGAGACGGACAAGACGGTCAACCTTCGCACAAAGGCTGCGCTGAACGCAGGACTGAAGGTTATCCTCTGCCTCGGCGAGGTTCTTGAGGAGAGACAGGCAGGCATTACGGAGGAGATCGTCTCCATGCAGACGAAGCTCGATCTTGCCGGCATTCCTGCTGAGCAGATGAAGAACGTCATCATCGCATACGAGCCGGTCTGGGCGATCGGTACGGGACTGACCGCTACGCCGGAGCAGGCGGAGGAGGTTTGCGCCATCATCCGCGGTGTGATTGCGAAGCTGTACGGCGAGGAGATCGCTGAGGCAACGACGATCCAGTACGGCGGATCCATGAACGATGCAAACGCGGCTGAACTGCTCGCGAAGAAGAACGTGGACGGCGGTCTCATCGGCGGCGCGTCTCTCGTTCCCGCAAAGTTTGCGAAGATCGTAGATGCCGCACAGGCGTAAGGGGCGAACGTTAAAGGGGGAGCTTTTTGAAAAAAGCTCCCCCTTTTGATCCCCCGCAAAAACTTTTATAAAAAGGGCAGAGCATGCGATTTGCATACTCTGCCTTTTTTCATTCTGTCATCCTTTTATTCAATTCCGCCGCCATTGCATCCGCCGGGCATGTGCGGGTGATTCGCATATCTTGCCGTGCCCCAGCGGTAAAGACGGTGCGCTTGTTTGCCGCATCGAAATTGCACGTTCCGCACGGATTGACTGCGAGAAGCGGCGTTTCCGGCACCATGGCGTAGAGCGCCGCGATCAGGTCCCAGCTTGCGCGTCCGAAATCCGGTTTGCCGAGCCAACGCTCATACGCACGCCGTATCGGATGATCTGTGGGACAAAGGCGGCTCAGCGTTTCCCCCGTGATTACATCCGAGCCGTCTGCGCTGATATAAACAGGCACAGGACACAGCGCGAAGAATGTCTCAGCGGCAACGGCGTCCATGCTCCAGTTGAAATCGTTTTCCTTCTCGGGATTGCCCACGGCGATCACGCGCGATACCTTTCGAGAAACCAGCTCCACGCCCGAAAGCGCGCTGATTCCGTCCGCTTCGCTCGTCAAAAGCTCGGTGAGTGCCGTCAACATTCCGACGCATAAAACGGTAACGCTTTGATCTTCCGCCTCGGCAAGCAGACGGCGGTACGTCTCTTTCGCCGACGGATAATCCGCGTCCGTTTTGGCAAGAGGTGCGGCGAGAATGTGGTTGTAGCTTCGTCTGCTTTTGAGATTTTCGCTGTGCGCAAGGTAGGCGGCAAAGCGTGCGGCGTTTTCAGAAGAGCAGTAGTCAGCCGTATGTACCGCACCTACGGGTATGTCGATCCCGTAATACCGCGCGATCGCTTCGCAGCACGATGCCGCGTACGGACTGACCGAATCGGCAATCACGCCGAGCAGATGAGCCTCTCCCGCCTTGTGCGCGCGGAGCAACATGGCAAACGCGCCCGCGTCGTCGCAGTCGGTGTCCATGTCGGTGTCAAAAAGGATAATCGGTTTATCGTTCATGCCTGTTCCGCCTTCTTGGATTGATAGGAATAGTATAGCATGTACCGGGTTCCTTGTCAAGACGTATCGGAGAGAAAAAACTTTTCGTGACAGGCGCAATTTTGCCCCGTTTTTCTCTCTTTCCTGGATAAAATTGCGTGCGCTCCCGTTGACACGGACGCGATTTTCCTGTATAATAATGATGATTTCGGTTTTTCTCGGAAAGGATGTACAATCATGATCAAGCTTCACAAAAACGGCGCGTTTCTGGTAGACGGAAAAATCTGCGACAGCGCGGATCTCTCCCCTGCCGAAGCACGGAAAAATACGATCGCGGCGCAGATTCTCGCCGCGCACAATATCGGCGAAGGCGACGGGCTGAAGATCCGCTTCGACGCGCTCGTTTCGCACGATATCACCTACGTCGGCATCATCCAGACGGCACGCGCGTCCGGTATGACCGAGTTCCCGATCCCCTACGCTATGACGAACTGCCACAACAGCCTTTGCGCTGTCGGCGGTACGATCAATGAGGACGACCACGTATTCGGTCTTTCCGCGGCTAAGAAGTACGGCGGTATCTACGTGCCTGCCAATCAGTCCGTCATCCATTCCTATGCGCGTGAAGAACTCGCAAAGTGCGGCGGCATGATCCTCGGCTCGGACAGTCACACCCGCTACGGTGCGCTCGGTACGATGGGCGTCGGTGAGGGCGGTCCCGAGCTTGTCAAGCAGCTTCTCCGCCATACATACGATATCAAATTCCCCGAGGTCGTGCTTGTGTATCTCACCGGTACGCCGAAGCGCGGTATCGGTCCGCACGATATTGCCATCTCCCTTGTCGGTGCGACATTTGCGGACGGATTCGTCAAGAATAAGGTGCTCGAATTTGTCGGTCCCGGCGTGAAGAATCTCTCTGCCGATTTCCGCTGCGGTATCGATGTTATGACGACGGAGACGACGTGCCTTTCCTCCATTTGGGAGACAGATGACGAGATCCGCGCGTACTACGAGGCGCTCGGACGTCCCGAGGCGTATAAGGAATTGAAGCCGGGCAAGACCGCGTATTATGACAGCGTGATCGAGATCGATCTGTCCAAAGCGGAGTCCATGATTGCGCTTCCGTTCCATCCGTCCAATGCGTATACGATTCACGAATTTACCGCGAACGCTGCAGAGATTCTTGCAAAGCTGGAAGCCGAGGCGAAGGAGAGATTCCCGAAGGCGAATCCCGACTACACCTCCAAGGTCAAGGATGGCAAAGTCTATGCCGATCAGGGTATCATTGCAGGTTGTGCCGGCGGTATTTATGAAAACATTGACGAAGCGGCGGATATCCTCGCGGGCGCGTCCTGCGGCGACGGATATTTCTCGCTTTCCGTCTATCCGACGAGTGTGCCCGTCAGCCTCGCGCTCACGAGAAACGGTGATAGTGCCGCGCTCTTGGAGGCAGGCGCCGTCATCAAGCCGTCGTTCTGCGGTCCGTGCTTCGGTGCGGGTGACGTTCCCGCAAACAATGGATTCTCCATCCGTCATACGACGCGCAACTTCCCGAACCGCGAAGGCTCCAAGCCCGGCGAGGGACAGATTTCCGCCGTTGCACTGATGGACGCACGTTCCATCGCCGCGACTGCGGCAAACGGCGGTGTCATCACCGCTGCTACCGATATCGATTACGAGCCGAAGAAGCGCCCGTTCGTGTTCGACCGCACAGTGTATGAGAAACGCGTCTACAACGGCTTCGGTAAGCCCCAGCTGGAGACGGATCTGATCCTCGGTCCGAACATTACCGACTGGCCGGCGATGTATGCCCTCACCGACAACCTCATGGTCGAACTTGCCGCCGTCATCCGCGATCCCGTCACCACGACGGATGAGCTGATCCCGTCCGGTGAGTCCTCCTCCTACCGTTCCAACCCGATCCGTCTCAGCGAGCTGACGCTCTCCCGCCGTGTGCCCGAGTACGTCGGTCATGCCAAAGCGGTCGCCGCAGCAGAGAAGGTGCGCCGCGACGGTGCAGCAGACGGAAAATATGCCGCTGCGTTTGCGAAACTCGGTGACGCATCCCTTGCGAAAACGACCGCGATCGGCTCGTGCGTGTTCGCCAACAAGCCCGGTGACGGCTCCGCCCGTGAGCAGGCGGCATCCTGCCAGCGAGTGCTCGGCGGCATGGCGAATATCTGCTACGAGTACGCCACCAAGCGCTACCGTTCCAACTGCATCAACTGGGGCATGCTCCCCTTCACGATCGATGCGGACGAGGCGTTCCCGTATGAGACGGGCGATCTCGTGTTCATCCCGAACGTGCGCGCAAAGATCGCCGCAGGCGAGGAAGTCTATCCTGCGAAGGTCGTGAAAGCGGACGGCACGGTTGCCGATATCACGCTGTACGTGCGCGGACTGACCGCGGACGAGAGAGACATCATTCTCGCGGGATGTCTGATGAACTACTACAAAGAATCCATGACGAAATAATCCTTTTTCCAAAAGTTCGGAGGTATTGAATGATGGAAAAGATCAAAATGACAACCCCCCTCGTCGAGATGGACGGGGACGAAATGACCCGCGTACTGTGGAAGATGATCAAGGACGAGCTGATTCTGCCGTACGTTGATCTCAAAACGGAGTACTACGATCTCGGTCTGCCCGAAAGAGAGCGCACAAAGGATGCGGTCACGCACGCGGCGGCTGAGGCAAACAAAAAATATAAGGTTGCCGTTAAGTGCGCGACGATCACACCGAACGCACAGCGCGTGACGGAATACAACCTCACCGAGATGTGGAAGAGCCCGAACGGTACGATCCGCGCCGCCCTCGACGGTACGGTGTTCCGCGCGCCGATTCTGATCGACTGCGTGAAACCGTCCGTGCGCACGTGGAAAAAGCCGATCACGATCGCGCGTCATGCCTACGGCGACGTGTACAAGAACACGGAGTTCCGCGTTCCCGGTGCCGGTAAGGCGGAGATCGTCTTTACCGACGCGGACGGCAAAGAAACAAGACAGACGATCTTCGATTTTAAGGATGCCGGCGTGATTCAGGGCATGCACAATAAGGATTCGTCCATCCGCTCCTTCGCGCATGCGTGCTTCCAGTTTGCCCTGTCCACGAAGCAGGATCTGTGGTTCTCCACGAAAGACACGATCTCCAAAACGTACGACCATACGTTCAAGGATATTTTCGCCGAAGTCTACGAGAGCGATTACAAAGCGGCGTTTGAGGAAGCGGGCATCACCTACTTCTACACGCTGATCGATGACGCGGTCGCCCGCGTGATCCGCTCGGAGGGCGGCTTCATCTGGGCGTGCAAGAACTATGACGGCGACGTCATGAGCGACATGGTATCGACCGCGTTTGGATCGCTCGCTATGATGACGTCCGTGCTCGTCAGCCCCGACGGCTGCTACGAATATGAGGCGGCGCACGGCACGGTCACGCGTCATTATTACCGCTATCTCAAGGGCGAGGAGACCTCCACCAATCCGATCGCTACGATCTTCGCGTGGAGCGGTGCGCTCCGCAAGAGAGGCGAACTGGATGGAATCGATGCGCTTATGACGTATGCAGACGCATTGGAAGCGGCATGCATTGAAACGCTGGAAAGCGGCATTATGACGAAAGATCTCGTAAGCCTCGCCGAAGGAATTGAAACGAAAGCAGTCAACAGCGCAGAGTTCCTTCGAGCGATTCGCGAGAATCTCGACAAAAAACTTGCGTAAATCAGCATACAACGTGAAATGTATGCTTATATAAAAGGAGAAATACTATGGCAGAGTACAAATTGACAGACGGCAGAATCTATGCCCCTGCAAAAAAGGATCCGAAGGTCGTTGAGCCGGGCGAGTACGTTATTGCGGCGGCAGATCTGGATCACGGTCACATCTATTCGATGTGCGAAAAGCTGATCGCAGGCGGTGCCGTCCTGAAGTACGTTTGGGATGACAAGCCGGAAGCGATCGAGGCATTCGTCAAGAGATTCCCGTACGTTACCGTTGTGGACAGCGTGGATCGCATTCTGGAGGATCCCGAGGTACAGCTCGTCTGCGCTGCAGGTATCCCGAATGAGAGAGCTGATCTTTGCATCCGCGTGATGGAGGCAGGCAAGGACTATTTCGTTGACAAGGCGCCGATGACGACGCTTGCGCAGGTTGATGCCGTCCGCGAGACGATCAAGAGAACCGGCCGCCGCATGTGGTGCTACTACTGCGAGAGACTGAATCACGAGGGATCGCTCCTTGCCGGTTATATGGTAGAGGCAGGCGAGATCGGTGACGTTATCCAGGTGCTCGGCACGGGCGGACACCGCTACGGTGCAAATCCCCGTCCGGAGTGGTTCCACATCCACGAGCAGTACGGCGGTATCCTTGGCGATATCGGAAGCCACCAGATCGAGCAGTTCCTTTACTTCACGAAGAACAAGGACGCAAAGATCCTGTCCGCAAGAGTCGGTAACTACTCCTATCCGCAGTATCCGGAGTTTGAGGATTTCGGTGACGCTACACTCGTCGGTGATAACGGCGCGCTTGGTTACCTCCGCCTCGACTGGCATACGCCGGACGGACTCCGTACCTGGAGTGACGGACGCGTGTACCTGCTCGGTACGAAGGGCGTGATCGAGGTTCGTAAGTACGAGGATCTCGGCCGTCCCGATCTGCCGGGCAACATGGTCTATTTCGCAAACGAGAAGGGCGAGTACGTCATCGACGCCAACGGCGTGACCGGTACTCCGTTCTTCAGCGAGATGATCCTCGACGCACTGAACCGCACCGAGAATGCCATGACGCAGGAGCATACGCTCAAAGCGGCAGAGCTCTGCCTCAAGGCACAAGAGCAGGCAGTGCACGTCCAGTACGATTTGATGAAGAAATAAGAAAGATAAGGGGGGCTTTTTGAAAAAAGCCCCCCTTTGACCCCGCAAAAACTTTTAGGGCAAGGGTGACACAAAACAGTGTTTTCCCTTGCCTTAAAGTTTTGATCGAGCTTTTTCAAAAGCTCGCAGGGGGTTAAAAAGGGGGGCGGCGCCCCCTTTTTTATTATTTCAGTATCTTAAGCGCGCCCGTCGGGCAGAGCTCTGCACATCTGCGGCAGTCCTTGCAGATCTCCTCCGCCTGTCCCTCAAATTCGGGACGGATGACGGTCGAGAATCCGCGGCCGACGAGCCCGAGCAGACCGTGACCGACCTCCTCGCGGCAGGTGCGCACGCACAGATTGCACAGTACGCATTTGCCCTGATCGCGCTCAATGATGCCGAGCTTTTGCTCGGTGAACGATTCATGCAAAGTGCCGCCGAAACGGGCAGGGGATACCTGTACGTCATTTGCGTAGCGGATCAGCTTGCAGTCTTTGAAATCGTGGCATCCGCACTTCAGACAGCGACTTGCTTCCGCTCTCGCCTGCTCCTCGGTGAATCCGTTGATGACCGATTCAAAATTGCCGCGGCGGACAGCCGGATCCTTCACGGACATCACGGCACGCGCCGCTTTCTCACGGTCGGCGAGCATCTCCGCCGTGACAGTCTTTTCGGAATAGTACGGCTCGGGGAAATCCATCGGCGCGCCCGTCAGGTACGCGTCGATCGCCTTTGCCGCAAGATCGCCCTCCGCGATCGCGTCGATCGCAATGGACGCGCCGCGGTTCGTTGCGTCGCCGGCGGCAAATACGCCGTCCAGTTCCGTCAGGCAGTTCGCTTCGCTTGCGGTGATTGTGCCGCGCTTGCCGAGCGGAATCTCGGAAAATCCGACCGGATCGCACTTCTGACCGATCGCGGAGATCAGCGTATCGATCTGGAGCGTTTCAAACTTGCCCTCCACCGGCACAGGCGAGCGGCGTCCGGAGGCATCCGGCTCACCCAGCTCCATGATCTGCAGCTTGACGGCGACAACCTTGCCATTCTCGCCAATGATCTCGGCAGGATTTGTCAGGAATTTGAACGTCACGCCTTCCTCGATCGCCTCGGTGATCTCGATGTCCTCCGCCGGGGCTTCGGCTCTCGTGCGGCGGTAGATGACATATACGTTCTCCGCGCCGCAGCGGATCGCGGTACGGCAGGCATCCATCGCTGTGTTGCCGCCGCCGACAACGGCGACGTTTTTGCCGATATCGGGGATATTGCCCATGTTGACCTCGCGAAGAAAGTCGATGCCGCCGAGCACGCCGTCCAGATCCTCACCGGGACAACCAACAGTACTGCTCTTCCATGCACCGATTGCCACGAGCACGGCATCATTCTGCGCACGAAGGTCGGAGAACGAGATATCCTTGCCGATCTTCACGCCGTTTTTCATCACAACGCCGGTCTCGGCGATGGCGGAAATCTCTTTCGCCAGTACCGCTTTCGGCAGTCTGTATTCCGGAATGCCGTAGCGGAGCATGCCGCCCATCTCGGGCATCGCATCATAGACAGTCACGGCGTGACCTTTCAGACGGAGATAGTACGCCGCGCTCAGTCCTGCCGGACCGCCGCCGATGACGGCAACTTTCTTGCCCGTTTCCGCCGCGATTTCGGCACGGTACGGATTGTCGGAGGCAAGATCACGGTCCGCCGCGAATGCTTTCAGATACGCGATCGAAAGCGGCTCCTCCACGAGCTGACGTCGGCATCCGCCCTCGCACGGATGCGGACACACGCGCCCGATCGATGCGGGCAGCGGAATCTTTTCTTTGATGATGCGGACGGCTTCTCTGTCGTTGCCGAGCGCGATCTCTTTCAGATATCCCTGCACGTTCGTGTGTGCGGGGCATTTCAGCTCGCACGGACCCTTGCAGTCGCCGAGGTGATCACTCATCAGCAGTTCAAGTGCGACCTTGCGTGCATTTTTCGCCTTCGGCGAATCGGTGTGAATCACCATGCCGTCCGCCGCGACCGTTGCACAGGCGCGAAGCAGTTTCGGCATGCCCTCCGCCTCGACAACGCACAGTCCGCACGCGCCGTACAGCTTCAGATTCTTGTTGTAGCAGAGATTCGGGATCTCCACCCCGTTTCTCATAGCGATATTCAGTATTGTTTCGCCCTTCTCGCCAATCATTTCGACGCCGTTGACGGTAATTTTGATTTGTTCCATACTTTGCCTCCTCAGTCCATAATGATCGCGCCGAATTTGCATGCCTTACGGCACTGATCACAGCGGATGCAGAGATCGGGATTGATAACGTGCGGCCTTTTGACCTCGCCCGTGATCGCTTTGGCGGGACACTGTTTTGCGCACAGCGTACAGCCGCGGCACTTATCTTCAATGATCGTATATGTACGGAGCGCGGGACACTCCTTCGTCGGGCATTTTTTGTCGTAGATGTGTGCCTCGTACTCGTCGCGGAAGTAGCGGATCGTCGTCAGTACGGGATTCGGCGCCGTCTGACCGAGGCCGCAGAGCGCGCCGTCCTTGACGGCGGTGCAAAGCTCCTCCAGCAGCTCGATGTCGCCGTCCTTGCCTTTGCCCTCAACAATGCGGGTGAGAATCTCCTGGAGTCGCTTCGTGCCTATACGGCAGTGTACGCACTTGCCGCAGGACTCGAGCGCGGTGAAATCGAGGAAGAACTTCGCCATGCCGACCATGCAGGTGTCCTCGTCCATGACGACCATACCGCCCGATCCCATGATCGCGCCGGTCGCGGCGAGTGCCTTGTAGTCGATGACGGTGTCCAGCAGCTCAGCAGGGATACATCCGCCGGACGGGCCGCCCATCTGCACGGCTTTGAACTGTTTTCCGTCTTTGATGCCGCCGCCGATACCGAAAATGACATCGCGGAGCGTTTTGCCCATCGGGATCTCGACAAGACCGCCCTTTCGGATCTTGCCCGTGAGTGCAAAGACCTTCGTGCCCTTGCTGTTCTCCGTGCCCATGGCGGCAAACGCGGCACCGCCGTTCTGCATGATCCACGAAACGTTGGCAAACGTCTCGACGTTGTTGATGTTGGACGGTGCGTCCATGTATCCCTTCTGTGCGGGGAACGGGGGTTTCAGACGCGGCATGCCGCGCTTGCCTTCCAGCGATTCAATCAGTGCCGTCTCCTCACCGCAGACGAACGCGCCCGCGCCCGCTTTGATTCGCATATCGCACGAAAAGCCCGTACCGAGGATATTTTCGCCGAGGAGGTTCGCTTCTCTTGCCTGCCGGATCGCCTCTTCCAGGTGTTTGATTGCGAGCGGATACTCCGCGCGGACATACACGATCATCTCTTTCGCGCCGATTGCGTACGCGCCGATCAGCATGCCCTCGATCAGGTTGTGCGGATCGGATTCAATCACGGCGCGGTCCATGAATGCGCCCGGATCTCCCTCGTCCGCGTTGCAGATGAGGTATTTCTGCTCGCCCGCGCTCTGACGTGCGGCATTCCACTTGAACCACGTCGGGAATCCGGCACCGCCGCGTCCCGCAAGACCGGAGATTTTGATCTCCTCAATAACCTCCTCGGGCGTCATGGTCGTGAGTACTTTTTTCAGTCCTTTATATCCGTCTGCGTCGCAGTAGTCGGCAAGGGACGTCGGATCGATCACGCCGCAGTGGCGCAGAGCGATGCGCGTCTGTTTTGTGAGAAACTCTTCATCTTCCGCAGTGATCGTGATTGCGTCCACAAGGGAGAGATCACCCGTGCGCGCCGCGTTTACGATTGCCTCCGCATCATCGGGAGATACGCGCACAAGGCGGCGGAGCAGTGTTTTGCCGTCGTACAGATCGACGATCGGCTCGAGATAGCACATACCGATACAGCCCGTACTGCCGAGCGTGAACGGTTCTTTTTCCGTAAGCAGTGCCTCGATGGCAAGGCGGACCTTAGCCGCACCTGCCGCGATACCGCAGGAGCCTTCTCCGATTACAATGCGCATGATGCACCCTCCTTTGCCTGAATATCCTTCAAAATGGCGATCGCGCTTTCGGGCGTCAGATTGCCGTACGCTTCGCCGTTGATCATGATGACGGGCGCAAGCGAACAGCACCCGAGGCACGCGACGTGCTCAAGAGTGAACAGTCCGTCCTCCGTCGTCTGACCGTGGCTGATGCCGAGGTAGGATGCGACGGCGGCACTGACGCGCTCACTGCCGTTGACGTGGCAAGCTGTTCCCTGACAGGACATGATGAGATACTTGCCGATCGGGGCAAGGCGGAACTGCGAATAAAACGTGGCGACACCGACCACTTCGGCAGGTGTCACGCCGACGCGGTTCGCGATATGATACATGACGTCGCGCGGCAGGTAGCCGTAGACGTCCTGTGCTTTCTGCAGAATGGTGATAAGACTGCCGGGGACGCCGGCGTACTCGGCGAGCACGTCCTCAATGAGGGCGAGATTGCTCGCGGGTCCTTTTTTCTGATTCATGGGATTCCTCCGTTTGTATGTAGGGGATCGTATGTGAGAGCAGGAAACGCCAAAAAACGCATCCGATCAGGAAAGGCGAACCGGCGACAAAACGCCATAGTCACATACACAATCATTATACTGCATATCTCGTTGAAAATCAAGGCTTTTTGACGATATTGATATGAGTAAAAAAAGAAAACGGCAGGTGTTTGTTCCGCCGTTTTTCTATGTTTATCGGGAGAAGAGGGTGTTTGCGTTTTCGTAGAACAGATCCTCCACGTCCTTGCGGGTGAGATCAAGCAGCTGACACGCCTGACGGTGTGCCATAAGCGTCTCGGTGGAGATCAGCCACGAGTGGAACGTCGTCGGAGATGTAGCTGCGAAGGAAGCGAGATCGTTCTCATTGATCCAGTAAAATTGGTCCGCAATCGAGATCGCTTTGCCGGCAAGCTGGCAGATGTTGTAGTCCGTACCCCACATGCACCGCTTTATGCCGACTTTCTTTATAATCTGCATGATCGCAGGGGATTCGCAGACAGCACCGAAATCGTACCATACATTTTCGAGATGCGCAATCTTTTCGACAGTTTCAATGGCAGTCCATGCCGCGAACGCGCGGGCCGCATGCGCCAGGATCAGTACCGCATCGGGATATTTTTTTGCCATGGTCTGAATGTAGGAGAGGTTGTCGGGATCTGCAAGTGCAGTATCGCGCACCATGTGGAGCGTGATGGCGAGCTTGTGCTTGTTGGCAACCTCCCACGCGCTTTCGGGGAGATATTCGCCGATCGCGGCATCAAACGTCTTTTCGCGGTTTGCAAACAGGTGATAGCACTTCAGTCCGATTACATTCTTATGAATGAGTCGACGCTCGATCTCCTCGGGGGTGTCCGTCGGCATAACGAGAATTTCACCGACGCAGTCGGGATGCGCATCCAACTCGCTTTTCAGAAAAGCATCAGCGCGATCTCTCTCTCCCTCACCGAAGATGAACTTGTCCGGCACGCTGATCGCATTGGCGCGAAGCAGTCTGTTTCCGACAAG
>JAFTUH010000031.1 GCA_017466375.1 Clostridia bacterium | reverse complement strand
TTCAGTTTTCCCGACGGATATGTAAGCGTGGAGGTACCGATTTTAACCACAACACGCCGAAACTTCTCATTTTGCTCCATAATTCCCTGTTTTTTCTCCAAATTCATAAAAATTTTTACATGATTTTTTCAAAATGTATTTCATTTGCGCGCAGAATATATTATAATTAAAGATGAATATCTATGTGATGCGCACACTTTCCTCTTAAATTATATCACACTCCGCGCAGAAATCAAGAGGGAAGCGGCAATCACACCCCGAATTTTCAAAAAACGGAGATTACAGCTATGGAAATGAAACAGAAATACAATCTGGAAATCGCGGGCATTCAGCTCTCGATCCTCTCCGACGAACCGGAGGATTTCGTAAAGGATCTCGTCACAAAGCTCGACACGCAGATCACCGATCTCACCGTACATAACAAGCGCTGTGCCAAGATCGACGCGGCGATCCTCATCGCCCTCGACGCGCTGGGCGAAAAAATCAAGCTTGAGAAAAAGCTGAAGAATCTCGAGGCACAGGTTGCCCTGTACGAGGCAAATCTGCGCCGCCAGCGTGCGGAGAGCGCACCGGAGGAAAAACCGGCAGAGGCGGAATCGACGAAGGTATCCGCTGAGGAAAAGCCGGAAGAATCCGAGAAGCCGAAGAAAGCTCCCGCCAGAAAAAAGGCCCTGCAGCAAGTCCCGCTGGAGGAGCCCGCTCCGAAGGTCGAGGAAGTGCCTGCCGAGAAAAAAGAGGCGGCCTCCCCGATCCGCTCCGATAAGATCCGTCAGATCGAGTCCCTTCTGCGTACGCAGGGGGAGGACACGCCCAAAAGCGGCAAGCTCGCCGAGATCGAGCAGCTTCTGCGCGAGGGCGGCAAATCCTCTCTCAGCGAAGCTCTGACCGAGGCTGCGGATGACTGATAAACGCCCCGAACTGCTCGCACCTGCGGGATCGCCCGAGGCACTCGCCGCCGCGATCGAAGGCGGTGCAGACGCCGTCTATTTTGGCGCGACGAATTTCAGCGCACGGATGCGGGCACGCAATTTTGACGACACCGAGCTTGCCGATGCCGTCGCCCTCTGCCGCGCGTACGGGGTGAAATCGTACATTACCGTCAACACGAGAGTGCGCGACACGGAGATCCTGCCGGACGGCAAAAAACTCTCGCCGATATATGAGACGCTATACCGTCTGAACGAAGCGGGGGCGGATGCCCTCATCGTGGCGGATCTCGGCGTGGCGGCAATGATCCGGGAGTGTTTTCCCGACATGGAGCTACACGCCAGCACACAGCTCTCGGGCGTTTCCTCCGAGGATGCCGCGGCGCTCAAAGCACTCGGTTTTTCGCGCATGGTTTGTCCGCGGGAGCTCTCCATCGGGCAGATCACGTCTCTTTGCGACCGCTCCCCTTTGGAGATTGAAATGTTTATCCACGGCGCGCACTGCGTGTCGTTCTCCGGACAGTGCATGCTCAGCTACGCCATGGGCGGACGAAGCGGCAACCGCGGCGAATGCGCCCAGCCGTGCCGCCTTCCCTATACCGTATCCGGCAAAGACGGTGTATCGCTGTCGCAGTATCCCTTGAGCCTCAAGGATATGTGCCTCGCTTCGCACATCCGCGAGATTCTGCTCAGCGGCGTCACCTCCCTGAAGATCGAAGGGCGGCAGAAATCCGCCGACTACGTCTGGGGCGTGACGAAAATGTACCGCAAACTCCTCGACGAGCGCCGCGACGCGACGAAAGAGGAGATCGAGCATCTTGCCGGGCTGTTCAGCCGCGACGGATTCACCGACGGCTACGCCAAGCAGTCCTTCCGCGGTATGCTCGGTATCCGCCGCGAGGAAGACACCGAAAACAGCAAAAAAGCGGAATCCTTCCCCGGACTTACAAAAAAAGTACCGCTGGCGGCGCATCTGACTGTCAATGCGGATACGCCCGTATCGCTGTCTGTGACAGTGAGAGGCAAAACGGTAACGGTCGCGGAAAACGGTGTCATTGCCGCACCGGCGAAATCGGCACCGCTGACCGCCGAACTTGCAGAGAAAAACATTGGAAAGCTTGGCGGCACACCGTACGTGCTGGAATCGTTCACCGCCGATATCGGTGACGGACTGTTTCTGACGACGGCACAACTGAATGCACTTCGCCGCGCGGCTCTGCGTGTATTGGCAGGAGGTCACGGCGGCGCCCGTCTGCCGGCCAACCGTGAAATATCCGCATATACGCCGCCTGCCGCACCGCTTCTGACGGCGGAATTTCTCTCCCCCGCGCAGATCCCTGCCGAGGCAGAGTCGTTCTTCGATGAAATCTCCCTGCCCCTGCACTGCCGTACGAAAAATTATGGCGTTACGCTTCCCGAATACGCTCCCGACAAGCGGATGGGACAGCTTCGTGCCGCACTCTCTCTGGCAAAGCCCTCCTCCGTGATCGCACACAGCCCGGCGCAGATTCGTCTTGCCGCCGAAATGGGGATTCCCGCATCGGCATCGCTCAGGCTGAACGTATTCAACAGCCTCTGCGCCGAGGAGATTCTGCAGATGGGATGCACCGCTGTCACACCGTCGCCGGAATTGCCGCTCGGTGCCATCCGCGCGATCCGACAGCCGAAATCCGTCATTGTCTACGGACGGATCCCCCTCATGCTCACCCTCCGCTGTGCCATCTCGGACGGCGGTGCGGCGTGCGCTTTCCACCGCGCGGGCGGATTTGCCGAGACGGATACGGTGGAGAAAAATCATCTCTGCCTTGCGGGGCTGAAGGACCGAACCGGTGTGTCCTTCCCTCTCGTGGGAATGTACGACTGCACGAACGTGCTCTACAACAGCGTGCCGATCTGGATGGCGGACAAGCAGAAAACGCTCGCCTCCCTCGGTGCTGCACGGTATCATTTCCTCTTCACAACCGAAACAAGGGACGAGGTTGCCGAGATCCTTCGCGCGTGGCGTGACGGACGCTCCCCTGCCGATCCCTCCAAAATCCGACGTCTGAAATAAAGGAGATTATCATGGCTGATACGCTCGGTGTACGCATACAGCTTCTGAGAGACGGTGCCGCCGTCCCGAAATACGCAACGGAGGGCGCCGCCGCCTGTGATCTGACCGCGGCAATCGACGCCCCGCTTACGATTCCGAGGGGCGAATCGCGCTCCGTGCCGACCGGTATCGCCATCTCCATGGAGGAGGACGGCGTGGTCGCCATCGTCTGCGCACGCTCCGGTCTTGCCTTCAAGCACGGACTCTCCCTCGTCAACGGCATCGGCGTCATTGACCGCGACTACCGCGGCGAAATCTGCGTCGGTATCCGCAACGACGGCGCGGCGGACTACACCGTGACACCCGGCGAGAGAATCGCACAGCTGATGTTTTTGCCGTACAAAACGGCATGCTTTACCGTCGCGGATTCTCTTGATGAAACGGCACGCGGCACGGGCGGCTTCGGCTCGACAGGCAAACTCTGATACTCCAAAGGAAAACGGTAACTGTATATGAAAAGTAAATTCTGGCTCAATTTTTTCCTGGTCTGCGTAGGCATTGTTGTCGGCACGCTCGCCGCCGATCTCTGCGCGGATGTCCCGTTTTTGTCGTGGCTCGGCTACGGCATGAATTTCGGCATGGCGGCACCTGCGACGTTCAATCTGCAGGTACTCTCGATCACGCTCGGCCTATCGCTGAATTTGAACATCTCCGTCATTATCTTTATCATCCTCTCGCTCATTCTGGGCAATCTGATCGCGAAGAAATAACACCATGACAAACGAAACGAATCTGATTCTTGCCTCCGCCTCCCCCAGACGGCACGAGCTTCTGACGGCGGCAGGCATCCCCCACACCGTTCTCACCGCGGACACGGATGAATCTCTGCCCGACGGTATCCTGCCGCACGAGGCGGTGGAGATGCTGTCTCTCAAAAAGGCGCAGGCAGTACTGCCGATTGCACCGGACGACGCGATCATCTTAGCGGCAGACACCGTGGTCGCTTTGGACGGCGGCATCCTCGGCAAACCGCAGGATGAGGCGGACGCAAAGCATATGCTCGAATCTCTCTCGGGCAGAGAGCATCACGTATACACAGGCGTGACGGTGACGGACGGCAAAACAACAGTCACAACGCACGCACGGACAACGGTCCGCATGCGCACACTCACCGATGCGGAAATCGACGCGTACATCGCTACAGGCGAGCCGATGGACAAAGCGGGCGCGTACGGTATTCAGGGACGTGCCTCCCTGTTCGTTACAGGCATCGAGGGTGACTACGCAAACGTCGTCGGTCTGCCCGTCTCCCTTGTCGGGGAGATTCTGAAGGAGCAGTTTCAACTCCCCCTTTTCTGAAAGCAAACACAACTGTTTTATATAAAGATTAACACGGAAAGGACACCGCCTCGGCGGTGAGAATACAATCATGGGAAAAAGTATCGGTATTGATCTCGGTACTGCCAACACACTCGTATACGTGAAGGGCAAAGGGATCGTTCTCCGTGAGCCGTCGGTCGTCGCCGTGGAGGCACGCTCCCGCCGCGTCGTTGCCGTGGGTAATGAGGCGAAGCTCATGCTCGGAAAAACGCCCGGCTCCATCACGGCTATGCGTCCCTTGAAGGACGGCGTTATCGCTGAATTTGACGTGACGGCGGCAATGCTCCACCACTTCTTCAACCGTGTCGCCGGCAACACCCTCTTCAGCCGTCCGCGCGTTATTATCTGTATCCCTTACGGCGTTACAGAGGTTGAAAAACGCGCTGTGCAGGACGTCACACTTGAGGCGGGCGCACAGTCCGTCGCCCTCATTGAGGAGCCAATCGCGGCTGCCATCGGTGCCGGTCTGAAGGTTGCCAACGCGCAGGGCAGCATGATCGTCGACATCGGCGGCGGTACGACGGAGGTCGCCGTCATGAGCCTCGGCGGTATCGTGCTTTCCACCTCCCTCCGCTCGGCAGGAGATGAGTTGGACGAGGCAATCATCGCCTACATGAAGCGCAAGCACAATATTCTCATCGGTGAGATGACGGCGGAAATGCTGAAAAAGAATATCGGCAGTGTCTATCCGCAGTCCGACCGCGGCAATATGGTCATCCGCGGACGCAATCTTCTAAACGGACTGCCTGCCACCATCTCCGTCACCTCAGCGGAGATCCGCGAGGCTATGTCGGAGGAGATCTCCCACATCATCGACTGCATCCGCACAACGCTCGAAAATACCCCGCCCGAGCTTGCCTCCGATATTTACGACAACGGCATCATGCTGGCAGGCGGCGGCGCTTTGCTTTCGGGACTCGATATGCTCATCAGCCGTGTGACCGGTATCCGTACCACCATCGCAAAATCCCCCCTGGACTGCGTCGCTGTCGGCATCGGTCACGTCATCGAAAGCGTGGGCGATATGTCCGGCATCGTGACCTTCCGCAGCAGATAATCCTACAGACCGATTCACAGGAAAGGAGCCGCCATGCGGGATTTCTTCAGAAATAAGTTTTTCATCGCGATCGTGATCGCCGCCGTACTGCTCACCGCTGTACCGGGGATTCTCTATGCCGCCGGCGTTCCGATCCCTTTCAGAAACGTCGTGAACGTGATCGTGACACCGTTTGAAAAATGCTTCGGCTATATCACGGACGCCATCGACGGATTTGTATCCTACTATACGAAATTTGACGATCTGGTCGCAGAGAACGCCGCGCTCAAAAAGGAAAACGCCGATTTGCGCGACCGGCTCTACAACGCGGAGCAGATCGAAAAAACGAACGAATATCTTACCGGGTTTCTGGAAATGAAACGCGCGCACACCGATTTCACCTTTGCCGAGGCATCCGTGATCGGACGCGGCAGCGGCAACTACATAACCGTCCTCACCGTGGATCGCGGCACGGCACACGGCATCGCCGCCGGTCTGCCCGTCGTCAGTGAAGCGGGTGTCCTGGGCTACGTGGACGAGGTCGGTCTGAC
>JAFTUH010000030.1 GCA_017466375.1 Clostridia bacterium | reverse complement strand
TCGTAATTGTCCGCAAACGCGGGCGTTTCATCCTGCCGTCCCACGAAGAAATAATCGGTGATGCCCGTCATCTTCTCGCGCACCGCTTCGATTCGCTCGGTAAATTCGGGACCGAAGATCATCATGGAGCAGTCGGCGAGATCGGCGCAGTACAGGATCTCATCGGATGCATAGCGGTAGTTCATCGGCACGGCAAGCGCGCCCGTTTTCAGAATGCCGAAATACACGGGCAGCCACTCGATGCAGTTCATGAGCAGAATGGCGACCTTGTCGCCCTTTTTGACGCCGCGCGTCATCAGCAGATTCGCAAAGCGGTTTGCGTATGTATCAAACTGGCGCCACGTGATCTCCCGACGGTATTCCTTGCCCTCCGCCGTCTCGATCAGGTTGAATTCGCGCCACGTCACCTGTCTCTCAGGCTGATTCTGCGGCGTAATCTCCGTCAGCGCCGCCTCCGTCGGGTACAGCCGCGCGTTTCTTTCCAAAAATTCGGTAATCGGCATAGAATAGTCTCCGTTTCTGTTCTTTACAAAAATATTCAAAAAATGTGTCTTGCACTTTCGCCCCCGCAGGAGTACAATATAGTAGGTACTCTATCTCAGGAGCAAATGTATGATTATTGATTTTCACACCCATCAGTTTCCCGATAAAATCGCGGAGAAAACGATCGGCATGCTCGCCGCCAAAAGCGGATCGACACCGCACACAAACGGCACGGCGGCAGATCTCACCCGCGTTCTCACAGAGGCAGGCGTCGATCTCGGCGTCGTTCTGCCCGTCGTGACAAAGCCGTCCCAGTTTGATACGGTAAACGAATGCGCCGCACACCTCGCCCGGACGTACCCGAAGCTTCTCTCCTTCGGCGGAATCCATCCCGACGACGGGGATATCGAAGCGCACGTTGCGAAGATCGCCGCACTCGGTCTGAAGGGGATCAAAATCCACCCCGATTACCAGGGCGTGATGATCGACGACGAGCGATACGTCCGCATTGCGAAAGCGGCACTCGCGCACGGACTGATGATCGTCACCCACGCAGGCGTAGACGACGGATTTCCCGAAACGGTACACTGTCCGCCCGAGAGAGCGGCGCGGTTTCTCGACGCCGTCTACGGCGGCAAAAATCCCGATAAGCCGATGATCGTATTCGCACACGGCGGCGGCAACCGTCAGTTCGACGAGGTGATCCGCCATCTGAGCGAGTGGAACGTGTACTTTGATCTCGCGTACATCTGCGCGTATGCATCAAAGGAGGACGTTCTCTCTCTGATCCGTGCGCACGGCGCGGATCGGATTCTGTTTGCCTCCGACTGCCCGTGGGGTTCCCCAGCCGACACAATCGCGTTCATCCGATCCCTCGACATAAGCGAGGCGGACAAGCAGGCGATCCTCGGCGGAAATGCGGCACGCGCACTCGGGCTTTCGTAAAAAAAGCGTACACTATATGATAGCACAATCTCGTCTCCGTTGCAAGAGTTTTTTGGAAAACGGATGAATTTTGACGAATAATTATGCGATTTGTTGCCAAGGGAGGAAAAACATCCATGACATCTGCAGCAGATATGCTCACGGAATCGTCTGTACGCCGCTTTTTGCCGACGGATGCGCCTGTCACGGCGCTGACCGTCGTTGAAACAATCGCCTCAACGAACACGGCTCTGCGCGAAGCGGCACAGGCAGGCGCACCGCACGGCACGGTGCTGATCGCGTCGGCACAGAGTGCCGGTCGCGGACGGCGCGGACGGACTTTTTTCTCCCCCGACGGAACGGGGCTGTACATAAGCGTGCTTCTCCGCCCCTCGATCGCCGCGGAACGTGCCGTTCGGATCACCACGGCGGCGGCTGTCTCGGCAGCGGACGCGATCGCGCAGGTGACGGGCAAGGAGTGCGCGATCAAGTGGGTGAACGATCTGTTTCTGGACGACAAAAAGGTAGCGGGAATTCTGACGGAATCGGCGCTGCACACGGACGGAACGCTCGCGTATGCCGTGCTCGGGATCGGTATAAACGTCGCGCCCCCGGCAGGCGGATTCCCTCCCGAGATCGCGGAGATTGCGGGTGCGATCCTGCCCTCCCCGATCGAGAACGGACGTGCAAAATTGGCGGCATCGTTTCTGACGGAATTCTTCCGCCGGTACAGGGAGATCGCCGACGAACAACCGGCATACATGGAGGAATACCGCCGCCGCTGTTTCGTGATCGGGCATCGCGTGGAGGTGATCCGCGGTGAGGATCGGTACATGGCGGACGCAATCGCCGTGGATGATGATGTAGGGCTGATCGTACGCCGCGACGACGGCACGGAGGAGGTTCTCTCCTCGGGGGAGATCAGCGTAAAGATATGAGAGAGCGTTGCCCCGTGTTCCCTGCGAAAGCACGCACCGTGCGTGTTCTGCAGTGGAGGGGTGTGCCACGCCACCCCTCCACACCACCTCCGTGGCAAGGGGAAAGGGACGGAAGAATCCGCCCTCTCCCCTGCACCCCACACCCACCTCATAGCGTTGCTTTAGTGAAACATGAGACAACAACCACTCATTCCTCATCTTAGAGGAGAGTCATGATCGACGTGCAGTGCAAACAACTACTAAACGTCCCTGCAAAAGAAGCGGCATACGCCGCTGGATTCGTGCAAACATAGCGGGGTGCGGATTGCGTAAAGTTTTATACGTACGATCTCCAATTGAAAACAGCACGCGTGGATAGTCTTTGATCGCAGATAAACATTACCGCGATCTTGCAGACATACCGTCAGCGATAGCAGATAGGAGATTCAAAACGCCACAGTTTCGCTTCAGCGGAAGTGGTGCGTTCGTTTCCAGTTTCAACTGCACCCCAGGGGTGGAGAGTTCCAAGAGAGGAGGGGATCTTTCTCCCCTCCTCTCTGCGAGATGCCTTTCTAAAAAGGCATCTCGACGTGGCGGTGGTACAGGAGGTAGCGAAGCGGCAGTGCGGTAGTGAATAACACCGCGGGGCGGTGTTAGAGCCGCACCGTGCCCGAACCGCAGTGAGACTTCCGCGTTAAACGCCTCCTGCGTAGGTGTGCGCGCCGCGCTACGCGCCGCCTAATCTTTGTTTTCGCCCCTTTTTTTCTAAAAATTTACTCTTTTATCTGCAAAATCATATTTACAAACGATAAAAAAAGATGTATAATATATGCTGAATGAAGATGCGTGCGGCTCACCGTGCGCATATCCATACATAATAACACTTCTCAAGGAGGATTTCCCACATGGCAAGAAAGAAACTTTCCATGGACGGCAACACCGCGGCGGCGCATGCTTCCTATGCGTTTACCGAAGTTGCCGCAATCTACCCCATTACGCCTTCTTCCGTTATGGCAGACGTGACCGATACCTGGTCCGCCGGCGGTCTGAAGAACATCATGGGCGACACCGTAAAGGTTGTCGAAATGCAGTCTGAGGCAGGTGCAGCAGGTGCCGTTCACGGCTCCCTCGCAGCAGGTGCGCTTACCACCACCTACACCGCATCCCAGGGTCTGCTCCTCATGATCCCGAACATGTACAAGATCGCAGGTGAGCTGCTGCCGTGCGTTATTCACGTATCCGCACGCTGCGTTGCTTCCCACGCACTGAACATCTTCGGCGACCACTCCGACGTATATGCGTGCCGCCAGACCGGTTTCGCTATGCTGGCTGAATCCAACCCGCAGGAAGTTATGGACCTCGGTGCTGTCGCACACCTCGCTACTATCAAGGGTCGCGTTCCGGTTCTGAACTTCTTCGACGGCTTCCGTACCTCTCACGAGATCCAGAAGATTGAGACGTGGGACTATGAGGATCTCAAGGAAATGGTTGACAAGGACGCGATCGCTGCATTCCGCGCACGCTCCCTCAACCCCGAGCATCCCGTACTCCGCGGCTCTGCCGAGAACGGCGACATCTTCTTCCAGCACCGTGAGGCGTGCAACAAGTACTACGATGCATTCCCGGCGATCGTTGAGGACTACATGCACCAGGTCAACGCGAAGATCGGTACCAATTACGAGCTCTTCAACTACTACGGCGCCGAGGACGCTGACCGCGTCATCATCGCGATGGGCTCCATCTGCGACGTTGCAGAAGAGGTTATCGACTACATGAACGCAAACGGCGAGAAGGTCGGTCTTGTCAAAGTCCGCCTGTACCGTCCGTTCGTTGCTGAGAAGCTTGCTGCAGCGATCCCCGCAACCGTTAAGAAGATCGCTGTCCTCGACCGCACCAAGGAGCCCGGCTCCCTCGGTGAGCCGCTGTATCTCGACGTTGTCACCGCTCTTGCCAAGGTCGGCAGAACCGGTATGACCGTTGTCGGCGGCCGTTACGGTCTCGGCTCCAAGGATACCCCGCCGTCCTCCGTATTCGCCGTTTACGAGAACCTCGCTAAGGATGCTCCGAAGGAGAACTTCACCATCGGTATCGTTGACGACGTGACCGGTCTTTCCCTCGAGGAGAAGCCCGCTCCCGATACCGCTGCAAAGGGCACCATCGCATGCAAGTTCTGGGGTCTCGGCGGTGACGGTACTGTCGGCGCTAACAAGAACTCCATCAAGATCATCGGTGACCAC
>JAFTUH010000029.1 GCA_017466375.1 Clostridia bacterium | reverse complement strand
TGGGGAACAGGCGGAAATCCTGGAAAACGACGCCCAGCTCCCGTCTGTAGTAGGGCACACGGAAATCCGACATTCTCGTCAGATTATAATTTCCAACCAGAATCGTGCCGGAGGTTGCCTTCTCCTCTCTGAGGAGGAGCTTCATCATAGTGGTTTTACCCGCACCGGAATGTCCGACAATAAAGACGAACTCTCCCTCCTCCACCTGCAAATTGACTGCATTCAGAGCGACGGTTCCGTTGGGATATGTTTTCTTTACGTTCTTAAATGTAATCATACTATCCTTCGTAATCGTTTTTTATGTATGCAAAAGCAGCAGAAATCCCGTATAAACATGGCAAGGGAATGCGCCGGGAAGACCGTCTCATACGGCTGATCTAACCCCGGCGCAAATCCCTCTGTACCATACAATGTCAAAATCTACTGTCCAAAAACCGCACCGGCTGTCAGAATTTCGTCGGCTTCGTGGTAAGATATCTCTTAACCATCAAGGCAACCTTAAAGGTAATCGCGTGGTCAAATTCTCTCAAGTCAAGGCCGGTCAGCTTGCGGATTTTCTCCAGGCGGTAGACCAGCGTATTGCGGTGGACAAACAGCTTTCTCGACGTCTCGGAGACGTTGAGGTTGTTCTCAAAGAAGCACTGGATCGTCATGAGCGTCTCGCGGTCGAGCGACTCGAGGGATCCGTTTTTGAATACCTCCTGAAGGAACATCTCACAGAGCGTCGTAGGCAGCTGATAGATGAGACGTCCGATGCCGAGGTTTTCGTAGCTGATGATATCCTTCTCGGTATCAAAGACCTTACCGACCTCAAGCGCGACCTGCGCTTCCTTATACGAACGCGCGAGATCCTTGATATTGTCGACCGGCTTGCCGATACCGATGGAAACCTTCGTATAGAATTCGGAATTGAGCGTATCTGCGATGGATTTCGCAAGCTTCTCGATTTCCTTCACGCCGTCGCTCTGCTTGACCTCTTTGACGAGGACGATATCCTGCTCGCCGACGCTGATGACGTATTCCTTATTCTTATCGGGGAAGATATTCTGGACCATATCGAACGGCAGAACCTCGCCCTTGGCATGGAACTTAATAAGGAACACAACGCGCACCTCTTCGGTATTGAAGTGCAGCTCTTTGCTCTTGATGTAAATATCGGACGGAAGAATGTTGTCCATGATAATGTTCTTGATAAAGGAACTCTTATCATACTTCTCGTCGTAAAGATTCTTTATGTTGGCAAAGGTCACGGAAAGAATCGTGGCGATCTTATCCGCAAGCTTGTCCTCACCCTCCACGAACACGATGTACTCCCACTTGGAATCGATCGTAATGGGGCGGTAGGTAACGCCACCGATCGTAACGGATTCTGCCGTGTATGCAAGCTCGTCACGGATACCCGTTTTCATTTCTCCGATTTTGACAAATTCGCTGCACGCAATAATGACACCGTTTTCGTCGATGACACCGGTGACGCGGTCAATGGTTTCACGCATTTGGTGGATGATTCCCTGGAAAAGACGGCTCGACATAAGGCGACTCCTTTCGATATTTGAGCATTTCGGAATGCAAAGAACGGATCGTTTTTGAAAATGTTGTGTATACTATACTATATTTTACAATATTTTTGGTGATTTTTCAATAGTTTTTTCTGTATTTTTCCCAAGAAAATGATGATTTTTTTGGGATTTTCCCACAAATCCGATGTTTCGGAAGAAAAATCAGCGGTAAAAAATGTGCATATACAGGCAGTACACCACGAACAGCACCGTAGCGACTGCCGAAGCGATCATAATCGTCATGAGCAGAAGATGCTCGTACAAAAGGCACGCAAGGAAGCAGAACAGCATCACGCAAAGGATCATCGCAGGGGTAACAAAATGCGTGGCGGTGTCGATCTTCTTCACAATCGCAGCGATCTGATAAACGAGAGCCGCCGCACTAAGTACACCGAACACGACAGTCAGCGGTGCCAGCCACGTATTATGGAACACGATCTCAAGCGAGAAGTCCCCGGCGAGGCGGCGAAGGAGAAGAATCCCAACCAGATCCACGAGAATCATAATCACCATCCGTGCGATAACGGCGCGGTGCTTTTTGCGGTTCAACTCCGCATGAAATTTCTTATTCTCATTCTTCAAAAGCGTATTTTTCTTTGCCATAACCATTTCTATACAGCCCGCAAAAAGCGGAGCGCTCCTTTTCAGTTGATCTGCCCGATGCACATTTTCAGGGAATTCCGGGCATGAGAACACGGACAACAGACGCCCGATCCCCGTCAAAAGTTCCGGCAGATGGACACAATGCTGTTATGATACCATAGTATTATACTATATTTGCGCGCATTTGTCAATTTTTTTTGAAAAACTCCTTTATTCTGTTTTTGGGGGGATTACGCAGGAGGCGCGTAGCGCGGCGCGCCTCCTGCAACCACCGCCACGCCAAAGAGGAGAGGGAGAACCCTCTCCTCTTGGAACTTCTCTCCCCGATACGCGTTTTTTCAGTGGTAATTGTATGACAACGTACCACTTACACTTTATCTTACAGGAGAGTCATGATCGAACTTTCGTGCATCCATAGCAGAAACGACTTTGCAAAAGACGCGCTCCCGCGCGGTCGAACAGAGATTTGATAAAAACGGCATACGCTTCGCGTATGGACACGAATCTCACAAGTCACACTCACGTGCGATTTCAAACGAGAAACAGCACGCGTGGACAGCAGTTTGATTATTGCTGAACATTACCGCGATCTTGCAAACTCTCCCGCGAGGTTGCGAAGCAACCTCGACGTAAATGCCGCCCGCCTTTTGGCGGCATTTACAGCAGAGAGGAGATTCAAAATGCAGCGGCACATCTTCAGAAACAGTGATATGCTGTGATACAGCTGTAGCTGTTCCCCGGAGAGGGAGTTCCAAGAGGGGGAGGTCTTCCCCTCCCCCTCTTTGGCGCGGAGGTGGTGCAGGAGGGTAGCGAAGCGGCTGTGCGGCTCTAACACCGCGGGGCGGTGTTAGAGCCGCACCGTGCCCGAACCGCAGTGAGAAAGCGCGCCTCGCCACTCCTGCATTACACCCTCAAAAAGCGGTCGTACAGCATT